>NZ_JAVDVV010000007.1:0-219680 GCF_031457035.1 Methylobacterium sp. BE186
CGGCGTCGTCTACGCCGTCCCGAACTTCGTCTCCCGCCGCAACGACGAGTTCGCCGTCGTCCGCGCCGGCCTCAACTACAAGTTCGGTTCCTACTAAGATCGGCCTCTTGGGCGGCGCTCCGGCGCCGCCCATTGGGACGACGAGCGGAAAGCCCGGCCTCACGGCCGGGCTTTCTCGTTTTCGAGGATGGTGGGGGAGATACGCGGGGCACGGGATGCGCTCGAGGCGCCGGCCTCGCGGGAAGGGGCGAACGCGCCGCCTGCGGACAGCAGGCGCTCCGCAGGGAGGCGCCCGCTCGACTCAGATGTCGAGGTCAGTCCCGTCGGCGAAGGCCGCGCGCTCGGAGATGAAGGCGAAGCGGGCCTCGGGCTTGTTGCCCATCAGGCGTTCGACCGTGTCGCCGGTCGATTCCCGCGCCTCGTCGAGGACCGCGACGCGCAGGAGCGTGCGCTTCTTCGGATCCATCGTCGTCTCCTTGAGCTGCGCCGGCATCATCTCGCCGAGGCCCTTGAAGCGCCCGATCTCGACCTTGCCGCTCTTGAACTGGGCCTTGATCAGCTGGTCCTTGTGGGCGTCGTCCCGCGCGTAGGCGGTCTTGGTGCCCTGCTGGAGCCGGTAGAGGGGCGGGATCGCGAGGTAGAGATGCCCCTTGTCGATCAGGCGGGGCATCTGCCGGTAGAAGAAGGTGATCAGAAGCGAGGCGATGTGGGCGCCGTCGACGTCGGCGTCCGTCATGATGATCACCTTCTCGTAGCGGAGATCCTCCTCGCGATACTGGTGGCCGGTGCCGCAGCCGAGCGCCTGGGTCAGGTCCGAGATCAGCTGGTTTGCGCCGAGCTTGTCGCGGCTCGCCGAGGCGACGTTCAGGATCTTGCCGCGCAAGGGCAGGATCGCCTGGGTCGCCCGGTCCCTGGCCTGCTTCGCCGAACCGCCGGCCGAGTCGCCCTCGACGATGAAGATCTCCGAGCCCGCGGTTCCGGCGGCCGAGCAATCGGCGAGCTTGCCGGGCAGGCGGAGCTTGCGGGTGGCGGTCTTGCGGGCGACCTCCTTCTCCTGGCGGCGGCGCAGGCGCTCCTCGGCCCGGTCGATCACCCAGTCGAGGAGCTTGTTGGCCTGGGCGGGCGAATCCGCGAGCCAGTGGTCGAAGGCGTCCCGCACCGCCGTCTCGACGATGCGGGAGGCTTCCACCGTGGCGAGCTTGTCCTTGGTCTGGCCCTGGAACTCGGGCTCGCGGATGAAGACCGAGAGCATCGATGCGCAGGTCGCCATCACGTCGTCGGTCGTCACCGCGGCCATGCGCTTGGCCTGGTTCACCCGCTCCGCGTGCTCGCGCAGCGCCCGCAGCAGGGCGACGCGCAGACCGGATTCGTGGGTGCCGCCCTCGGGCGTCGGGATCGTGTTGCAGTAGGAGGAGGAGACGCCGTCGTCCTGGACCATCCAGGCCACCGCCCATTCGAGCGAGCCGTGGCTGCCCGGCTTCGTGACCTTGCCGGAGAAGATCGCGTCGGTGACGAGCTCCTTCCCCTCGATGTCGCGCGCGAGGTAGTCGCGCAAGCCTCCGGGAAAGCGGTGGACGGCCTCGGCCGGCACGCCCTCGAGCCCCTCCAGCAGGGCAGGAGCGCAGCGCCAACGGATCTCGACGCCGCCGAACAGGTAGGCCTTGGAGCGCGCCATCTTGAAGAGGCGGCGCGGATCGAACTTGAGCGAGCCGAAAATCTCGGCATCCGGGTGGAAGCGCACCCGCGTGCCGCGCCGGTTCTGGACGCGCCCCACCGTCTCCAGCCCACCCTGCGCGTGGCCGCGCGAGAAGGTCTGGCGATAGAGCGTCTGGTTGCGGGCGACCTCGACCTCGAGGAGGTCGGAGAGCGCGTTCACCACCGAGATGCCGACCCCGTGCAGGCCGCCGGAGGTCTCGTAGACCTTCGAGTCGAACTTCCCGCCCGCATGCAGCGTGGTCATGATGACCTCGAGCGCGGACTTGCCCGGAAATTTCGGGTGCGGGTCGACCGGGATGCCGCGGCCGTTGTCGGTGACGACGAGGGCGCCGGATTCCTCGAGCTCCACCTCGATGAAGCTCGCGTGGCCCGCCACCGCCTCGTCCATTGAGTTGTCGATCACCTCGGCGAAGAGGTGGTGCAGCGCCCGTTCGTCGGTGCCGCCGATATACATGCCGGGCCGACGGCGCACCGGCTCCAGCCCCTCCAGCACCTCGATGGCGGAGGCGTCGTAGCCCGCTTCAGCGGAATTGGGCGCAGGGGGAGGGGGCGTCAGGCTCACGCGGCGGCGCGCCTCCTCCCGGCTGCCGAGGCCCGCGGCGGGCGCCTTCGCGCCCGGACCGAACAGATCCCGTGCCGGATCGCTCACGCGTGTCCCCCGTGCCGCCGGATTTCGTTTCGCAGCATGTGCCTTCATCCGCCCGTTCTACCGGAACAAACCGGAAACATCAAAGCGACCGGCGGCTGTGCCGGTGCGGTCGAGCATCGCATGGGGGCGCCGTAGCGGCCAAATGCGCCGCCGGCACGGCGGACCCGCTCGCCGGCCCGGCGACCGTCATCAAACTGATGCGGGAGGGATGGTTAAGATCGCCTCACAGTCGATCGCGGACACCGCGACCGTTCAGGGAACCTTTATGTGCGCTGGCGCATTGTCACGGCAAAGCTTTGCCGTAGCGCGGTGCTCCGCGACGGGAAGTGGGAGCAGGACGCCGATGAGCAACGCCGCCGCTCAAGCCCGCCACATCGCCCTCGCACGCTACGAGCGGGCGGCCGGCGAGGCCTTCGGCTTCGCCGAGGAGGCCCGGGTTGCCGCGCGGGCCGCTTTCGTCACCCCGGCGGCCCTCGCGCTGGCGACCTTCGCGACCGCACTCGCCGCGACGATCACCTACCTGGTCTGAGGGACGGCCGGGGTCTCAGCCCCGGGCCGCCGTCTTCTTGGCTGCCGGCTTGGCGGCAGCCTTGCCGCCACTGGCCTTGCCCGCGGACTTCGCAGCCGCCCGCTTCTTCGGCGCCGCCTCCTCGCCCTCGGACGCCGCCTTCCGGACCGGCGCCTTGCGGGTTCCTGCGCCCTTGCGGCCGCGCGCGGGAGCCTTGCCGCCGCCCGAGGCACGCTTGGCGTTGACGAGCCCGATCCCCTCCTCGAGCGTCAGGGCCTCGGCGCTCACCGCCTTCGGCAGCGTGGCGTTGACCTCCCCGTCGGTGACGTAGGGGCCGTATCGCCCGGCCTTCACCGTCAGTTCGCGGCCCGAGGCCGGGTCCTTGCCGAGCGCGCGGCCGGGATCCGAGGCGGGGCGCCCGCGGCCGCCGCCCTGCTCCTTGGCCACGATGAGGTCGATCGCCCGATTGGCGCCGATCTCGAGGACGTCGTCGTCCTTGCCCAGGTTCGCGTAGGTCTTGCCGTGCTGCACGTAGGGCCCGAACCGGCCGAGATTGGCCAGGATCGGCTCCCCCGTCTCGGGATGGCGCGCCACCTCGCGCGGCAGGGCCAGCAGGCGCAGCGCCTTCTCCAGATCGACCGCCGAGGGGGCGACGCCCTTGGGAAGCGAGGAGCGCTTCGGCTTCTCGGCGCCCTTCTCGGCGGAGGTCTCGCCGAGCTGCACGAAGGGGCCGAACCGGCCGTCGCGCAGCGTCACCGGCAACCCCGTGGCGGGGTCGTTTCCGAGCACCCGCACGCCGGGCTGGCCACCCTCGGACGAGGAGCCGTCGCCCTCGCCCTCGATGCCGGTGGCCGAGAGCTGGCGGGTGTACTTGCACTCGGGGTAGTTCGAGCAGCCGACGAAGGCGCCGAACTTGCCGAGCTTGAGCGAGAGCGAGCCCGAGCCGCAATTCGGGCAGGACCGCGGGTTCGCGCCGTCCGCCCGCTCGGGGAAGATGTGGGCGCCGAGGAGCTCGTTCAGCGCCTCCAGCACCTCCGCGACCCGAAGCTCCTTCGTGCCCCCGACCGCGGCGGAGAAGTCGCGCCAGAACTCGCGCAGAACCTCGCGCCAATCGATCTCGGCGTTCGAGACCCGGTCGAGCTGGCCCTCGAGATCGGCCGTGAAATCGTACTCAACGTAGCGCTTGAAGAAGCTCTCCAGGAAGCCCGTGACGAGCCGGCCCTTGTCCTCGGGGACGAGGCGCTTCTTCTCGATCTTGACGTATTCGCGGTCGCGCAGCGTCTGCAGGATCGCGGCGTAGGTCGAGGGCCGCCCGATGCCGAGTTCCTCCATGCGCTTGACGAGGCTGGCCTCCGAATAGCGCGGCGGCGGCTCGGTGAAGTGCTGCGTGGAGGTGATGCGCTCGCGCTTGAGCGGATCGCCCGCCTTCATCGGCGGCAGGCGGCGGCTCTCTTCGTCGGCCTCGTCGTCCTTGCCCTCCTGGTAGAGAGCGAGGAAGCCGTCGAACTTCACCACCTGGCCGGTGGCGCGCAGATCGATCCGGCGCGGGCCGACGCTCGCCGTCACGTCGACGGTCGTGCGCTCGAGCTCGGCCGATTCCATCTGGCTCGCCACGGTGCGGGTCCAAATCAGGTCGTAGAGCCGGGCCTGCTCGGGATCGAGGTAGCGCGCGACCTGCTTCGGCAGGCGGCTCATCTCGGTCGGGCGCACGGCCTCGTGAGCCTCCTGCGCGTTCTTCGCCTTGGTGCTGTACTTGCGCGGGGCGCCGGGGACGTAGGCGTCGCCGAACTCGCGTCCGATCACGCGGCGGGCGTCCTGGATCGCCTCCGGCGCCATGTCGACGCCGTCGGTCCGCATGTAGGTGATGATGCCCACCGTCTCGCCGCCGATCTCGACGCCTTCGTAGAGGCGCTGCGCGACCCGCATGGTCTGGGCCGGCGCCATGCCGAGCTTGCGCGAGGCCTCCTGCTGCAGCGTGGAGGTCGTGAAGGGCGGCTGCGGGTGGCGCTTGGCGGGCTTCGCCTCGACGCTCGCCACCTGGAAGGTCGCGAGTTCGAGGTCGCGCTTGAAGGCCGCCGCCTCCTCGCCGTTGCCGACGTCGAGGCGCTGGATGCGCTTGCCGTCGGCGCCGACGAGCCGCGCCTCGAACACGGCGCCGGCCTCCGTCGCCAGCGTCGCGACGATCGACCAGTACTCGCGGGGACGGAAGGTCTCGATCTCGTACTCGCGCTCGCAGACGAGGCGGAGCGCCACCGACTGCACCCGGCCGGCCGAGCGGGCGCCGGGGAGCTTGCGCCAGAGGACGGGCGAGAGGTTGAAGCCGACGAGGTAGTCGAGCGCACGGCGGGCGAGGTAGGCGTCGACCAGGGCCTGGTCGATCTCGCGGGGCTGGCGCATCGCGGTCTGGACCGCGTCCTTGGTGATGGCGTTGAACGTCACCCGCTCGACCGGCACGCCCTTCAGCGCCTTGCGGGCGGCGAGCGCCTCGATCACGTGCCAGGAGATCGCCTCGCCCTCACGGTCCGGGTCGGTGGCGAGGATGAGCTTCTCCGCGCCCTTCACGGCCTTGGCGATCTCGGAGACCCGCTTCGCACCGCGATCCTCCAACTCCCACAGCATGAGGAAGTCGTTCTCGGGATCGACCGAGCCGTCCTTGGCCGGCAGGTCGCGGATATGCCCGAAGGAGGCGATGACCTCGTAGTCGCGGCCCAGATATTTGTTGATCGTCTTGGCCTTGGCCGGCGACTCGACGACGACGACTTTCATGAACGGGTCAGCCTCTTGCCAGAGCCCACCGCAGCGACGGTCAGATGCAATTGTGTCGGATGCCGGCCGCCTCCGAGGGAGGGGCCATCTCGCCGGCAGAAGTGGTGGAAGGGCGGCGGGATGTCAAATCGCGCGGGCTGCCCGTCCGTCCGCCGTCGCTGGGAGAAGGGGGTCGAACGGCGCTCAGATCCCCGCGTACCACTCGTAACCCCGGTCCTCCCAGTAGCCGCCCTGACCGGCGCCGAGCTTGGCCAACGAATCCACCACCTCGATCCGCATCACGTACTTCGCCATCTTGTAGCCGAGCTGGCGTTCGAGGCGCAGGCGCAAGGGGGCTCCGTGCTCCACCGGGAGCGCCTTGCCGTTCATGTCGTAGGCCAGGATCGTCTGCGGATGGTAGGCGTCGGTGAGGTCGATGCTCTCGTAATAGCGGATCGGCGTGCCGCTCTCCTCCAGGCCGCCGCCGGACACCTCCATCGTGTCTGCGCAATGGAACACGATGTAGCGGGCTTCCGGCTTGAGCCGGGCGCGGCTCAGGATTTGCGAGAGGGGAACGCCGGTCCACTTGCCGATCGAGCTCCAGCCCTCGACGCAATCGTGGCGCGTGATCTGGGTGCGGGCGGGCAGGGCGCGGAGATCTGCGAGCGTGAGGGCCTGCGGCGCCTCGACGAGGCCGCCGACCCCGAGCCGGTAGCCGGAGAACGTGTTCGCGACGAGGGCGCGGTACGCCTCGTCGGGCGGGTCGATCGTGCCGTTCGGCTTGAAATAGCTGGAGATCGCCGTCTCCGGGAATTCGCGGGCGAGCGATTGCGGCGTCAGGAGCAGGCGCTGCACGAACAGGTTCGCGTCCTCGCCGAGCTTGAGCGTGCGACGACCGAACGTGGTCTCGGCGAGCCGGTCGCAGCCGCCGAGGGCGGCCGCGCCGAGGAGACCGGCCGCTCCGCGCAGGAAGCGGCGGCGATGGGGTGCGAGGCTCTTCATCGGCGCTCTCCCGCCTCGATCGTCTCGCCGGGCATCCGTCGGATCGCGAACCATCCCGTGACCATGCCGCGCATGTTGTTCCAGAAGCCCGAGAGCAGCACGAGCAGCACGTGGATGATGACGAACAGGACGAGCAGGTTCGCCACGATGAAGTGCACGCTGCGGGCCGATTGCCGACCCCCGAACACTTCGGTGAGGAAGGGGAAGGCCGCGTCGAGCCCGGGCGACATCGCGAGGCCGGCCAGCACCATGACGGGCAGGAGGATGAGCACGACCACGAGGTAGGTCAGCTTCTGCAGGACGTTGTAGCGGCGCGCCTCCTCGCCCTCCGGGAAGTGCAGGGTCAGGTGCTCGCGGATCGAGCCGCCGATGTCGCGGATCTGGTCCCCGTCCGGGATCAGGCGGCGCCGCAACTGCCCCGTGCCGAGGCCGTAGGCGATGTAGACCAGCCCGTTGATCACGAAGGCCCAGGCGAACAGGTAGTGCCAGCGGCGACCGGTCGCGAGGTCCTGGCCGGCCGGCAGCGTCGCCCAGGACGGGAAGGCGCGGTCGGTCTGCTCGCCACCGACCGAGGAGAGGCCGAGCCAGCCCGTGGTGTCGAAGGTGTGCGTCCCGATCTGCGTGATCCCGCGCGGAGTCCCGTTCGGCCCCTCGTCGCTCGTGATGGCGAGGGCGGGCGCGTCGAAGGTGGAAGCCGCGCCCCAGTAGAGGGCCGGGTGCGCGTTGAAGATCTGCAGGCCGCTCATCAGCAGCACGGCGAGGCAGGCGACGTTGATCCAATGTGCGAGGCGGATCACCAGGGGATGCCGGAAGGTCCAGACCCGGGCGGGTCCGCGAGCCTCCTCGGCAGGACGGGTCGGGGCCGATGAGAGAGACAAGGGCAGGCGCTCGTGATCCGCTGGCCGGCGCTCGGGAAGCCGCTGCGGACTCGTTCGCCGCGGCACCGCCGGAAGTTACGCGTCTACGTTGGGCAGAACGGGAAGGTTGCGAGGGGTCGTCGTCTCACGAGTTTGTGGGGGCGAGGGGCGCCGAGCCTTGCGGCGCCCGTGCCCGCGACCTATAGCCCGGCCTCGACATGAGTGCGCCCGTGACCCCGAGCTTCCCGCATCGCCACCTGCTCGGTATCGAGGGGCTGACCCGCCCCGAGATCGAGGGCCTGCTCGACCGGGCCGACGCCGCCGTCGACATCTCCCGGCAGGTCGAGAAGAAGCGCACCACCCTGCGCGGCCGCACCCAGATCAACCTGTTCTTCGAGCCCTCGACCCGGACGCAATCCTCGTTCGAGCTCGCGGGCAAGCGCCTCGGCGCCGACGTCATGAACATGTCGGTCGCCTCCTCGTCGGTGAAGAAGGGCGAGACGCTGATCGACACGGCGGCGACCCTCAATGCCATGCGGCCCGACATCATCGTGGTGCGCCACCACGCCGCCGGCGCCGTGCACCTGCTCGCCCGGAAGGTCGATTGCGCGGTGGTCAACGCCGGCGACGGCGCCCACGAGCATCCGACCCAGGCGCTCCTCGACGCGCTGACGATCCGCCGCAACAAGGGCGGGATCGAAGGGCTCCAGGTGGCGATCTGCGGCGATGTCCTGCACTCCCGCGTGGCGCGCTCCAACATCATCCTGCTTCAGGCGCTCGGCGCCCGCGTGCGGGTGATCGGCCCCTCGACGCTGCTGCCGACCGGGATCGAGCGCTTCGGCGTCGAGGTGTTCACGAACATGCGCGAGGGCCTCGGCGGCTGCGACATCGTGATGATGCTGCGCCTCCAGCGCGAGCGCATGAACGGGTCCTTCGTGCCCTCCGTGAAGGAGTATTTCCGCTATTTCGGCCTCGATCACGACAAGCTGCGGCTCGCCAAGCCGGACGCCCTGGTGATGCATCCGGGACCCATGAACCGCGGCGTCGAGATCGCCTCCGACATCGCGGATGGGGCCCAGTCGCTGATCCGCGAGCAGGTCGAGATGGGCGTCGCCGTGCGGATGGCGGTGCTGGAAGCCCTCGCGACGCACCTGCCGAACGCGTGATGCCGATGTCGCTTCGCCCCCTTCTCCTCTCGAATGCCCGGCTGATCGATCCCGCCGCCGGCCGCGAAGGTTCCGGCGCGATCCTCGTGCGCGAAGGCCGCATCGCCGACATCGTCTGGGGCACAACGCCCCCGGCGCCGGAAGGCGCGGAGGTCGTCGACTGCGCCGGCCACGTCCTCGCGCCCGGCCTCATCGACATGCGCGCCTTCGTCGGCGAGCCCGGTGCGGAGCATCGGGAGACGCTGGCGAGCGCGAGCGCCGCCGCGGCCGCGGGCGGCGTCACGACGCTCGTCTGCATGCCGGATACGAACCCGGTCATCGACGGGCCGGCCATCGTCGATTTCGTGCTGCGCCGCGCCCGCGACACGGCGAGCGTCAACGTCCTGCCGGCCGCCGCCATCACCAAGGGGCTGGCGGGCGCCGAGATGACGGAGTTCGGCCTCCTGAGGGAAGCCGGAGCCGTGGCGTTCACGGACGGGCTGCGGGCGGTGACCAATGCCCAGGTGATGCGCCGGGCGCTCACCTATGCCCGGGATTTCGGCGTGCTCCTGATGCAGCATGCCGAGGAGCCGGATCTCGTCGGCGACGGGGTGATGAACGAGGGCGAGATGGCCTCCCGCCTCGGGCTCCACGGCATCCCGCGCGAGGCCGAGACCGTGATGCTGGAGCGCGACATCCGCCTCGTACGGCTGACCGGCGGCCGCTACCACGCCGCGATGATCTCCTGCGCCGATTCGGTCGAGATCGTCCGCCGCGCGAAGGCGGACGGGCTGCCCGTTACCTGCGGCGTCTCGGTCAACAACCTCGTCCTCAACGAGGGCGACATCGGGCATTACCGCACCTTCTGCCGGCTCTCGCCGCCGCTCCGGCACGAGGCCGACCGGCAGGCCGTGGTCGGCGCGCTCGCCGAGGGGCTGATCGACGTCGTGGTCTCGGACCACAATCCGCAGGATGTCGAGACGAAGCGCCTGCCCTTCGCCGAGGCCGCGGACGGGGCGCTCGGCATCGAGACGCTGCTGGGCGCGGCCCTGCGCCTCGTCCACACCGGCGACGTCGCCCTGCCGCAACTCCTGCGGGCGCTGTCGACGCGCCCGGCCGAGATCCTCGGTCGCGAGGCGGGCCGCCTTGCAGTCGGCGCGCCGGCCGACCTCGTCGTGATCGATCCGGACGTGCCTTATCTCCTCGACAAGCGGCAGTTGAAGTCCCGCTCGAAGAACTCGCCCTTCGACGAGGCACGCCTGCAGGGGGCGGCCGTGCTGACCCTCGTCGGCGGCAAGGTCGTGCATCGCGGCCACGACCTCGCGGAGACCGCCTGATGGATTCGGGCGCGGCCGCGTGGCCGATCCTCGCCACCTGGCTCGTGGGCGGCTATCTCCTGGGATCGATCCCGTTCGGGCTGATCTTCACGCGGATTGCCGGGCTCGGCGACGTGCGGGCGATCGGCTCGGGCAATATCGGCGCGACGAACGTCCTGCGCACGGGCCGGAAGGGCCTCGCCGCGGCGACGCTACTCTGCGATGCCCTGAAGGGCACCGCCGCCGTGCTGGTCGCCGCCCGATTCGGCGAGACGGCGGCCCTGCTGGCCGGGCTGGGCGCCTTTCTCGGGCACCTCTACCCGGCTTGGCTCGGCTTCAAGGGCGGCAAGGGCGTGGCGACCTTCATCGGCGTTCTCCTGGCGCTGAATCCCCTCGCGGTGCTCGCCTTCGCGGCGCTCTGGCTCGGCCTCGCCTTCGCGCTCCGCTATTCCTCCCTCTCGGCCCTCGTCGCCTCGGCGGCGACCCCCTTCGTCCTCTGGGCGCTCGGCGACCCGCGCGCGGCGCTGCTCTTCCTCGTGCTCGCCGCCCTGCTATGGTGGAAGCACGCGCCCAACATCCGCCGCCTGATGGCCGGCACCGAGGGGCGCATCGGGCAGAAGGGCTGAGCCGCCCGCCTGCCGGTCCTTCGGGGGAGGGACCAAGGAGGGGGGATGCAGCTCACCGACGCGCAGCGGCTCGACTGGCTGCGCCTGATCCGCACCGAGGGCGTCGGCCCGCGCACCTTCCGCGGGCTGATCAACCGTTTCGGCGGGGCCGGCCCCGCCCTCGACGCGCTGCCGGACCTGACCGCGGCGCGGGGGCGGCGGATCCTGCCGCCGACGCGCGGTGAGGCCGAGGCCGAGATCGCGGCGGCGGCCCGGCTCGGGATCCGCCTCGTGGCCATGGGCGAGCCCGACTATCCGAGAGCCCTGCAGGCGACCGACAGCGCGCCGCCGCTCCTCGCGATTCGCGGCGAGGCGGCCGTGCTGCGGCGGCCCTGCGTGGCCATCGTCGGCTCGCGCAACGCCTCGGCCGCAGGCCTCGCCTTCACCGAGCGCTTGGCGCGGGCGCTCGGCGAGGCCGGTCTCGTCGTCGTCTCGGGCCTCGCCCGCGGCATCGACGCGCGGGCGCACAAGGCGGCGCTGGTAACCGGTACGGTCGCCGTGCTCGCGGGCGGGCAGGACCGGATCTATCCCGCCAACCATGCCGGGCTGGTGGACGCGATCCTCGGGGATGGCGGCGCGGTGGTCGCCGAGATGCCGATGGGCTGGGAGCCGCGGGGCCGCGACTTCCCGAGGCGCAACCGCATCATCTCGGGGCTCTCGCTCGGCAGCGTCGTCGTCGAGGCGGCGCGGCGCTCGGGCTCCCTCATCACGGCCCGCTTCGCCCTTGAGCAGGGGCGCGAGGTCTTCGCGGTGCCGGGCTCGCCCCTCGATCCGCGGGCGGAAGGGACGAACGACCTGATCCGCCAGGGCGCGACGCTCGTGGCCGAACCCGACCATGTCCTCCTCGTCCTCGCCCCCCTGGTGGCGGAGGTTGGCACCGGCTCGGCCCTCGCCGTCGACCGGCCCGACCTCGCCGACGAGCCCATCTTCTGGGACGAGATCGACCTCGACGGGATCGCGCTGACGGTTCCGGCAGACGGGCTCGCCGAGCCTGCATCCGCCCCTTCCTCCCTCACGGAAGCATGGGATGACCGCAGCCGACTGATCGCCTACCTGAGCCCGACGCCGGTCGGGACGGACGAACTCGCCCGCGCGAGCGGCCTCAGCGTGCGGATCGTCCAGACCACGCTTCTCGAACTGGAGCTCGACGGCCGGATCGAGCGCCACGGCAGCGGCACCGTCTCGCTGATCGGTCAGTAGTCGTCGTCGTCCGTCGCCGTGCGGTCCCGCATCGCGTCGAGGCAGCCCTGCAGAATGTAGGTGGCGGCGAGCTTGTCCACGAGCTCGCCCCGGCGCGCCCGCGAGGCGTCGGCCTCGATCAGCGCGCGCGTCACCACCGCCGTCGAGAGGCGCTCGTCCCAGTAGAGGACCGGCAGGTCGAGCAGGGGCTTGAGGTTGCGCACGAAGGCGCGCGTCGACTGGACCCGCGGCCCGGCGCTGCCATCCATGTTGAGGGGCAGGCCCATCACCAGCCCGCCCACGGAATGCTGCCCGCACAGGACCTTGAGGCGCGTCGCGTCCTGCGTGAACTTGACCCGGCGGATGGTCTCGAGCGGCGTCGCGATGGTCCGGCCGAGGTCGGAGAGGGCGAGCCCGATCGTCTTCGTGCCGAGATCGATCCCGATCAGGCGTGCGCCCGCGCGCGAAGCCTCGGCGAAAGCGAGGATCTCGTCGGCGGTCACGGCGCGTCCGGGTTTGCAGGCGCCCCGGCCCGTGCCAGCACCGCCTCCTCGATGCCCTCGAAACGGGAGGGCAGGGGCTCCGCTTCGGGTCCGAGGATCGCGCCGGCGCGCGGCCCCTGCAGGGCACGAAAGAGTTCGTCGAGGCTCTCCGCACCGAAGCGCACGCTCTCCAAGTCGGCCCCCATCACCCAGATGTCGTACTCGCCGGTCCCCCGGACGTCCCAGAACAGGAAGGCCCCGTCGAGGGTCTCTCCGAAGAAGAAGGCGCGATCGAGCACGCTCGGATCGTCGCCCGCGACGTCGAAGCGGAAGGGCCGGTCCGCGAAGGCCGGATTCGCGGCGAGCGCCTGCGCGGCGCTGCCCACGCTGTGCGCGATGAGGCCGCCGCGCGTGACGAGATCGGCGGCTTCGAAGGGCAGCGGCGTCGCGATCCGGATGAGGCCGCCCGCGAGCCCGGCCCCGCAATCGCGGCAGAAGCTCCGGTAGGAATCCGGCAGGGCGAAGCCGAGCTCCTCCTCAGCCCGCGCGATCTCGGCCTCGCTGGACGGACAGCCGGGGCGAAGGTCCCCGAACACCGCCTGCCACATCCCGCCCCTCCGCACGTCAGACGCATTAACCATAACGAAACCTTGCTCTAGCCGTGCCGGCACCCGTTCGGCCATAGTCGCGTTTAAGAATTCCTTAACCCTTTTCGAGGTCGCCCGTGACAGCGCCGAGCCGGATGCCGCGGATGAAGCCGATCCTGCGCCTCGTGACCTCCGCCGCGGGCCGGGCCGTGCCGGCCGCCGCCCTCGTCGCGGTCGGCAGAATCCGCCCGGAGGCACAGCCCGACGCTCCGGGCGAGCGCCGGGGATTGCGGCGGCGGCACAAGCTGATGCTGCTCCTGGCGTTCGAGACCCTGGTCTTCGGCTTCGCCCAGGCCGAGCGCCATCCCAAGCGTCCCGGCATCGTGATCGAGATCTCGGTGACTCCGAACCATGTCGTGACCTGAGGGGGCCCCCCTGGCCGACGGTGCCGCCGCCCGCGTTGCGGGCGCGCGAAGGCCGGTGCTATAGCGCGGACGATTGCCCCGGGCGCCGCACGCGGCCGCCCCGCTTCGGGCCTCCCGCGCGAGGATGAACAAGTCAGCATGTCGGTCGACGCACAGACAGTCCGGCGCATCGCGCATCTCGCCCGCATCGCGGTGAGCGAGGCGGACGTGGCGCCGCTCCAGGGCGAGCTCAACGCGATCCTCGCCTTCGTCGAGCAACTCGGCGCCGTCGACGTGGCGAATGTCGAGCCGATGACCTCGGTGACGCCGATGGCGATGAAGAAGCGCGCGGACGTCATCACGGACGGCGACCGGGCGCAGGAGGTCGTCGCCAACGCGCCCGAGACCGAGGACCATTACTTCATCGTTCCCAAGGTGGTCGAGTAGGACCGGAGGCGCGGGCCTTCAGGCCCGCCACTTGCGACGCGCCCGCCGCCCGGCGGGCAGGCCGGCCGCCACCTGGGCGGGCCGCTGAGGACGGACAATCGTGACGGAACTCAACGAACTCACCCTCGCCGAGGCGCGCGACGGCCTGAGGGCCAAGGACTTCTCCGCGCGCGAGTTGGCGCAGGCCCATATCGCGGCCCTCGAGAAGGCGCGCGCCCTCAACGCCTACCTCCTGGAGACGCCCGACCGCGCCCTCGCGATGGCCGAGGTCTCGGACGCGAAGATCGCCAAGGGCGAGGGTCGCCCCCTCGAAGGTCTGCCGCTCGGCATCAAGGACCTGTTCTGCACGCACGGCGTGGTCACGACCGCCGGCTCGAAGATCCTCGAAGGCTTCGAGCCGCACTACGAATCCGCCGTCACCCACAACCTCTGGCGCGACGGCGCCGTGATGCTGGGCAAGCTCAACCTCGATGAGTTCGCCATGGGCTCCTCGAACGAGACCAGCGCCTACGGCAACGTGATCTCGCCCTGGCGGCGCAACGGCTCCGACGCGCCGATCGTGCCGGGCGGATCGTCGGGCGGCTCCGCCGCCGCGGTCGCTGCCCATCTCTGCCTCGGCGCCACCGCGACGGATACCGGCGGCTCGATCCGTCAGCCCGCGGCCTTCACGGGCACGGTCGGCATCAAGCCGACCTACGGGCGCTGCTCGCGCTGGGGCACGGTGGCCTTCGCCTCCTCCCTCGACCAAGCCGGCCCGATCGCCCGCACGGTCCGCGACTGCGCGATCCTGCTTGGCTCCATGGCCGGCCCGGACGCCCGTGACACGACCTGCGTCGACCTGCCGGTGCCGGATTTCGAGGCCGCCGTGTCGCGCGGCGTGAAGGGCCTCACCATCGGCATTCCGAAGGAGTACCGGGTCGACGGCATGCCCGCCGAGATCCAGCGCCTCTGGGACCAGGGCGCCGAGTGGCTGCGCGCGGCAGGCGCCGAAATCCGGGAGATCTCGCTGCCGAATACCCGGTACGCGCTGCCGGCCTATTACATCGTGGCCCCGGCCGAGGCCTCCTCGAACCTCGCCCGCTACGACGGCGTCCGCTACGGCCTGCGCGTGCCGGGCAAGGACATCGTCGGGATGTACGAGAACACCCGCGCCGCCGGCTTCGGCCGCGAGGTCAAGCGGCGCATCATGATCGGCACCTACGTGCTCTCGGCGGGCTACTACGACGCCTATTACGTGCGCGCCCAGAAGATCCGCACCCTGATCAAGCGCGATTTCGAGGCGGTCTACGCGGCCGGCGTCGACGCGATCCTGACCCCGGCGACCCCGTCCTCCGCCTTCGCCATCGGCGAGAAGGCCTCGGCCGACCCGGTCGAGATGTACCTCAACGACGTCTTCACGGTGACCGTGAACATGGCGGGGCTTCCCGGCATCGCGGTCCCGGCGGGGCTCGATGCGCAGGGCCTGCCGCTCGGGCTGCAGCTCATCGGCCGCCCCTTCGACGAGGAAACCCTGTTCGCGACCGCGCAGGCGATCGAGGATGCGGCCGGCCGCATGAGCCTGCCCAGGGCGTGGTGGGCGTGAGCGTCCCCTACTATCCCTGGACCGTCTGGATCTGGGCCGCCTTCGATCCCATCCTCGTCGGCCTCGCCCTCTATCTCGGATGGACGGCCAGCCAGTTCGGCAAGGTCTTCATCGCGGCGATCATCGCTCTCGCGGTCTCGGTGCTGGCCTCCTGGGCGATCTCCGCGATCGGGATCCCCTGGCCCGCGCCGGTGAGCCATGACGGGCCGACCTTCTTCCCCGTGCGCACGATCGGCGCCCTCGTCTGGGCGATGGTCGGCTTCCTCGCCCGCCGGGCGATCCGGCCGCGCGCTTGACCCTCCGCGTCGGCGGCCCGTAACTGACCGAACGAGCGGACCCGACCCCATCCATCCGGCCCGGACGACCATGAACGCACCCGTGAACCCGAAGAAGCTGATCAAGGGCGGCCTGCACGACTGGGAGGTCGTGATCGGCATGGAGATCCACGCCCAGGTCACGAGCCGCTCGAAGCTGTTCTCGGGCGCGCCCACCGCCTTCGGGGCGGAACCGAACGCGCATGTCTCCCTCGTCGACGCGGCGATGCCCGGCATGCTCCCCGTGATCAACGAGGAATGCGTGGCGCAGGCGATCCGCACCGGCCTCGGCCTCAAGGCGAAGATCAACCTGCGCTCGGTGTTCGACCGGAAGAACTATTTCTACCCCGATCTGCCGCAGGGCTATCAGATCTCGCAGTACAAGGACCCGATCGTGGGCGAGGGCGAGGTCTTGGTCGATCTCGCGGACGGCGAGTCGATCACGGTGGGCATCGAGCGCCTGCATCTCGAGCAGGATGCCGGCAAGTCCCTGCACGACCAGAGCCCGAATCAGAGCTTCGTCGACCTGAACCGCTCGGGCGTGGCGCTGATGGAGATCGTCTCGCGGCCGGATCTTCGCTCCTCCGAGGAGGCGCGCGCCTACGTGACGAAGCTGCGTACCATCCTGCGCTATCTCGGCACCTGCGACGGCGACATGGAGAAGGGGAATCTCCGTGCCGACGTGAACGTCTCGGTGCGCCGCCCCGGCGAGCCGCTCGGCACCCGCTGCGAGATCAAGAACGTCAATTCGATCCGCTTCATCGGGCAGGCCATCGAGACCGAGGCCCGCCGCCAGATCGCGATTCTCGAGGATGGCGGGAAGATCGACCAGGAGACCCGCCTCTTCGATCCCGGCAAGGGCGAGACCCGCTCGATGCGCTCGAAGGAAGAGGCGCACGATTATCGCTATTTCCCCGATCCTGACCTGCTGCCGCTCGAATTCGAGCAGGCCTATGTCGACGGTCTGGCCGGGGGGCTGCCGGAGCTGCCCGACGCGAAGAAGGCGCGCTTCGTCTCGGAATTCGGCCTCTCGGCCTACGACGCGGGCGTGCTCGTCGCCGAGCGCGCCTCTGCCGATTACTACGAGGCCGTCGCCAAGGGCCGGGACGGCAAGGCCGCGGCGAATTGGGTGATCAACGAGCTGTTCGGCCGGCTCAACAAGGAAGGCAGGGGGATCGAGGAGACACCGGTCTCGGCCGCCCAGCTCGGCGCGATCATCGACCTGATCGGCGAGGGCGTGATCTCCGGCAAGATCGCCAAGGATCTGTTCGAGATCGTCTGGACGGAAGGCGGCGACCCGCGCCAGATCGTCGAGGCGCGCGGCCTGAAGCAGGTGACCGACACCGGCGCCATCGAGGCGGCGATCGACGCGATCATCGCGCAGAACCCGGACAAGGTGACCCAGGCGAAGGAGAAGCCGACCCTGCTCGGCTGGTTCGTCGGGCAGACCATGAAGGCCACCGGCGGCAAGGCGAACCCGGCCGCGGTGAACGCGCTGCTCAAGTCCAAGCTCGGGATCGAGTAAGTCGCGCGAGAAGGCCCGTCCGCCTCTCGGCGCGGGCCGCGCTTCCGCCGACATGGTCCGGCTTAGCCGGGAGGAACCGCGGCGGAAACGGCTTCAGGTGGGGCTGGTGCGTGTTCGAAGTCGCGCCGTTGCGGCCGCTTCTGCGCCCCTAGAGCCGTCTCCGTCCGGTTGTCCGTGTGGTCGCCACTAGGCCTCGGGCCGAACCGGTCCCGGGGTCATCGTCGCGGCACTCTGCTGAGGTGGCGTCATGCCCGTCTCCTTCAGCCCGATCTCCCGGCTCGCACCGGCTCCGTCGCATCCGGGCTCGCCCGCGTGGCAGGGAACCACTTCCGGTGCGGCCTGTGCTTCCTTTTCCGAAGCACACGCGTAGCCTGCGAGCGTATTCGCACTCAGTCAAGTCGGAAAATGCGGCGACGCTTGACGTTTCTCATCGTCGCTCTGCTCTTCGCATTGCACCTCCAGCTTGCAAGAACTTACGCCAATGTTTTGCTGCACTGCGAAGCGGACGCTGGGCCGGATCAGTTTTCGCGCGGCGGGCGCCGCCCCTGATCGCGCAGGCGGGCCCAGGCCGTCAGCAACCAGTCGCGCCCGCGCAGGCCGGCCTCGCCGAGGGAGACGGTGCAGGTCATGCCGGCGACGAGGGTGATGCCGTCGGGGACGTGGTCGATGCGGATGCGCACCGGCACCCGCTGGGCGAGGCGCACCCAGGTATAGACGGGGTTCACAGAGGGCAGGCCCTGCGTGCTCGGCGCGGCATTCGCGGTGCTGATGCCGAGCGTCACGCTCTCGACGGTCCCGCGCAGGCTCTCGCCGAACCCCATCAGGACGGCCTCCGCCCGATCGCCGACGCGGATATGAGGCATCTTCGTCTCCTCGAAGTAGCCGTCGATCCAGAACGAGTCCGTGTCGATCACCGCGACGTTGACGGTGCCCTTGGTCGCGTAGTCGCCGTTGCGCAGGAGCAGGTTGGTCACCCGCCCGTTCACCGGCGAGCGGACCTCCGTGCGCGCGAGGTTGATCTTCGCCTGCGAGAGCTGGGCCTTCGCGCTGTCGAGGGCCGCCTCCGCGATCTTGGCGGTGCCCTCGTATTGCTGCTTCTCCTCGACGGAGGTCGAGAGGGTGGTCAGTTGCTCGCGCCGCTGGGCCTGGGTGCGCTTGACCTGGAGGTCGGCCTCCCGGTTCTTCAACTCCGCCTCGGCCGACGCGATCGCGACCTCGTAGTCGAACGGGTCGATCCGATAGAGAATGTCGCCCTGGCGCACGGTTTGGTTGTCCGTGACGCGCAGTTCCACGATCTGGCCCGAGACCTGCGGCGCGACACTCGCAACCTGCACGCGCACCTGCCCGTCGCGGGTCCAGGGCGCGGTCACGTAGTAGGACCAGACGAAGGCAGCCGCCGCCGCCGCGAGGACGAGGACGAGCGCGGTGGCGACGAGCCGGAGGATGCGGCCGAGCCGGACCCGGCGGCGGGCCGGCAGAATCGGCGCGTCGCTGGCGGCCGGCTCCGCGGCGTGGAGCGGGTCGGCGTCTGGGCGGGATCTCGGATCGGGATCGGTCATCAGAACAGGGCGACCATCAGGGCGACGATGCAGATGTAGAGCCCGGCCTCGACGAGGGGCGGGTTGGCGACGTACCGGGCGAGGCGGATCCGCGCGAAGAGGGCGCGCATCAGCACCAGGATGACGAGGGAAGCGGCGGCATAGGCCACGAAGGGTGAGATCAGGATGCCGCCGAGGTCGAGGTCGCGGTGCATGACGGTCACGATCCCGGCAGGCCGAGGCGGTGCAGGAACCGCCGGTGATGCCCGATGACGTGCGCGGACGCGACGAGGTCGCTCGCCGCGCGGGCGGCGCCGAGCTCGATCTCCCGCCCACGGTGACGCGCCGCCCGCAGGAGATCGGCGGCCGCCTCCGGGATCTCGCCGAACCGCTCCTCGTCGAGGAGCAGGCGCCCCCGGACGGAGACCTGCCTCAGCCCCGGATCGGGCCAGAGCGCGCGCAGTTGCGCGTGCGCGCGCGCCGCGGAGGCCTCGAGTTGCGCGATGGCGAAGGCGAGTTCCAGGCGGCGCCTGCGCACGGGCTCGGACCCCGTATTCACCTGCGCGTACTGGAACAGCCTGTCGCTGTTGAGGCTCGTGCGGGTCGTGGCGTCGCCGCCCTCGCCGACGAGCGCGTCGCGCAGATCCCGTCGCGCCGATTCGAAGGCGTAGCGGCGCGCCTGTTCCGGCGAGACCGGCAGCACGAGGCGGACGGTCAACCAGAGGATCCCGGCGGCGACGAGCACGAGCAGGGCGTTCTGCAAGAACACCTGCAGATCGTAGACCTGAGGATTGGCGGGCGACACGAGGACGGGAAAGAACACGAGCAGGATGAAGCCGATCCCGAAGGTGGCCGGCCGCAGGCTGAGGAAGCAGGCGAGCATGATCACCGGCGCCATCGCGATGGCGAGGAGCGGGAAGCCCTGCCCCCCGGCCAGCACCACGAAGAGCACGATACCCGCCGCGGCCGAGGCGAGGCTCATCCCGATGAGCACGCCGTTGGCGAACTTCTTCGGATCCGGGTTGAGGGAGGACAGGGCGCCCGTCGCCGCGACCTGTACCAGGGCGAAGGAGGTGGCGGGCCAGCCGGCGAAGACGAAGAGGAGGCAGGTGAGGCCGAAGGCGAGGGCGATCCGCGCGGCAGCGCGCAGAGCCACCGCGAAGTCGCGGTGCGTCGGCAGCCTCACGTCGCGCAGTGGCCGGTTGCCCTCGCTGAGCGAGCCGAGCCCATCGCGGGCGAAGTCGAGGGCGCGGGCAAGGTCGAGGGCGCGCTGAAGGGCGAGCACCTCGTCGACGTCGGGCTCGTCCCGCATCGCCGCTGTCCGCAGGAGCTCGCAGAGGCGGGCCCGCGCCTCCGCGAGGCTCTGCGCGCTCGGGCGCTCCTCTCCGGTCAGGCGCGCGCAAATCCCGCGGGCCTCCTCGACCGCCGGCGTCGGGGCCCTCATCCACCCGGCCGCGATGGCGAAGGTGCGGGCGCAGGCTGAGACGGCGTAGAGCGCCGCGATCGCGCTGCGGGCCATCGTCGAGCTCGCCCGCGACGGCGCCGGCATCGGCCCGCAGGGGGGCGATGGCCCTGATCTGGCCGAGCGCCGCCTCCGGTCCCGGATCGCCCCGCGTCAGGCAGACATGGGCGAAGGCCGTCACCCGGTCGAGGACGTCCGACAGGCTCGTGCGCAGGGATTGCCAGGTCGTGGGCGAGGCGAGCGCGTCGTTGATGAACGTGATGGAGACGATCCCGACCGCGATCGCGGCCACCCGGGATACGGCCGAGTCGAACGCGGCCTCAGGCGTGTCGATGTTGGCGATCGCGATGATCGCCACCGTGTAGCCGGATAGCATCGCGCCGTAGGCGCGGGTGTCCTGCAGGAAGTTGGCGACGAACACGCACAGCGACAGCCACACCGTGAAGCTCACGAGGAGCAGCACGCGGTCCTGCCCGAAAGCGGCCACGAGAAGGAGTGCGACGGCGGCCCCGACGAGCGTGCCGAAGAAGCGGTAGAACGCCTTCGACAGGGCCTGCCCGCGCTTGGGCTGGGCGAGGATTGCCACGCAGACGGCCGCCGACGAGGCGCTCTCGAGCTGAAGCCAGAAGGCCGCGTAGAGCGCGAGCATCATCGCGAGCCAGATCCGCAGGGCGAAGGCCCAGGCGGAGGGGCGAGGCACGACGGCCTCGATCCGGTCGAGCCAGCGATCGATCCGCGACGATGCGGGGGCGACGGCCCCGCTCATCCGGCGAACCCCGAGGCGTCCCGCCCGGGCGGCTGCGCGTGACGGCGGGGGCCAATCGCGCGCGGCATCGTCACACGTCCCTCGGCAGGGGCGCGGCCTCACCGGCGCGCACCGCGACCCGCGCCTGCCAGAGACAGAGGAGGGGGGTCAGCACGAGTTCCACTCCGAGGGCCGCGAGCATCGTGAGCGAGGGCAGCCCGGTGAGGTAGAGCCCGAGCAGCCGGGCGAGACCACCGAGCACCACGACGAGGGTGAGGAAGCGGAACAGACGCGTCTTTCCCTCGATGCCGGGCACGCAAGACCAGAACAGCAGGCCGATGCCGGTCAGGAGGCCCGACAGGTAGCGGAAATGACTGTCGGCCGAGACGTTCTCGACGCCGCCCGCGAGTCCGTTGATCCCGAACAACACTCCGTAGAGCCCGGCCGAGATCGGGATCACGGCGGCCAGGGCCACCACGCGTTGCAGGGCGCGCCGCTCACCCATCATCCCTCGCAGCCTCCTCGCCTCCTCCGCCGGCGAAGAACCCGCGGGACGCCCGGGAGGTTCGCTCTCACGCCTTCTGCGGCTTCAGGCGCTTGACGCACTTGCTGAAATATTGCGGCCATTTCGGCCCCTGGGCGGTCTTCTCGGTCGCGGAGAGGCCGCGCCACTCGGCGCCGCACTTCTTCTGGCGCTCGCGGGCCGCACTCTGGCCGGGCGTGAGTTCCTTGGCCGCGGGCTCCGCAGCGGCAGGCTTGGCCGCCGGCGGATCCTTGGCGAGCGCGGGCTGCACGAGGAAGAGCGGCGCGGCGAGCGCCGCGACGATGAGACGTGAGAGCATCGTGATGGATCCCCGACCTGCCGCAGGCCTCGGGCGCGGCCGTGCGCGGCGACCATCACAGCGCCGATAGGCCCGAACGGCAAGAGGGCGTGCCGAGGCGCGAACCCGCCGTCCCCGCCAAGCCGGGCGCGATCTCGCGATCGTGACGGATCCGCGCGGAACCCTTGAGGCCATCCCGGAATCTGGGCTAGCTGCGCGAGGGGCTGCACGGGCCAGGCGCTGAGCCGGGCGGACCGTGGACATCCTTCAGGAGCAGGCACCATGGCCGCCGTCACGGGCACACCCATCGACGTGCACACCTGGAGCACGCCGAACGGCTGGAAGATCCCGATCATGCTCGAGGAATGCGGGCTGCCCTACCGGGTGGTGCCCGTGAACATCGGCAAGGGCGAGCAGATGGCGCCCGATTTCCTGCGGATCTCGCCGAACAACAAGATTCCCGCGATCGTCGATCCGGACGGCCCGGGAGGGCAGCCGATCACGATCTTCGAATCGGGCGCGATCCTGCAATATCTCGGCCGCAAGACCGGCCAGTTCTACCCGGCCGACGAGCGGGCGCGGGTGGCGGTCGACGAGTGGCTGTTCTGGCAGGTGGGGGGCTTCGGGCCGATGCTCGGCCAAGCGCACCATTTCCGCATTTACGCGCAGGAGAAGATCCCCTACGCGATCGACCGCTTCACGGCGGAGGCAAACCGCCTCTACGGCGTGCTCGATCACCGCTTGGCCGGGCGGGACTACCTCGCGGGCGATTACTCCGTCGCCGACATGGCCACGCTCACCTGGGCCAAGTTCCACGAGAAGCAGGGCATCGACGTCGGTCCGTTGCCGAACGTGAAGGCTTGGCTCGACCGGGTCCTGGCGCGCCCGGCCGTGCAGCGGGGGCTCGCCGCGATCTGAGAGGTCGCCCCTCCCCGAACAGGGGAGGGGCGAGGGCCTCACTCGGCAGGCTTGTCGGCCTTGGCGGCGGGTGCGGCCGGCTTCGCGGCGGCTTTCGGCGCCGGCTTGGCGCCGGGCTCCGGTGTCACCACGGCGGCCTGCTGGTTCACGTCCGGCACCTTGGTCCAGGTCTGCGAGCCGCAGAGAACCTTGAGCAGGCAGCCGGTCACGCTGAGCTCGCTGCCGCTCTCGCGCTCCAGACTGACCTGATAGGTCTTGCCCTCGTCCGCGTTGTAGATCTCACCCGAGAACTTGGCCTCGTCCGGCTTCAGCCCATCGATGAGCGGTAGGCCGATGATCGGGCGGGTGCGCTTCTTCGGGTCCGGGTTCTTCAGGTCCGTGCGCGGCGTGCCCGCATCCGTGTTCGGCACCTTGAGCCAGACCACCTTGCCGCAGACATTCGCCTGGGCGGGGCCGCAGCGATCGAGGCGGATCTTCGCCCGGCCATCCTCCGTCAGCCACGTCCCCGAGGGGTCCTTGGCCGTGTCGGCATGGGCCCCCGCGATACCGGCGAGAATGAGGGCGGACGAGAGGGCGATACGCATGTCCTGGTCTCCTGGGCTGGGGCCTGCGCGCAGGCTCGGCGGGAGGGGGGAGTCGGAGGTGCAATCAACGGTGGCTTTCTGGCGATTTTTCGGCAGTGTTGCGGCAACGCCATATTCGGGCCCCGCCGAACATGCTCCGCCCCGGCCCGTGCTCGGGTTGAGGGCGGGCATCGCCCCCGCTATAAGCCCGGCGCCGAAGCGGTTTTCCGCTCGCCCACGCTTTCCCGACACGAGAAACCCGGACGGATCATGGCCACCGAGCGCACCTTCTCCATCCTCAAGCCCGACGCCACCCGGCGGAACCTCACCGGCGCGGTCAATGCCGTGATCGAGGAGGCGGGCCTGCGCATCGTCGGCCAGCGCCGCATTCAGATGAGCCGCGCGCAGGCGGAAAAGTTCTACGAGGTGCACAAGGAGCGCCCGTTCTTCGGCGAGCTCGTCGAGTTCATGACCTCGGGCCCGGTCGTGGTGCAGGTTCTCGAGGGAGAGAACGCGGTTGCGAAGTACCGCGAGGTGATGGGCGCGACGAACCCGGCCCAGGCCGCCGAGGGCACGATCCGCAAGAAGTTCGCCGAGTCGGTCGGCGAGAACACCGTGCACGGTTCGGACAGTGCCGAGAACGCCCGGATCGAGATCGCTCAGTTCTTCCAGGACAGCGACATCGCCGGCTGAGTGCGGACCCGGCGCCGGCGGTCCGCGGTGACCGCCGCGCCACACCGATGCGCCTTCGGCGACGCCGTTTTGCCGGATCTCACGATCGGGATGCGGTGTGGCCGGGGCGCCCTTGACGGGGCGGGGTAGCGAGGAGTCCAACGGCGAAGGTTCCACGTGCCTGCCAACGGACTCATCCCACCATGACCCGCCGCTTCCCCACGCTGATCGCCGCCGGCCTGCTCGCGCTCGGCGCGACCGCCGCCCTCGCCGGTGGCTCCTCGGCTCCCTTCGAGCAGTACCAGCCCGACCCGGCGCTCCGCACGGCACCGAAGGCCAACCTCGAGAGCCGCGTGCGCCACGCCTGCGCGGTGATCCAGGCCCGCCTGACCAGCGCGTCGGAAGCCTCGCTGGAGCGCCCCTGCGGCTGCTACGCCAAGCAGACGCTACGCACCCTCGACGAGTCCGAGATCGAGGCCTACCGCACGACCGGCTACTTCAACGATTCGGCCCGCGCGAAGGCGCTGTCGGCTCTCGATTCCTGCAAGCTGCAGCGCCCGGTCTGAGCCGCGGCGCTCGTCCCTGACGCGGGAGCATTCCCGCTACGCGACGAGGCTCAGGAGGGCGCCCTGCGCCCGCGGCAGAGCCTCGTCGAACACGACCCGATCCTCTGCGAGCCGCGCCCTCCCTCCTGCCACCAGGGCGAGCGCGGCAGGGTAGAGGCGGTGCTCCTCGACGATTACGCGCGCCGCGAGGCTGTCGGCATCGTCGCCCGGACGGACCGGCACGGCCGCCTGCGCCACGATCGGCCCGGCGTCGAGTTCCGGCACCACGAAATGCACCGTGCAGCCATGCAGGCGCACGCCCGCCGCGAGCGCCTGCTCGTGCGTGTGGGTGCCCCGGAACAGGGGCAGCAGCGAGGGGTGGATGTTGAGCATCCGGCCCGACCACGCCTCGACGAAACCCGGCGTGAAGATCCGCATGAAGCCGGCGAGGCAGACGAGGTCGATCCTCTCGGCTTCGAGCGCCGCCTGGAGCGCCGCGTCGAAGCTCGCCCGGTCGGGATAGGCCCGGTGGTCGATCGCGCGGGCCGGGATTCCCGCCTCCGAGGCGCGCGCGAGTCCCGCCGCCTCGGGCCGGTTCGACAGAACGAGCACGATCTCGGCCGGGAAATCGGGCGCCTGCGCCGCCTCGATCAGCGAGACCATGTTCGAGCCGCGTCCCGAGATCAGGATTGCGACGCGGGGCTTGCGCATGGCGCCCGTCACAGCGCGAGGGCGCCCGTGAAGGTGACGGGCTCCGCCCCTCGCTCGGTGATCCGCCCGAGCCGCACCGGCGCCTCGCCGGCCGCTCTCAGGGCCTCGGCCACCGCCTCGACCTCAGCCGCCGCGGCCACGATCACCATGCCGATGCCGCAATTGAACGTGCGCAGCATCTCGGGCTCGGCCACGCCGCCCTCGCGGGCGAGCCAGCCGAAGACGGGAGGCGGCGCGACGGCCGAAAGGTCGATCTCGATGCCGACGCCGTCCGGCAGCACGCGGGGCAGGTTGTCGGGAAACCCTCCGCCCGTGATGTGCGCGAGAGCCTTGATGCCGTCGTTCGCGCCGAGCGCGGCGAGCAGCGGCTTCACGTAGATTCGGGTCGGCTCCAGAAGCGCCTCGCCGAGGCTCACCCCTTGCGCGAACGGAGCGGGTGCGTCCCAGGCCAAGCCGGTCTTCGCCACGATCCGGCGCACCAGCGAGAAGCCGTTCGAGTGCACGCCGGATGAGGGCAGGCCGAGCACCCCATCGCCCGGGGCGATCCCGTCGCGCGGCAGTAGCGTGCCGCGCTCGGCCGCACCCACGGCGAAGCCCGCGAGGTCGTAATCCTGGCCTTCGTACAGGCCCGGCATCTCGGCGGTCTCGCCGCCGATCAGCGCGCAGCCGGCCTGCCGGCACCCTTCGGCGATGCCCCGCACGATGTCGGCGCCGACGCCGGGCACGAGCTTCCCGGTGGCGTAGTAATCCAGGAAGAAGAGCGGCTCGGCGCCCTGGACGATGATGTCGTTGACGCACATCGCCACGAGGTCGATGCCGATCGTCGCGTGGCGCCCCGTCTCGATCGCGATCTTCACCTTGGTGCCGACGCCGTCATTCGCCGCTACGAGGATCGCGTCCTTGAAGCCCGCGGCCTTGAGGTCGAACAGGCCGCCGAATCCGCCGATCTCGGCATCCGCCCCGGGGCGGCGCGTCGCGCGCACCAGCGGCTTGATCGTCTCGACCATGGCGTTGCCGGCATCGATGTCGACGCCCGCCTGCGCGTAGGTCAGCCCCTTGTCCGTCATGCTCGCTCGTCCCAGCCGCGATCCCGCGGTTCCTCTATCGGGTTGCGGCGGGAAGGGCGAGTCGGCTCCGCCCGCACCGTGCGTCACCACCCCGAAGGAGAGCCGGGCGTCGCGGCCGCGCCGGTCGATCAGGCTTCTGCATATCCGCTCGCGGATGCTAGCACGGCAGTGGCGTCGGTCGCAGAGGCGAGCCGTGCGCCTTGCCAGTCACCGCATGACCCTTCCGAACCTCATCACCCTCGGCCGCCTCGGCCTCGTGCCCGTCATCCTCGTCCTGATCGGGGAGGGCGCCTGGGGCGCGGCGCTCGCCGTCTTCGTCGTCGCCGGGGCCTCGGACGCGCTGGACGGCTTCCTCGCCAAGCGGTTCGGAATGGAAAGCCCCCTCGGCGCCCTTCTCGACCCCCTCGCCGACAAGGCGCTTCTCGTCTCCGTCTTCGTGGCGCTTGCGACCGTCGGCGCGCTGCCGGTCTGGCTTCTCGCGGTCGTGATCGCCCGCGACCTCATCGTGATCGGGGCGATCCTCCTCGCCCGGCTCAACGGCCGCCGCCTCGCGATCCGGCCTCTGCTCATCGGCAAGCTCAATACGGCGGCGCAGATCGGCCTCGCGACCCTCGTCCTCGTGGCGCGCGCTGGTGACTTTCCCATCGGCGGATCCGTTCTGGTCGGCTGCTGGATCGTGGCGGGAACGAGCCTCCTGTCGCTCGCGGCCTACGGCCGCGTCCTGCGGGACGGCACCGGATCCCCGGGGGCGCGCCCTTGATCGGGCGCAGCTTCGTTCCCACTCTCGGCGCCGGTCGAACGGTGTAGGAACGGCACAGATGCGCGGCAGGACGTTGATCGGGTTCAGCGCGGCGCTCGTCCTGCTGATCCTCCTCTACCTGCTGCGCGACGTGCTTCTGCCCTTCGTGGCCGGCATCGCGCTCGCCTACCTGCTCGACCCGCTGGCGGACCGGCTGGAGCGGCTCGGCCTCGGGCGCCTCGCGGCGAGCCTGCTGATCCTCGCGCTCTTCGTCGTCGTCCTCGTCATCACGCTGCTGATCGTGATCCCGCTCGCCGCGAGCCAGATCGCCGCGCTGATCACCACGCTGCCCGGCACGATCTCACGCCTGCAGGGGATCCTGGCCGAGCGGGTCGGGCCGCTGCTCCAACGGATCGGCGGCACGGATGTGCTCACCGAGCTGCAATCGTCGGTCGGCACGCTGGCGAGCCAGGGCGGCGCGTGGCTCCTCACCTTCCTGAAGTCGCTCTGGTCCGGGAGCCAGGCGCTGATCTCGATCGCCTCGCTCCTTGTCGTGACGCCGGTCGTCGCCTTCTACATTCTCGTCGATTGGGACCGGATGATCGCCAAGCTCGATTCCTGGGTTCCGCCCCGCCACCGTCCGGTGGTGCGCCGTCTCGGCCGTGAGATCGACGGCGCGATCACCGGTTTCGTGCGCGGGCAGACCCTCGTATGCCTGATCCTCGGCACCTTCTACGCGGTGGGCCTCTGGCTCGTCGGGCTGAATTTCGGCGTCCTGATCGGGCTGATCGCGGGCTTCCTCACGTTTATCCCCTATGTCGGCACTCTCACCGGATTCCTGCTCTCGGTCGGCGTCGCCCTGGTGCAGTTCTGGCCGGGCTCCGACTGGCTGCATATCGGCCTCACCGTCGGAGTCTTCCTGGTCGGGCAGTTCCTGGAGGGCAACATCATCTCGCCGAAGCTCGTCGGCGAGTCGGTCGGCCTGCATCCGGTCTGGCTGATGTTCGCGCTCCTCGCCTTCGGCTCCCTGTTCGGCTTCGTCGGCCTGCTCCTGGCGGTGCCGATCGCGGCCTCGATCGGCGTGGTCGTGCGCTTCGCCATCGAGCGTTATCTGCAGAGCCGGCTCTACCACGCCGACGAGCCGCCCCTCCTGCCGCATCGG
Source organism: Methylobacterium sp. BE186 (assembly GCF_031457035.1). Lineage (NCBI taxonomy): Bacteria > Pseudomonadati > Pseudomonadota > Alphaproteobacteria > Hyphomicrobiales > Methylobacteriaceae > Methylobacterium > Methylobacterium sp. BE186. Next base: position 28,067 of record NZ_JAVDVV010000007.1, read on the forward strand.
GACGGCATGCAGCCCTTGACGGGGCAGCCGCCCCGGCGAGACTAGAGCCCGCATGCGCGAGAACGCACCGCCCCGACAACTCACGTTCGATCTGCCCCTGGACCCGCGCTACGGCCGCGAGGACTTCCTCGTGAGCCCCGCCAACGAGGCGGCCTACGCCCTGATCGAGGCGTGGCCTGACTGGCCGGATACGGTGCTCGTCCTCACCGGCCCGTCGGGCAGCGGCAAGAGCCATCTCGCCTCGATCTGGGCGACGCGGGCCCATGCCTGGACCGTGACCGCCGCCGAGGTCGGCGCCGCCAGCGTCACGCACCTCGTCTCGAACGGCGCCCTCGTCGTCGAGGATGTCGACAGGGCCGGGAGCCTCGACGAGGCCGCCCTGTTCCACCTTCTCAACCTCGCCCGCGAGCGGCGCTGCCCGGTGCTGGTCACCAGCGCGGAGCCTGTCGACGGGCTCGGGATCCGGACGCCGGACCTGCGCTCGCGCCTGCGGCTCGCCCCGGGCGCGAGCATCCTGCCCCCGGACGACGCCCTGCTCAGGGCGGTGATCGTGAAGCTGTTCGTCGACCGGCAACTCGTGGTCGATCTGAGCGTCGTCGATGCTCTGGCGCTCCGCATCGACCGGTCGCTCGCCGGCGCCCGCGAGGTCGTGAGCGAGCTCGACCGCGACGCCCTCGGCCGAGGGCGCCGGATCACCCGGCCGCTCGCGCTCGCGGTGCTGGAGCGCCTCGGGATGCAGGAGGAGGGCGACTGAGCCGGCCGACGGCGAATTCGGCGGCCGGCGTCACGGAACTGTCAAATCAATGCCGGGCGCGCGTGCTAGTGAGCCCGCCCGGAAGACGGCAAGCGGAGGATGAAGGGTGTCGGAGATGGAGCCGAGCACGGACGCACGGGAGAACGAGGCTCCGGAGGCCGTCGAGAACCGCGATCCCGCCGCGCCGTCCCGCCGGCGCGCCCCGGCGCAGGCTGCCGCGGCGCGCACGGCGGCCGTGCGCCGCATGCCCGCGACCCGCGGCGGCGCGTCCAAGGCACCGGCCGAGGCCGCCGATGATTGGCCAGCGACGGCGGAATCCGCCGAGACGCGGACCGAGCCGGCCGCCGACCTCGCCGGCAGCACGGCCCGCGAGCCGGTGCTGGAGGCGGGGCGTCATCTGCGGCACTCGCCCGAGCGCTTCGTCAACCGCGAATTGTCCTGGCTGCAGTTCAACCGGCGCGTGCTGGAAGAGGCCTCGAACACCAATCACCCGTTGCTGGAGCAGCTGCGCTTCCTCTCCATCTCGGCCAACAACCTCGACGAGTTCTTCATGGTGCGCGTGGCCGGCCTGCACGATCAGGTCCGCGCGGGCCTCGTCGTGCCCTCGCAGGACGGCCTGACGCCCTCCGAGCAGCTCCTGCGGATCGGCCACGAGGTCTCGCGCCTCGCCGAGGACCAGCAGGCGCGCTGGCGCGAATTGAAGGCCGAGCTGCACGGCGTCGACATCGACCTCGTCGATCCGGGTGAGCTCGCGGCCGAGCACGGGCGCTGGCTGGAGGATTACTTCCTCAACCACGTCTTCCCCGTCCTGACTCCCCTCGCGATCGACCCGGCCCACCCCTTCCCCTTCATCCCGAATCTCGGCTCCACCATCGCCCTGATGCTGGTGCGCCCGCGCGACGGACGGGTGTTGCGCGCCCTGATCCGCCTGCCGGCCGTGCTCGACCGCTTCGTGCGCCTGCCGGACCTCGCCGGAGATCCGGTCGCCCGCTTCATCGCGATCGAGCAGGTGATCGTGATGTTCACCGGCCGGCTCTTCCCGGGCTATCTCGTCCGCGGCCAGGGCGCCTTCCGGGTGGTGCGCGACTCCGATCTCGAGATCGAGGAGGAGGCGGAAGATCTCGTCCTCCACTTCGAGACCGCGCTGAAGCAGCGCCGCCGCGGGGTGGTGATCCGCCTCGAGGTCGAGGCCGGGATGCCGGAGGATCTCCGCGCCTTCGTGGCGGACGAGCTGGAGATCGCGAGCGAGGCCGTGTTCCTGATCGAGGGAATGCTCGCGCTCAACGAATTGTCGCAGATCGTCGGGATCGACCGGCCGGATCTCAAGTTCAAGCCCTACAACCCGCGCTTCCCCGAGCGCATCCGGGAATCGGGCGGCGACGTCTTCGCGGCGATCCGGCAGAAGGACTTCATCGTCCACCACCCCTACGAGTCGTTCGACTCCGTGGTGCAGTTCCTCTTCCAGGCGGCCCGCGACCCGAACGTGGTGGCGATCAAGCAGACCCTCTACCGCACCTCCTCGAATTCGCCGATCGTCGCGGCGCTCGCCGAGGCCGCCGAGGCCGGGAAGTCGGTCACCGCCCTTGTCGAATTGAAGGCCCGCTTCGACGAGGAAGCCAATATCCGCTGGGCGCGCAACCTCGAGAAGGCGGGTGCGCAGGTGGTGTTCGGCTTCGTGGAGCTGAAGACCCACGCGAAGCTCTCGATGGTGGTCCGGCGCGAGGGCGACCGGCTCGTCACCTACTGCCATGTCGGCACCGGCAACTATCACCCGATCACGGCCCGCATCTACACGGACCTGTCCTTCTTCACGGCGGATCCCGCCATCGCCCGCGACGTCTCCCGCCTCTTCAACTTCATCACCGGATACGCGGAGCCGGCCGAGCTCGAGCGGATGGCGGTCTCCCCACTGACCCTCAAGACGCGGCTCCTGGAGCATATCGAGGCGGAGGTGGAGCACGCCAAGGCGGGCCGGCCCGCCGCGATCTGGATCAAGTGCAACTCGCTCGTCGACCAGCAGATCATCGACGCGCTCTACGACGCCTCCTGCTCCGGCGTGCAGATCGACTGCATCGTGCGCGGCATCTGCTGCCTGCGCCCAGGGATCCCCGGGCTCTCCGAGACGATCCGGGTGAAGTCGATCGTCGGACGCTTCCTGGAGCACGGCCGCATCTACGCCTTCGGCAACGGCGTCGGGCTGCCCCATCCGAAGGCCACGGTCTACATCTCCTCGGCCGACCTGATGCAGCGCAACCTCGACCGGCGCGTGGAATCGCTCCTGCCGATCCTCAATCCGACTGTGCATCAGCAGGTGCTCGATCAGATCATGCTGGCGAACCTCCTCGACAACCGGCAGAGCTGGCGTGTACTGGCGTCCGGGGCGAGCGAGCGCATGAAGCCCGCGGACGGCGAGGAGCCGTTCAACGCGCACAAGTATTTCATGACGAATCCGAGCCTGTCCGGGCGCGGCAAGTCGTCGAAGAAATCGAGCCCCCGCGCGCTCAGTCGTAGAGCGCAGCGGACCTGAGCCCGGGCCTCGGGCCCGGGATGGGATTCGGCGCGGCGCCTGAGCGAAGCCGAGCCCGCGGCGGCCGCCCGCGGGCCCGAAACGAGGGATACGCGCCTTGGGGCTCCAGCGCACCAACCTGACGCTCGTGCAATCCGACCCCTCCGACGACGGCGAGCGTCTTGCCCCCGTCGCCATCATCGACATCGGATCGAACTCGGTCCGCCTCGTCGCCTATGACGGGCTGACCCGGGCTCCGACCCCGCTCTACAACGAGAAGGTGCTCTGCGGGCTCGGCCGGAATGTGCTGACCACGGGCCGGCTCAACGAGGACGCGACGCGCCGGGCCCTCTCCGCCCTCGCCCGCTTCCGGGTCCTGTGCACGACGATGCGGGTCTCGCGTCTGTTCGTGCTGGCAACCGCTGCCGCACGCGACGCCGAGAACGGCCCCGCCTTCCTGGCGGCGGCGGAAGCCGCCTGCGGGCAGAAGATCGAGCTGCTCTCCGGCCGGCGCGAGGCGGAACTCTCGGCTCTCGGCGTGATCTCGGGCTTTCACGCGCCCGACGGCGTGGTGGGTGATCTCGGCGGCGGCTCCCTCGAACTCGTGGACGTGCGCGGCTTCATCGTGGGGCAGGGGGTGACGATGCCGCTCGGCGGTCTCGCGCTCCAGGACCTCTCTGGCGGCTCCCTCAAGAAGGCGGCCAAGCTCGTGCGCGAGCACCTCAAGAAGGCGGCGCCCCAGCTCGAGACGCTGAAGGGCCGCAGCTTCTACGCGGTCGGCGGCACGTGGCGGGCGCTGGCGCGTCTGCACCAGGCGGCCCGCGGCTACCCCGTCCACGTGATGCACGGCTACAGCGTGGAGCCGACGGACGAGTTGAACTTCCTGGAGATGGTCGAGCAGGTCGACGCGGCGCAGTTGCAGGACGTCGAGTCGATCTCCGAGGCGCGGCGGCCGCTCCTCGCCTACGGTGCCGTGGTTCTGGAGGAGATCATCCGGGCGGGCCGCCCGAGGGAGGTCGCGATCTCGGCCTCCGGCGTGCGGGAGGGCCTGCTCTTCGAGCAGCTCGACCGCGAGACACGACTGATCGACCCGCTGATCGCCGCGGCCTCCGAATTGAACGCCCTGCGTGCCCGTTCGCCCGCGCACGGGGAAGAACTCCTCGCCTGGACCGACCGGTTCGTCGAAACCCTCGACGGGCCGGAGACGGCGGACGAGCGGCGCCTGCGCCACGCCGCCTGCCTGCTTTCCGACATCGGCTGGCGGGCCCACCCCGATTACCGCGGCGAGCAGAGCATCAACATCATCACGAACGCGGCCTTCGTCGGCGTCGATCACCCGGGCCGGGCCTATCTGGCGCTGGCCGTCTATTTCCGCCACGAGGGCGTCGCACCGGAGAAGGCGAGCCCGATGCTGCGCAGCCTCGCCGGCCCTCGTCTGTTCGACCGGGCCCGCCTCGTCGGTGGCCTCCTGCGCGTCGCCTTCCCGATCTCGGCCGGGATGGGCGGGACGCTGGAACGGATGCCCCTGGTGGTGGAGGACGGCAAGGTCGTGCTGCGCCTGCCTCCGGCCTGGGAGGCTCTCGCCGGCGACCGGCTGCTCAACCGCGTCCGCGGCCTCGGGCGCATCCTCGGCCTCGACGGCAGGATCGAGATCGGCTGAGACCGGCCGCGCCCACGCAGCCTGGGCCGCACCGCACTCCGCAACTCACAACCTAGATAATACAATTCAAAGTAGAAGCACGACTTTGTGATCGTACCTTCGGCTCTGGATTGGTGAAATCGCATCATTGCCCTGGTGCGAAAGCGCCCCATCTCGCGTTCACCCGCCGCGCCAGACGCGGCGCATCGATCGGGAGCGTGACAGGGACACTCGGCTTGTCGTCGTCTCGGTCCGATCCTCGCGATCCTTGGCATGAGGGTGTTCGTCGAGGTTCGGGCCGGCATCGGCAGGAGGGCGTCCCGGTCTCACCGGCGGCGCCATGCGCCTCCGCCGCGCCATTCCCGATCGAGAGCAGATCAATCCTACCGGGATCCCGCGACGCGGTCGGCCCTGCCGCCCGCGAGAGCGGATCCATGTCCGGAGACAAGCACATGACCCTGAATTCCATCAGCGCCGCCGCCAAGGAAATCGCCGGCGATGCCGAGAGTGCGCTCGGCGATGTCACGGGGGATAGCGGGGCCCGGATCGGCGGCCGCCTGCGCTCCGCCGAGGCACGCGGCGAGCGGCTGCTCGCGGGTGCCCGCGAGGCGATCGGCCAAGCCGCCGACGAGGCGGCCGAGCATACGGGTGAAGTCTACGATCGGGGTTTGCGGTCGCTCCGCAGGGGCGGCGAGGCCGTCGCGGAGCAGGTCGGCGGCCGACCCGTTGCGGCGCTCCTTGTTGCCGGGCTCGTCGGATACGGGCTCGGCCTGATCCTGCACGGCCGCCGCTGAGCGACTGAATCTCGCCTGCGCATTCCCTCACACACCATCGTCTTCAGCAAGGAGTTCCATCTTGGCCCTCTCGTCCTCCGTCGCACCGGCCGAAGCCCGTGCCGTCCTGCTGCATCAGGTCTCCTGGGGCGCGATTTTCGCCGGCGCCGTCGCGGCCCTGGTCGCGCAGATCATCCTCAACATGATCGGCCTCGGGGTCGGCCTGTCGGCGCTCAGCACCACGGGTGCGGGCAATCCGAGCGCCGGCACGGCCTCCCTCACGGCCGGCCTGTGGTGGGTCGGATCCGGCATCGTCGCCTCGTTGATCGGCGGCTATCTCGCGGGGCGTCTGTCGGGGCGCGCGTCCGGTTCGACCGCGGCCTATCACGGCCTCGTCTCCTGGGCAGTGACGACCCTCGTCGTGCTCTATCTCCTCACCTCGACGGTCGGCGGCCTGATCGGTGGCGCCTTCGGCACGGTGTCGAGCGCGATCGGCGGCGCGGGTCAGGCGATCGGCAGTTCGGTGCAGACGGCGGCCCAGGTCGCGGCACCGAACCTGAACAAGATCTCGAACCCTCTCGAAGGAATCGAGCAGCAGGTCCGTCAATCCACCGGCGGGCAGGACCCGGCGGCGCTCCGCGACGCGGCCGTCGGCGCCATCCGCGCGTATCTGTCGGGTGATGCCGGCGAGAAGGCCAAGGCCGAGGATCGGGCCGCGGAGGCGCTGGCCAAGGCGCAGAACATCCCGGTGGATCAGGCGCGGGCCCAGGTCCAGACCTACCAGAAGCAGTACGAGCAGGCCGCGACCGAGGCCAAGCAGAAGGCGCAGGCCGCCGCCGAGGCGACCCGCAGCGCGGCGGCACAGGGAGCGCTCTACGCGGCGCTGGCCCTCGTCCTCGGCGCGCTCGCGGCCTTCTTCGGCGGGCGCCTCGGTGCCGTGAAGCCGGAGGGATACCGGCTCTGAGGCGAGGGCTCGACTGAAAGACCGGAGCCCCGGGCCGACGCCCGGGGCTCCACCGTTTTAGGGTGATTTCCTATTCCGAGATCATCCCGGCGCCGGACTCGCCGCCCTCCTCGACCCGGAGGGGGCCGCCGGCCTGGGCCTCGACCACCGCCGCGGCGGTGATGTTGACGATGCCGCGGGCCGTCACGGACGGCGTGAGGATGTGGGCGGGCTTCGACGGCCCGATCAGGAGCGGACCCACCGGCAGCGCGTCGGACAGGACCTTCGCGAATTGGAAGGCGATGTTGGCCGCGTCGAGATTCGGGAAGATGAGGACGTTGGCCGCCCCCTTGAGCCGCGAGCCCGGCAGCACCCGGTCGCGCACCAATTCCGACATCGCGGAATCGGCCTGCATCTCGCCGTCGACCTGGATGTCCGGTGCGCGCTTCTCGATCAGCCCGAGGGCATGGCGCATCTTCCGGGCCGAGGCGGAATCCGACTGGCCGAAATCGGAGTGGCTGAGGAGCGCGATCTTCGGCGTCAGCCCGAAGCGCGTCACGTGGTTCGCGCAGGCGATCGCCACCTCGCAGATCTCCTCCGCGGTCGGGTCGTGCCGGACATGGGTGTCGGCGAGGAAGTAGGCCCCCTTCTTCGTGACGATCAGGCTCATCGCGGCGCACTCGGTCACGCCGGGATTGAGCCCGATGATGTCGCGGATCGCCCGCAGCCGCGTCTCGAACCGGCCCTCCAGGCCGCAGATCAGCGCGTCCGCCTCGCCGCGATGGACCGCGATCGCGCCGATCACCGTCGTGTTGGTGCGCACCACCGTGCGCGCGGCGTCCGGGGTGATGCCGCGGCGGCCGGCCACGTCGAGGTAGGTCTGCACGTATTTGCGGTAGCGCGGATCGTCCTCTGGATCGATCAGCTCGAAATCCTCACCGAGGCGCAGGGACAATCCGAAGCGCTTGAGGCGGGTCTCGATCACCCGCGGGCGGCCGACGAGAATCGGCTTGGCGACCCCATCCTCGACGATGGCCTGGACGGCGCGCAGCACCCGCTCGTCCTCGCCCTCGGCGTAGATGACCCGCTTCGGGTCCTCCTTCGCCTTCGAGAAGAGCGGCTTCATGATGAAGCCGGAGCGGTGCACGAACCGGTCGAGGGATTCGGCATAGGCCTGGATGTTGGCCACCGGCCGCCCGGCGACCCCCGAATCCATCGCCGCCTTCGCCACGGCCGGGGCGATGCGCAGGATCAGGCGCGGGTCGAACGGGCTCGGGATCAGAGAGCGGGGGCCGAAGGGCCGGGCTTCGCCGCCATAGGCGCGGGCCACGACGTCGGAGGGCGTCTCGCGGGCGAGCGCCGCGATCGCCTTCACGGCAGCCTTCTTCATCTCCTCGTTGATCGAGGTGGCACCGACGTCCAGCGCCCCTCGGAAGATGTAGGGGAAGCAGAGGACGTTGTTGACTTGGTTCGGGAAGTCGGACCGCCCGGTGCAGATCATCGCATCGGGGCGCTTCTCCTGCGCGAGGTCCGGCATGATCTCGGGGTAGGGGTTGGCGAGCGCCATGATGAGCGGGTTCTCCGCCATCGATTCCAGGTATTCGGGCTTGAGGACGCCGCCCGCCGAGAGGCCGATGAAGACGTCCGTTCCCGCGATGACGTCGGCGAGCGTGCGCGCCTCGGTCTCCTGGGCGTAGACCTCCTTCCAGCGGTCCATCAGCTCGGTGCGGCCCTTGAAGACCACGCCCTTGATGTCGGTGACGGTGATGTTCTCGCGCTTGGCCCCGAGCGAGACGAGGAGGTTGAGGCAGGCGATCGCCGCCGCGCCGGCGCCGGAGGTCACGATGCGGGCGTCCGCCAGTTGCTTGCCGGCGAGTTCGAGCCCGTTGAGCACGGCCGCCGCCACGATGATCGCGGTGCCGTGCTGGTCGTCGTGGAAGACCGGGATGTTCATCCGCGCCCGGCAGCGCTCCTCCACCTCGAAGCACTCGGGCGCCTTGATGTCCTCGAGGTTGATTCCGCCGAAGGTCGGCTCCAGCGCGCAGACCACGTCGACGAGCTTGTCGACGTCGTGCTCGTCGACCTCGATATCGAACACGTCGATACCGGCGAACTTCTTGAACAGGACGGCCTTGCCCTCCATCACGGGCTTCGAGGCGAGCGGTCCGATATCGCCGAGGCCGAGCACGGCGGTGCCGTTCGAGAGCACGGCGACGAGGTTCTGGCGGATGGTCAGGGTCGCCGCTTCCTGCGGGTCGTCGTGGATCGCCATGCAGGCGGCGGCGACGCCGGGAGAATAGGCGAGGGCGAGGTCGCGCTGGTTGCCCAGCGGCTTGGTGGCCTGGATCTCGAGCTTCCCGGGACGGGGCAGACGGTGATAGACGAGCGCCCCGGATTTGAGATCCTCGGACATGTTGTCGGCCATGGCCCTCTCTCCCTGCTCGCCGTGTCTCGGCACGGTGCCTGCCCGCGCCGGGACGGGGCGCGCCGCTTGAAAGTTCTGTTGCACCGCTTGCGGAATGCGCGCAACCCGCACAACGAGACCCGCATCCACCTGCGCCGTCTCGCCCGGAAGCACGGTTTCTCCATCGGCGCCTATTCTTACGGGCGGCCCCGGGTGCGCTTCGCGAAGTCGGGGCGGCACCTGACGATCGGGCGCTATTGTTCCATCGCGGATGATGCCGAGATCCTGCTCGGCGGCGGCCACCGGACGGAGTGGATCTCCACCTATCCGTTCGCGGCGATGACGGCCCTCTGGCCCGATGTCGAGGCGCCCCAGGACTACCAAGTTTCCCGCGGCGACGTGGTGATCGGGCACGATGTCTGGCTGGGTTCCGGATGCCTGATCCTGCCCGGGGTCACGATCGGGCACGGGGCGGTGATCGGGGCGCGCGCCGTCGTCAGCCGCGACGTGCCGCCCTACGCGATCGTCGTCGGCAACCCGAGCCGGATCGTGCGCCATCGCTTCGATCCGGAGACGGTCGAGGCCCTGCTCGCCTGCGCGTGGTGGGACCTGCCGCCGGAGCACGTCGCCTCCCTCGTCCCGCTGCTGCAATCGCCCCGGGCGGACGCGCTCATCGCGGCTCTCGGCGCCGTTGCAGGGCGGCCCTGAATCCCGTAGGCGCTGAAATCCGACGCAGACGAGACCAGCCCTATGTCCGACGCCACGCCCGACACGCCTCCGGACCGCCTCGCGGTCAATCCGAACAGCCCCTTCTACGACGAGAAGGCGCTGGAGCGCGGCGTCGGGGTGCGCTTCAAGGGCGTCGAGAAGACCAACGTCGAGGAATATTGCGTCAGCGAGGGGTGGGTGCGCCTCAGCGCCGGAAAGACCCTCGACCGCGCCGGCAACCCGATGACCGTGAAGCTCAAGGGAGCGGTCGAGCCCTATTTCCGCGACGGCTCGGCCGAGGGCTGATCCGCTCGCCTGCGCCGCTCGGCGTCGAAGTCCCGCATCGCGGCCGCGACGAGGGTCTCGACCTGGGCGGGCGTCCGCGGCTCGCGGATCACGAGGCTCGTCAGGATATCCCGGCGGCGGGCGCGTTGCAGCGCCGTGCGGGCGTGGTTCGATACCCGCACCAGCCACGCCTCTCCCGCGCGGGCGAGATAGAGGGTGTCGCCACGCTCGTTCCCGGCGCGCATCACGAAACCGTGCCCGCACAGGAGGCGCACGGCGAGGTCGCGCGCCGCGGAAGGGGGCAGCGCGGTCACGGCAGCCGCGCGGCCCTAGACCTGCTCATCCGGCCAAGCCCTCCTTCGCGAGCGCGGTCTCGCCGCGCATGGCCGCGAGGGCGCCCGCGGCCGAGCCGGCATAGCGCTCGCACGATGCGCGGCGAAGCGCGATGCGCGACAGGGCGAGCTTCGCGCCGTTGACCGCCACGGTGCGAGGGCTCGGGTCCGGCAGCCCGTACTTGCGGCTGACGTAGGCTCGCGACCAGGATTGGTGCCATCGGGTGCGGAACACCCGGCCGGGTTCGGGAACTGAGGAGCGGCCCCGTCCGTGGCTCGCCACGGCGGCATCGACGTGCACGAGCGCGCGGCCCGCATCCGCGACCCGGCGGCAGAGGTCGTCATCCTCGTAGAACAGGAAGATGTTCTCGTCGAAGCCGCCGAGGCCAAGGAAGAATTCGCGCTCCGCCATCAGGCAGGCTCCTGAGAGGAAGGGCGCGCAGACGTTGCCCTCCGGCAGGGCGAGACGCCCCTTCGGGTTCGGCAGGTAGGGCGAGAGCAGCGAGCGGGGCTGGAAGAAGACGCGGCCGTCCGGCTCCACGAGGCGCGGGGCGAGGAGCCCGGCGTCCGGATAGGCGTCGGCGGCGCGCAGCAACGCGTCGGCCGCGCCGGGCTGAAGGACGAGATCCGGATTGAGGATGAGGATGCGCGCCGCATGCTCCGCTGCCCGCGCACCGATGTTGTTCGCACGGCCGAAGCCCTCGTTGCACCTGTTGCGGATGACCAGGGCACCGGCGGCTTCCGCGATCCTCACCGAGTCATCGCGGCTCGCATTGTCGACGACGATCGCCGGGACGTGCTCGGCGGCGAGCGCGGCGAGGCAGTCCGGAAGGGCGTGGGCGCTGTCGTGGGCGACGACGATCGCGACGAGGCTCGGCACGGTCACTCCCGGAGGCTTCCCGGATGGACGGTCCGGCTCGGCCCCAGCCGCCTCGATCCCTAGCGCAGCCCGAGCTGCGACGTGTCGATCAGGCGGTCGTTGACGAAGGTCAGGTTCAGATTGGCGCCGTAGCTTCCCCGCCCCATCCAGCTATAGGTCGACCGGCGCAGCGTGCCGACCTTCAGAGCAGTCTCCCGCCGCCCGCCGCAGCCGAGCCGCGCGCTGGCCTCGGCGTAACTGAAACCGGGCTTGAGCGCCCGATACTCGCCGAGCGTCGGGCGACAGGATTTCGGCTGGGCCGCCCCCGCGGGCGCCGCCGCGAGCACGAGCGCCGCGGCTGCGAGGAGGGCGAGGGGGCCGGCAGACGGCACGTGAGGCGGCATCGCGCAGACCCGGCGACCGGACGCGATTACCCGGCTGCCTCCGAGATATCCGCGGTTCCGGCTACGGACAGAGGCTCAGCCCTTCTTCTCGGGCAGGTTCAGGCGAATGTGAAGCTCGCGCAGCTGCTTCGGCGTCGCCTCCGAGGGGGCGCCCATCATCAGGTCCTCCGCGCGCTGGTTCATGGGGAAGAGCACCACCTCGCGGATGTTGGGCTCGTTGCACAGGAGCATGACGATACGGTCGACGCCCGGCGCGATGCCGCCGTGGGGCGGGGCGCCGAGGCGCAGCGCGTTCAGCATGCCGCCGAACTTCGCCTCCAGCACATCGCGCCCGTAGCCGGCCAGCCCGAACGCCTTCTCCATGATCTCGGGCTTGTGATTCCGGATCGCGCCCGAGGACAGCTCGGTGCCGTTGCAGACGATGTCGTACTGGAACGCCTTGATGCCGAGGATCGTCGCCTCGTCCTCCGCCCCGAGCTTCAGGAAGGCGTCATGGTCGAAGTTCGGCATCGAGAACGGGTTGTGCGAGAAGTCGATGCGCTTCTCCTCCTCGTTCCACTCGTACATCGGGAAATCGGTGATCCAGCAGAAGGCGTACTGATCCTTGTCCGAGAGGTTCAGCTCGTCGCCGATGCGGATGCGGGCCTTGCCGGCGAGCGCGGCCGCCTTCGGCTCAGGGCCGGCGGAGAAGAACACGGCGTCGCCCGCCTTCGCGCCGGCCTTCGCGGCGATGCACGCCTGGATCTCGGCGGGGATGAACTTGGCGATCGGGCCCCTGCCGGAGAGCTGGCCGGCCTCCTCCTCGAACACGATGTAGCCGAGCCCGGGCGCGCCTTCCGAGCGGGCCCAGTCGTTCAGCTTGTCGAAGAAGGAGCGGGGCTGGCCCGCGGCACCCGTCGCGGGGATGGCGCGCACCACGCCGCCCGACTTGATGACGCCCTTGAACGCCTTGAACTCGACGGAATCCTCGCCGAACTCGTCGGTGACGTCGGCGATGATCAGCGGGTTGCGCAGATCCGGCTTGTCGACGCCGTACTTCATCATGGCGTCGGCGTAGGTGATGCGCGGGAATTTCGCCGTCACGCGCTTGCCCTCGGCGAACTCCTCGAAGACCCCTCGCAGCACCGGCTCGACCGCCTGGAACACGTCCTCCTGCGTGACGAAGCTCATCTCGATGTCGAGCTGGTAGAACTCGCCGGGGCTGCGGTCGGCGCGCGCATCCTCGTCGCGGAAGCAGGGCGCGATCTGGAAATAGCGGTCGAAGCCCGCGATCATCGTGAGCTGCTTGAACTGCTGCGGCGCCTGCGGCAGCGCGTAGAACTTGCCCGGGTGGACGCGGGAGGGCACGAGGTAATCGCGGGCCCCTTCCGGCGACGAGGCCGTCAGGATCGGGGTCTGGAACTCGAAGAACCCGCCCTCGCGCATCCGGCGGCGGAGCGAATCGACGATCGCGCCGCGCTTCATGATGTTGGCGTGGAGCTTGTCGCGCCGAAGATCGAGGAAGCGGTACTTGAGCCGCGTCTCCTCCGGATATTCCTGGTCGCCGAAGACGGGGAGCGGCAGCTCGGCGGCGGCGCCCAGCACTTCGAGATCGTCGATGTAGACCTCGACCGCGCCGGTGGGCAGTTCCGCATTCTCGGTGCCCGCGGGCCGCGTGCGCACGCGCCCGTCGATGCGGATCACCCACTCAGAGCGCACGCTCTCGGCGGCCTTGAACGCCTTGGAATCGGAATCCACCACGCATTGCGTCAGGCCGTAATGGTCGCGCAGATCGATGAAGAGCACGCCACCGTGGTCGCGGATGCGGTGGCACCAGCCGGACAGGCGGACGGTCCCGCCGACGTCGGACGGGCGGAGCTGCCCACAGGTATGGGTACGATAACGGTGCATGGCGGACTTCTTCGGGTGGGAGGCCGGCACCATTCACGCGGGGGGAGGGAAGTCAAGCGGAAGGCTCCGCGAAGCCGGGAGACCCGCGCCATGCGCAGGGGCCAGCCCTTCCGATTCGCACCCGGCGATCCCATATAAGTCCCATGAACATGCACGCTTTTTTCGCCTCCGCGGCTGCCCCGGGCGGGCAGGCCGACGAGGCCTTTCCGGAGGCGCGGCCCGAGCCTCGTCCGGCCGAGCGGCAGGAAGGCGCGTGGCGCGTCCTGCCGCTCGAAGGAAGCTTCGAGCTCGTCTACGAGGACGGAAACGGCGCTTGGAGCGCGCGCCGGCTGGAGGCGCGCGAGCTGAAGCTCGGCCCCGGCCGGACGCTCATCGGCGGCATCGACCGCGGGCGCGGCGGCTATCGCGGTTTCCGGGTCGACCGGATCCGTCGGCTGACCGACGGGGCGACCGGGCAGCGCGTCGAGGCCGGCATCCTCGACCTGCTCCTCGCTCGGGCCGAGGCGCAGCGCCGGGAGCGGTCTGCGGCGATGCGACGCCTGAAGAGCCGCCCGGGGCGTCAGGCGGCCTGACGGACGCGCTTGAAATTGCGGGGACTTCGCGCGCGCCGCGCCTCCCTTTCCCGACAAACCTTCGATATAGCCGGGCCATGGACCTGATCGCCACCACGTCGGCGCTCGCCGACGCCTGCACCCGCCTGGCCGCACAGCCCTTCGTGACCGTCGACACGGAGTTCATGCGCGAGACCACGTACTATCCGAAGCTCTGCCTGATCCAGATGGCGGGGCCGGACGGCACGGCGGTGCTCGTCGACCCGCTGGCGCCCAAGATCGACCTGAAGCCCTTCGTCGACCTGATGGCCGACGAGGGCGTGGTGAAGGTGTTCCACTCGGCCCGGCAGGATCTCGAGATCATCTGGATGCTGGGCGAGATCCTGCCGCACCCGTTCTTCGACACGCAGGTCGCGGCCATGGTCTGCGGCTACGGCGACTCGGTCTCCTACGAGCAGCTCGTCAACGACGTGGCCAAGGCCAAGATCGATAAGTCGTCCCGCTTCACCGACTGGTCCCGGCGGCCGCTCTCGGACGCTCAGCTCGCCTACGCCCTGTCCGACGTGACGCATCTCGTGAAGATCTACGAGGTGCTGGCGGGGCAGCTCGTCGAGACCGACCGTGGCGCGTGGCTCGACGAGGAGATGGGCGTGCTCACCTCGCCCGAGACCTACCGGGCCGACCCTGCCCAGGCCTGGCGCCGGCTCTCCGGGCGGATGCGCAAGCCCCGCGAGATCGCGGTGCTGATGGAGGTTGCCGCCTGGCGCGAGCGCGAGGCGCAGACCCGCAACGTCCCGCGGGGACGGATCCTCAAGGACGAGGCGGTCATCGACGTCGCCACGTCCGCCCCCCGCAGCGTCGAGGCGCTGAGCCGCCTGCGCTCGATCCCCGCCGGCTTCGAACGCTCGCGCACGGGCGCCGAGATCCTCGCCGCGGTCGAGCGGGGTTTCGCCCGCGACACCGGCGAGATCGCCATGCCCGAGCGCAGCCGCGGGCGCGGCGGCGGCGGCAATGGTGCCCTCGTCGAGTTGCTCAAGGTGCTGCTCAAGGCCGTCTGCGAGGCGGAAGGCGTGGCCCCGAAGATCATCGCGACCGTCGACGATTTGGAGGCACTCGCGGACGACGACGAGGCCGACGTGCCGGTCCTGCACGGCTGGCGCCGCGGGCTGTTCGGCGAGAAGGCCCTCGCCCTGAAGAGCGGGCGCCTCGCCCTCTCGATCGAGCGAGGGCGCGTGGTCGTTCGCGACGTGGGATGATCTCGCTCATTCTTGAGGATCATTCGGGCCTCCGGGACCGGTGACCGGTTGCGGTGCCGGGATTAATCGGCAAGTTGATTGCCGGAACGTCCCGCACCTCTCCCGCGTATCCCGGCCCGATGTACGAACCGAACGAAGTCCTGCAGACGCTGACGGGACGCGGCCACGTCTCTGCCGTGGGCTGCGAACCCGTCCGGGTGCGCTACAGGGTGGTGATCGAGCGCCGCCAGGGCAGCATCGTCGCCCACGGCACCCTGGTCGGCAGCCCCGTCGGACTGCGCCCGATCTGGCTGGAGCCGGATTCCGTGCTGCGCCTCAAGAACGGCCGGCGCATCGACATCGCGCTGACCGACCTCGTCGGCGACGTCGCGGAGTTCGAGAGCACGGGGCTGCTGAGCGGCCTCTGAGCGTCCGGGGGAGGGGCGCGGCACGTCGAGCGGCTCACGCGGGGTGCAGCCCCGCTGAATCTTGACCTTCACCCGCGATCGGGTCTCTACCTCGGCGCGGAAGATTGTATTCAATCTGAACCCGACAGGCGCGCCGGGGACGGTGCGAGGAGCCGCGATGGGCAAGCCCATATCCCTTTCCGTGAACGGCCGCGCCGTCACCGTCTCCCCCGACGATCCGGACACCCCTCTCCTCTACGTGCTGCGCAACGAGCTGGAGCTGCGTGGTCCGCGCTTCGGCTGCGGCCTCGGCCAGTGCGGCGCCTGCACGGTTCACGTCGACGGACAGGCTGTCCGCTCCTGCACGACTCCGCTCTCGGCGCTGCAGCCGGGGCAGAAGGTCGTGACGCTTGAGGGTCTCGCGACGAGCGGCACGCCGCATCCGCTGCAGGCGGCCTTCGTGGAAGAGCAGGCGGCCCAGTGCGGCTACTGCATCAACGGCATGATCATGCAATCGGCCGCGCTGCTGGCGCAGAACCCGAAGCCGAGCCGCGCCGAGATCCTGCAGGCGCTCGCCGGCAATCTCTGCCGCTGCGGCACGCATCTGAGAATCGTGCGCGCGGTCGAGCGCGCCTCGGCGAGCCTGTAGGGGAGGGGACGATGGTCGCGATGAACCTCTCCCGCCGCGCGCTCCTGAAGGGCAGCGCCCTCGTCGTCGGCTTCGCCCTGAGCGGTCAGGGCCCGGCGCACGCCGCCTCGGCGACCGCGCCCTCCAAGCCCGTCTCGCCGGAGGAGGTCGACGCCTTCTTGGCGCTCAGCCGCGACGGCTTCGCCACCATCTATTCCGGCAAGGTCGATCTCGGCACGGGCGTGCGGACGGCCCTGATCCAGATGGCGGCCGAGGAGCTCGACCTGCCCCTCGACCACGTCACCCTCGTCCAGGGGGACACGGCGCTCACCCCCGACCAGGGTCCCACCTACGGCAGCCTGTCGATCCAGAACGGCGGCATGCAGATCCGCCTCGCCTGCGCCACCGCGCGCCGCCAGATCCTGACGCTCGCCGCCGAGCGCCTCGGCCGCAAGCGCGAGGACCTCGAGACCGAGGCCGGGATCGTGCGTCCGAAGGGAGGCGGCGAGGGCGTCGCCTACGGCGAGCTCCTGAAGGACGGACGCTTCTCCCTCAAGGTCGACAAGGAGGCCGCGCCGAAGGACCCGGGGAGCTACACCCTGGTCGGCCGGTCCGTGCAGCGCCTCGACATCCCGGAGAAGATCGCCGGACGCTTCGCCTACATGCAGGATTTCCGGCTCCCCGGCATGCTGCACGGGCGCGTGGTGCGCCCGCCGGCGATCGGGGCGCAGCTCCAGAGCGTCGACGAGACCTCGGTGCGCGACGTGCCGGGCCTGATCCGGATCGTGCGCGAGGGCAACTTCCTCGGCATCGTCGCCCGCACCGAGTGGGCGGCGATCAAGGCCGCGCGCCAAGTCCAGGCGCGCTGGTCGGAAGCCGAGGAACTGCCCGACCAGGCTCGCCTCTGGGAGCACGTCCGCGGCACCCGAATCGTCAAGGACGACGTCACCATGAATGTCGGCGACGCCGTCGGTTCTCTGCCGGGCGAGGGCAGGATTCTCAAGGCGACTTACGACTTCGCCATCCACACGCACGGCTCGATCGGCCCCTCCTGCGCGGTGGCGATGCTGAGCGAGGGCAAGCTCAGCGTCTGGACGGCGTCGCAGATGACGCACGCCCTCCGCAAGCAGCTCGCCGCGATGATGGGCCTGCCCCTCGACGACGTGCGCTGCATCTACATCGAGGGCTCGGGCTGCTACGGCCGAAACGGGCACGAGGACGCGGCGGGCGATGCGGCGCTGCTCGCCCGCGCAGTCGGCCATCCGGTGCGGGTGCAATGGTCGCGGGCCGACGAGCATGGCTGGGACCCGAAGGGGCCGCCGACCCTGATCGACCTCTCGGCCCGCCTGGACGGGGAGGGGAACGTCGCGGCCTGGGCCTCCGAGTTCTTCATCCCCGACGGCGCGGCCGGCAACGTGCCGCTCGTCGCCGCGAGCCTCGCGGGCCTGCCGCACGAGACGAACAACGCGCCCGGGAACATCATCCACAATTCCGGGGTGCCGTACGCCTTCCCCAATGTGCGCACGGTCTGCCACCGGCTCGCCGAGACGCCGCTGCGTCCCTCCTGGATCCGGACGCCGGGGCGGATGCAGAACACCTTCGCCAACGAATCCTTCCTGGACGAACTCGCCGCCGCCGCAGGCGTCGACCCGCTGGAATTCCGGCTGCGCAGCCTGAGCGACGAGCGCGGGATCACGGTGCTGCGACGGGCCGCGGCCCTCGCGAACTGGGACAGCCGGCCCTCGCCGCGCCAGCAGGACGGCGAGATCCTGCGCGGGCGCGGCCTCTCCTACGTGAAGTACGAACTCTACCGGACCTACGTGGCGGCCATCGCCGAGGTGGAGGTCGAGCGCCGGACAGGCGCCATCCGGGTCACCCGGTTCTGCGTGGCGCAGGATTGCGGCCAGATCATCAACCCGGACGGGGTGCGCAACCAGATCGAGGGCAACATCATCCAGACGGTCAGCCGCACGCTCAAGGAGGAGGTCACCTTCGACCGCTCCCGCGTGACGAGCCTCGACTGGGAGAGCTACCCGATCCTCACCTTCCCCGAGGTGCCGGAGATCGCGATCGACCTGATCGACCGGCCGCGCGACAAGCCGTGGGGTGCCGGCGAACCCTCGGCCGCCATCGTCTCCTCCGCGATCTCGAACGCCGTGTTCGATGCGAGCGGCGCGCGCCTGCGCTCAGTGCCGTTCACGCCCGACAAGGTGAAGGCCGGCCTCCAGCGCACCTGACGCGCTGAGTCGCGCCGAAATCGCTCTCACGAGGTACTCAGGGGGCGGCTCGCGGTCCGCTCCTCCACAGGTCCTTGGAAGAACGGGCTCGGTTCGAGCGCGCGACGTGTCTGCGCCGTCTCGCCGCAGAGGCCCGCCAAACGCCCCGGTCGCGACGGTCCGACGCGTTCGGCGGGCCTCTGCGGGTCCCGAACGCAAGCTTGGGCATTTTGCAATGCATTCTTTGCCGAACTCTCCTGAACGCGGCCGGTGCCTCCGCGGCGGGCACGCCTCCCTCGCACCGAGCATGGCGGTGGCGCTTTCGCGTCTCGTCCATGCAGCATCGTCATGAGCCGAAGCTGGGGAACTGAAAAGTAACTTTGTAGGGCAAGACTTTTGTTTTGCACTGCAACAATTCGTATTGCAGAGCGATAGACGATCGATCCCCCGCGCGCGGGTCACTAGGACTTGAACGGGACCCGTTTTTGGAGCCCGCAAGCGAGTTGACGGCGGCCAAATTTTTCTTAGAGTTCGTTCAAGCTTCGGTTTCGAGGAGGTCGCCAAAGGGATGGTGGCTTCTGGCTCGGTGGCCTCGCGGCCCCCGACTCAACTGCCCGCTATCGGAGCTTTGATCCCTGTCGCAAACAACAGGTCAGGTCCTCCTTCGTAATCAGAAAGATTGCGCGCGGGGATTTAAGATCTGTCGGAGGAATCCATGAGAGCGGTCCATCTTCTCGCACTCGGTGCTGGCATGGCGGCTGCGGCCCCGGCCATCGCCAACGAAAACCTCATCAAAGAAATCAACAATCCTGCTCAGCAGGTGCTTCAGACGGTTGACTACGCCAACACCCGTTACTCGAAGCTCGACCAGATCAACGCCGGCAACGTCAAGAACCTCCAGGTCGCCTGGACCTTCTCGACCGGCGTGCTGCGCGGCCACGAGGGCTCCCCGCTCGTCGTCGGCAACATGATGTACGTGCACACCCCCTTCCCCAACATCGTCTACGCGCTCGACCTCGACCACGACGCCAAGATCGTCTGGAAGTACGAGCCCAAGCAGGACCCGTCCGTGATCCCGGTCATGTGCTGCGACACGGTCAACCGCGGCCTGGCCTATGCCGACGGCGCCATCCTGCTGCACCAGGCCGACACCACCCTCGTCTCGCTCGATGCCAAGTCGGGCAAGGTGAACTGGTCGGTCGTCAACGGCGACCCGAAGAAGGGCGAGACCAACACCGCCACCGTGCTACCGGTGAAGGACAAGGTCATCGTCGGCATCTCGGGCGGCGAGTTCGGCGTGAACTGCCACGTCACCGCCTACGACCTGAAGTCCGGTAAGAAGGTGTGGCGCGGCCACTCCCAGGGCCCGGACGCCGACATGATCATGGATCCCGAGAAGACCACCTCGCTCGGCAAGCCGGTCGGCAAGGATTCCTCGCTGAAGACCTGGGAAGGCGATCAGTGGAAGACGGGCGGCGGCTGCACCTGGGGCTGGTTCTCCTACGACCCGAAGCTCGACCTGATGTATTACGGCTCGGGCAACCCCTCGACCTGGAACCCGAAGCAGCGTCCGGGCGACAACAAGTGGTCGATGACGATCTGGGCGCGTAACCCGGACACCGGCATGGCCAAGTGGGTCTACCAGATGACCCCGCACGACGAGTGGGACTACGACGGCATCAACGAGATGATCCTCTCCGACCAGAAGGTCGGCGACAAGGAGCGTCCGCTGCTGACCCACTTCGACCGCAACGGCTTCGGCTACACCCTCGACCGCGCGACCGGCGAACTCGTCGTCGCCGAGAAGTACGATCCGGTGGTGAACTGGGCCACCAAGGTCGACATGGACAAGGGTTCGAAGACCTACGGCCGCCCGCTGGTCGTGTCGAAATACTCGACCGAGCAGAACGGCGAGGACGTGAACTCGAAGGGCATCTGCCCGGCCGCCCTCGGTTCGAAGGACCAGCAGCCCGCGGCCTACTCGCCGAAGACACAGCTGTTCTACGTGCCCACCAACCACGTCTGCATGGATTACGAGCCCTTCAAGGTGTCCTACACCCCGGGCCAGCCCTATGTCGGCGCGACCCTGTCGATGTACCCGGCCCCCAACTCGCATGGCGGCATGGGCAACTTCATCGCCTGGGACGGTGTGAACGGTAAGATCAAGTGGTCGAACCCGGAGCAGTTCTCGGTGTGGTCGGGCGCGCTCGCCACCGCCGGTGACGTGGTCTTCTACGGCACGCTGGAAGGCTACCTGAAGGCGGTCGACTCGAAGACGGGCAAGGAACTGTACAAGTTCAAGACCCCGTCGGGCATCATCGGCAACGTGATGACCTACCAGCACAAGGGCAAGCAGTATGTCGGCGTCCTGTCGGGTGTCGGCGGCTGGGCCGGCATCGGCCTGGCGGCGGGCCTGACCGATCCGAATGCCGGTCTCGGCGCGGTCGGCGGCTACGCGGCTCTGTCGAACTACACCAACCTCGGTGGTCAGCTGACCGTCTTCACGCTGCCGAACTAATCGGTCGCAGAGGATCAGCATGAAACGGGTGCCGGCGCGGGTTTCCGCGCCGGCATCCTTATGATTTAGATGTCTTGTAAGTAAGGAAGAGCGGCCGGGCACAGATCCCGGTCCGGCCGGGTGTCTCAGGGAGAAACGTCTCTTGCATTACCTCAGCAACACCGTCCTGCGGCCCATCGTGGCTGCCCTCGCCCTAGCGGCCGTCTCATCGGTCGCCGTACATGCTGAGGATGCCAAGCCCGCTGCCGATCCCGCCCTCGCCAACTCCTTGAATCCGAACGACAAGGAGAAGGACGAGAAGCTCCTGGCTCGCGACGCTGCCGTGAAGGTGGACGACGGCAAGTATCTCGACAGTCAGGGTCACCCGACCTTCCGCGTCACCAACGAGGGCAAGAAGGTCGACTGGTATCTGTATTCCGGCTACCGCCGCTATCACGCGGAGTGCCACGTCTGTCACGGCCCGGACGCGATGGGCTCGACCTACGCCCCCGCTCTCAAGGATTCGCTGAAGCGCCTCTCCTACGAGGAGTTCATCGGCATTCTCGCCGGCGGAAAGCGCGACACCGAGGCCGGCCAGGAGAAGGTCATGCCGGCCTTCGGCGATAACAAGAACGTGATGTGCTACGCCGACGACCTCTACGTCTACCTGAAGGCCCGCGCCGCCGGCGCCTGGGGCCGTGCCCGCCCGGGCGAGAAGGAAGAGAAGCCGGAGGCGGTCAAGACGACCGAGAAGGAGTGCCTGGGCGGTTAATGTCCCGCTCCAGCCGGCTTCTCGCTGCCACGCTCGCGCTCCTGCTCGGATCAGCAGGAGCGCGGGACGCCGCCGCGCAGCATCTGCCCGACCTCGTCACGACGGACGTTCTGCGCGTCTGCGGCGACCCGGGCAACATGCCGTTCTCCCAGCGCAAGGAGGATGGTTTCGAGAACAAGATCGCCGCGATCGTCGCGGACGAACTCAAGGTCAAGCTCCGCTATTACTGGCTGACTCAGGGGCCGGGCTTCGTCCGGAACACACTCGGCACCGGCCTGTGCGACCTCATCATCGGCTCCGCCTCGGGTGCCGAGCTCGTGCAGAACACCAACCCCTATTACCGCTCGGCCTACACGCTGGTCTCGCGAAAGGGCGACCTCGCGGGCGTGACGCGCCTCGATGACCCGAAGCTCAAGGGCAAGGCGATCGGCGTCATCGCCGGCACGCCGCCGGTGAGCCGTATGGGCGATCTCGGCCTCGTCAGCGTGATGAAGGCCTACGCGCCCTATCAGCTCGATCCCTCGCGCAAGCACCAGACCGTGGCGGCCGAGGTCATCGCGGATCTCGCCGAGAAGAAGCTCGACGCCGCAATCCTCTGGGGCCCGGCCGCGGGCTGGCTCGCCAAGCAGAGCGGGGTCGAGATGGACGTGGTCCCTCTTCTGCAGGAGCCCGACCGTCCGGCCCTCACCTTCCGCATCTCGATGGGGGTGCGGCACGAGGAGAACGACTGGAAGCGGACCCTCAACACCATCCTGCGCAAGCGCCGCGCCGACATCGAGCAGGTGCTGCGGGAGTATCAGGTGCCGCTCCTGCAGGAGGAGGAGAACAAGCTCCTCGAGCCGGAGAAGAACTGAGGCGAGGGCCGGGACAGCGTTCCGGCCCTTCGCATATCCGCTCCCCGGTCAGACCGGCGTGATGCCAGTGGCGTCGAGCTTTGCCAGCGCCTCTGCGACGGTCTCGCCACCGATGACGAGGTCCGGGGCGATCTCGGCGAGGGGCACGAGCACGAAGGCCCGCTCGCGGACGTAGCGGTGGGGCAGGACAAGGCGCTCGTCCGAGACCTCGGCACCGGCATAGGACAGGACATCGATGTCGATCACGCGCGGGCCCCAGCGGCGCTCGCGCACGCGCCCGAGGGCGGCTTCCGTGGCGAGGCAGGCTTCGAGGAGGTCGTGGGGGCTCAGGTCGGTCTCGATGCCGATCGCGGCGTTGAGGAACCAGTCCTGGTCCGTGTCCCCCCAGGGTGGCGTGCGATAGTCGCGCGAGCGCGCGGTGATCCGGATACCGCGCCGGGCGCGAAGCCCCTCGACGGCGGCTTCGAGATTCGCGCGCTTGTCGCCGATGTTGCTGCCGAGCCCGAGATAGGCCTGATGGTTCATCCGGCGGCCCTTCCGCGCGTGATCTCGATGCTGACACCCTCGATCACCGCCGGCACCGGCGCGCTCGGCTTGTCGACCCGGACGGTGATCGAGAGGAGAGGCGGAAATCGCGCGAGGGCGGCCTCCGCGATCGCCTCGGCCAGCGCCTCGATCAGGGCGAAGCGCTGTCCTATCGCGATCCCGACCGCGATCTCGGTCAGGTCCGCGTAGCTGACGGTCTGCGCAACGTCGTCCGAGCGGCCCGCCGCGCTCAGGTCGAGGCGGGCATCGAGGGAGATGTAAAAGCGCTGCCCGAGCCGCGCCTCCTCCGCGAGGAGGCCGTGATAGCCGTAGACAGCAATGCGGTGGACGAGGATGCGGTCCGCCATCAGCGGGCGTCCCGCCGCATCACGGCGTCGACCACGCGCATCGCGTCGATATGGGCGGCGACGTCGTGCACGCGCACGATGTCCGCCCCCAGGGTGCCGGCGAGGACGTGCGCCGCGATCGACCCGTGCAGGCGGTCGACGGGCCGGGTCTCGCGGTCGTGCAGCCGCCCGAGGAGCGACTTGCGCGAGACGCCGACGAGGAGCGGGAAGCCGAGGGCCCGGATCTCGGGCAGGCGCCGCAGGGCTTCGAGATGCTGCTCCCAGCTCTTGCCGAAGCCGATGCCGGGATCGAGGACGATGTCGGCATCCGGGATGCCGGCGCGGCGGGCGATGGCGAGAGAGCGCTCGAAGAAGAGCCGCATGTCGTCAACGATGTCGAGGCTGGCGTCGATCGTCTCGCGGTTGTGCATGACGATGACGGGCGCGCCGTGCGCGGCGGCGACGCGGGCGATGTCGGGCTCGCGCTGGAGGCCCCAGACGTCGTTGACGATCCGAGCGCCCGCCTGCAGCGCGACCTCGGCGGTCGAGGCCTTGTAGGTATCGATCGAGATCGGAACCGGCAGGCGGGAGGCGAGCGCCTTGATGACCGGCAGGACGCGGGCCTGTTCCTCTTCGGCGGTCACCGGAGTGTGGCCGGGGCGGGTCGATTCCCCGCCGATATCGACGAGGGCGGCGCCCTCAGCGACGAGGGCGTCCGCCTGAGCCGTCGCGGCGTCCTCGCCCAGGAAGCGGCCACCGTCCGAGAACGAGTCCGGCGTGACGTTGAGAATGCCCATCACGAGCGTCCGCTGGCCGAGGCCGGGCAGGAGGCGGGCGAGGGCGGAGGATGTGTCGCTCACGGTAAAACGCGGGGCCCTGCACGAGCGGGGCGTCGCAGCCCCGGAAGCGCCCGGGTTTGGACGAAAGCGGCCGGGGAGGCAACGGGGAAGGGCCACGCGACGATGGCCCGTTCCCGAGAGTGGCGCGGGGTGCCGGCTCGCTCAGCCGCGGAAGCAGCGGATCTCCGCCTCGGCCTGGGCGCGGCGCAGTTCCGCGACCTTGTCGTCGAACATCTTGGTCGACCGGAACTCGTTCGAGCGCTGGCCGATGCCCTGGCGCATGGACAGAACCGTGCTCGCCTGCACGTACTTGTCGTAGGGCAGGATCGAGGCGAGGGCGTCGAGGGAGCAGGAGCAGCGCTGGAGCGCCTCGCGGGTCTGCCCATTCGCCGCCATGCAGCCGAACACGTAGTCGGCCCGCGCCTCGGTCGGGTAGTCGTTCT
The DNA here is from genome assembly GCF_031457035.1 of Methylobacterium sp. BE186. Taxonomy (NCBI): domain Bacteria; kingdom Pseudomonadati; phylum Pseudomonadota; class Alphaproteobacteria; order Hyphomicrobiales; family Methylobacteriaceae; genus Methylobacterium; species Methylobacterium sp. BE186. The sequence continues at coordinate 52,878 of NZ_JAVDVV010000007.1, forward strand.
CGAGATCCGCAGCCGCGAGACCCGGCCCGACCAGAGCCGCGAGAACGAGCCCCGCGAACGCGCCGCGCTCAGCCAGCTTTCTGATCATAGCTCAACCGCTCCTCGAGGAGTTCGCCGCCCTCGGCGTTCTTGGACTGGGCCTCGATCGAGACCAGCTCGCCCGGCACGGCCGGCGAGGTGACGAAGGTGTAGGTCATGTTCGCCATGCCGCGCATCCGGTCGGCGAGCTTGTCGCCCTCGAAGGGCTTGGTCTGGATGCGCCAGCCGTCGACTTCCTGACCCTGGTAGGTCACCTTCGTCGGGGTCACTGTGGCGCCGTCGCGCAGGCCCTTGCGGATCGCGTTCTTGAGATAGCGCGGGTTCGCCTCCAGCACCTTGGCGAGCGCCATCAGGTGATGCTCCAGGAAGAGCGTCATGACCGGATTGCCCGGCATGTCCTCGAAGGGGCCGGCCGGAAAGCGGTTCTGGCCCGAGAACATCTCGACGCGGATGGTGCGGTCGTCGGCGCCCTTGCCGGGCTCGAGCTTCAGCTTGATCGTGTCGTTGAGGGTCGGCCCGAACGGCCCCTTGGCGATGCCGGAGCGGCGCAGATACGCGTAGGTGAGCGTCGTGCCGGGCGTGGTGTTCTTCATCTGCGGCTGCTCGAAGAGCAGGTCGGCGGCGGCCGGCGGGCTTCCGGCATTGACCTTCTCGGCGGCGGGCGCTTGCGCCGGCGCCGTTTGAGCGAGCACGGGCGCGGCGAGCAGGACGAGACAGGCCGCGGTCGTCAGGATCCTCACAGCTTCGCTTCCTCCTTCAGCGGCGACCGGACGTTGCTGCCGATCGTCCGATAGACGTAGTCGGGCGGGTTCTCCGCCGCCTCCTCCGCTGCCAGCGCCCGCACCTTGGCGTGGAGCGGAGAGAGCGAGCAGGCCGGGTCGGTCGCCGCCGCGTCGCCCGCCAGCGCGAGCGCTTGGCAACGGCACCCGCCCCAATCCTTCTCCCGGCGGTCGCAGGAGCGGCAGGGCTCCTGCATCCAGTCGGTGCCGCGATAGGCGGTGAAGGCGGGGGAGTTCGCCCAGATGTCGCCCAGCGAATGCTCCGTCACGTACCAGAACTCAAGGTGCGAAATCGTCTCGGCCGCGTGGCAGGGCAGAACCTTCCCCTGCGGCGTGACGTTCATCAGCTTGCGGCCCCAGCCGCCCGCGCAGGCCTTCGGGTATTTCGCGTAGTAATCCGGCACGACGAGATCGATGACGAGCTGGCCCTTCAGGCGCTCGCGGGCCGCCTCGACGATGCGGATCGAGGCGTCGACGTCGGCCTTGTTGGGCATCAGGGAGGCGCGGTTCACGTAGGCCCAGCCGTAATACTGGGTGTGGGCCACTTCGAGCCGCTTGGCGCCGAGCTTCACCGCGAGGTCGATGAACCCCTCGACCTCGTGGATGTTGCCGCGGTGGATCACGGAATTGAGCGTCAGCGGCAGGCCGAGGCTCGTCACCTTCTCGGCGAAGAGCATCTTCTGAGGCTGCGCGTTCTTCAGCCCGCCGATCTTCTCGGCATTCGCCGCGTCGACCCCCTGGACCGAGAGCTGCACGTGGTCGAGCCCGACATCGTAGAGGGCCTGGAGCTTGTCGAGCGCCCCGCCGACCCCCGAGGTGATCAGGTTCGAGTAGAGGCCGAGCTTCGCGCAGGTCTCGGTGATCTCGACGATGTCGTTGCGGGCCGTCGGCTCGCCGCCGGAGAGGTGAACGTGGAGCACGCCGAGCGCAGCGGCCTCCGTCAGCACCCGCTGCCACGTCTGCGTGTCGAGCTCGCGCGAGCGGCGGTCGAGCTCCAGCGGATTCGAGCAATAGGGGCAGCGCAGGGGGCAGCGGTGGGTCAGCTCGGCCAGGAGCCCGACCGGGGCAGGGACCGCTTGACGGCTCGGCGTGATCGCGTTCATCGCTCCAGCACCCTCTTGGTCGCGAGGTCGTTCAGCATCACGAGGATGTCGGCCTCGATCAGCTTCGGGTCGGCGGCGTAGGTCTCGCCGAGCTTGATCGCGATATCCGTGACCGTCCGGCTGCCGTCGACGAGGCTGAGGACGGCGACCGCGTTGTCGTCGAGGTCGAAGGTCCGCTCGGGCGCGAGCAGGACGTGCTTCTGCCGCGTCTCGTCGAAGCGCATCCGGACGCCGCGGGGCAGGCGCGGGACGTCGCCGGCCTCGACCTTGCCGGTGCCGGCCGCCTGCGGGACGGCCGCAATCTCGGCCACCAGACCCTCGCCCGGGCGCCACGCGTCGGGCGGGGTCATGCCGGGCGCGACATAGGCGAAATAGAGGGCGTCGAGCTGCGTCCAGAGGACGTTGCACTTGAAGGTGAGGGCCGCCATCGCCTGCCGCTGCAGGGCCGGGGTGGTGGCGTGCTGCTTCACGTAGTCGAGGGCGAAGTCCGCGTCGCGCGGGGCCTGGGTCAGGCGCTTGTCGAAATAGGCGAGCGTGTCCTTCGTGATGAAGTCGTAGTTCTTCAGCATGCCCGAGACGCGCTCGGAGATGATCGTCGGCGAGAACATCTCGGTGAGCGAGGAGGCGATCGCCTCGAGCAGCGAGCGCTCGGAGACGAAATGCACGTAGGCATCGACCGAAAAGCGGGTCGCCGAGAGGATGCCCTTGGTCGAGAGCACGTAGTCGCGCTCGAAGCCGACGCCCTCGGCAAGCTTCAGCCAGCGCTCGATGCCGCCGTCGCCCGGATGGTCGCCATCGTGATCGACGATGCGCTGGCGCCACACGCGGCGCAGGGACGCGTCCGTCATCCGGGCGAGCACCGCGGCGTCCTTCACCGGGATCATCGCCTGATAATAGTAGCGGTTGAGAGCCCAGGCCCGGACCTGATCCTCGTTCAATTTGCCGTCGTGAAGAAGACGATGGAACGGGTGCAAGTTGTGGTAGCGCTTGGCGCCGATGTCGCGGAGCGCCGCCTCCAGTTCCTCGGGGCTGAGCAGCCGCTGGGTCTCGTCGGCAGCGGGGGTCGGGAAGGCTGCGGTCATGGCGTATCCAAGCGTCCGTCTTCGAGTCGCGTTTCCTGGAACCGTTATCAAGATGGGGCGGGGCGGGCCGATGAGCCACCGCCTCATCCGCGCGATTATATCGCGTCCAATATAAACCTTCTGCACTAAAATTCCAATCCGGCACTCGCCGGACGGATGATTCAGAGCGTCAGCGCGAGCCCGTCATGGCCAACCGTCCAGCCAGCGGACTCGACGTCCGCGCGCTCGGACGAGCCCTCGACCAGGACCGGGTTCGTGTTGTTGATGTGCACGAAGATGCGTCGGCCGATGGCGACCGGAGCGAGCGCCTCCACGGAGCCACCCTCGCCGCGCATCGGCACGTGGCCCATGCGCCACCCCGTCTTGGTGCCGACGCCGGCCCGGATCATGTCGTCGTCGTGCAGCACGGTGCCGTCGAACAGGAGCGCGTCGACGCCCTCGATCCGCGCCCTCAGGCCGTCGGTGACGCGGGCGCAGCCGGGGATGTAGGCGAGGCGCTTGCCCCCCGCCTCGATCATGGCGCCGACCGTGGTCTCGGTCTCGGCGCCGATCTGCATCGTCTCGTCCTCGAGCCAGAGCGGCACCTTGCCCGGCACGGAGAAGAGGGTGACGGAGAGGCCCGCGACGGGCTCGAAGGTCTGATCGAGCGAGATCGCCTCGCGCCTCACGACGTCGGCCGCCATCACGTCGAAGACGCGGTTGTCGTTGACCGAGCCGAGGATCCCGTTCGTGCCGTAGAGGGTGAAGGGCTGTCCCTCGCGCAGGGTCAGCAGCCCGGTCACATGGTCGACGTCGCCGTTCGTGAGGAGGACGGCGCGGATCGGCGAGTGGCGCAGGCCCTCGCGCGGATGCAGCACGGGATTGTCGAAGAGTTGCTGCCGGATGTCCGGCGAGGCATTCACCAGGAGCCAGTCGGTTCCGTCAGGGGAGACCGCGATGCTCGACTGGGTGCGCGGCCTGACGCGCTCCGGCTCGGCTCGCGCGAGCGAGCAGATGGGGCAGCGGCAATTCCACTGAGGAAGGCCGCCGCCGGCAGCCGAACCGAGGATCACGACACGCATGGAAAGCTCTCACGCAGCCTGCGACCCTCGGTCCGGCGCATCACCTTAGTGGAAGGTGTCGATCTCGGCCGACTCGTAGCTCGTGACTTCCATGCCGACGCAGATCTCGGAAACGACGGGGGCTGCCCACTTCATGGTGTTTCTCCAAGTTCTTTTCGATCGCCAATCCCTTTCGAAACCTCCTTAAGAGGATCCTAAGATACTGACGGCGCAGTGATTTCTGCTGCGCGAGCTATATCGGCAATTCCGGCCGACTCTTCAAGCGCTAAATTGCCAGATGCTCCCAGAAATGCACCGTCACGAGGCCGCGAGGATCAATGTCGGTAGTCCTGCCCGCGCAGGTCGAGCATGAACCCGCGGCCGCGCACGGTGACCAGGATTGGGCCGCCGAACCGCACGAAATCCGCCATCTTGGATCGGAGGTAACCCACGTAGACATCGACGACATTCAGGGACAGGCCGCCCTGGCTCGCCCACAGCTTGTCGAAGATGTCGCCACGCGAGACGGGTTTGTTCGCCTGGTCCATCAGCATGGCGAGGAGTTCCGCTTCGCGGGGCGTGAGGCGTGCTGACGCATCCCCGAAATTCATCTGCCGGGTGTTGAGGTCGAGGGTGAGCTTGCCGGCAGTGACGATGGTCCGCGGCTCGTCCGATTCCTTTCGGCGGAGAAGGTGGGTGCGGAGCCGGGCGACGAGCTCGTCGAAGACGAACGGCTTCACGATGTAGTCGTCCGCCCCGAGCGCCAGTCCCTCCGCGCGGTCGCGCACCTCGTCGCGGGCGCTGAGAAACAGGATCGGGCCGGGATAGCCGCCCTCGCGCAGCGACCGGCAGACGTCATGGCCGGACCCGTCCGGCAGGGTGATGTCGAGGACGACCGCCTCCGGCGCGTCGTCCCGGGCGGCGGTCAGGGCGTCCCCGACGCAGCCCGCCATGCCGACGGAGAAGCCCTCGGCCTCCAAACCGCGGGCCAGCATGGCGCGGATGTCGCTGTCATCCTCGACGATCAGTACCCGCGTCATGCGGCGCTCTCCCGTGTGTCCCGCCCCTGATTCTCGACGTCGGCGAGGTCGAGGGCGGGCAGGGTCAGCGTCACCCGCGCGCCCCGTCCGCCCTCGCCCCGCCCGAGGCGGATCGTCCCATCATGATGCTCAATCACCCACCGCGCCAGTGCCAAGCCGATGCCGAAACCCGTCTCCGCCGGACGGTCCCCGCGCCGGAAGCGCTCGAACAGCTCGGCCTCCGACGCCCCGAAGCCCGGCCCGTCGTCGCTGACCGTGATGGTCGCGTGGCCGGGCGCGACCTCTTCGGCGCGCAGGGCCACCGTGACGCGCGTCGCGCCGGTGGCATGCCGCAGGGCGTTGTCGATCAGGCTCTCCACCACCTGCCGCAGCCATTCCCGGTCGGCCAGCACCTCGCAATCCCGCGAGCCCGGCTCCAGGTCGAGGGCGACGCGGCGGCGCGCGGCCTCGGAGGCGGCGTTGTCCACGGCCTCGGCGAGGATCGAGGCCACGCTGACGGCGCGGCGCTCCAGCTCGATCTGGCCCGATTCCGAGCGGGCGACCCGCAGCAGATCCTCCACCCGCAGCTTCAGGCGCTGGGCCCGCTTGCGGATGGTGGCGAAGACGGGTCCGTAATCGACGCTGCGCCCGGCCTGCCGGGCGGCGAGGTCGCACTCGCCGAGGATGACGGTGAGCGGCGTGCGCAATTCGTGGCTGACGTCGGCGAAGAAGCGGCGGCGGGACCGGTCGACCGCCTCCAGCCGCGCGTTGGCGGCGCGCAGATCGGCGGTGCGCGCCTCGACCGTGTCCTCCAGCGCGGCCCGGTCGGCCGCGAGGCGGCCCTCGCGCCGGGAGAGGCGGGCGGCCATGCGGTTGAAGTTCGCGACGAGCAGGCCGAGCTCGTCGCGGGTCGCCACCGAGAGCCGCGTGTCGAGTTCGCCCCCGCCCACGGCACCCGCGGCCTTCCGGATCGCGGCGATGCGTGCGAGCGTCGGGCGCGTCACCGAGCGGTAGAGCACGAACACGATCCCGAAGGCGACGAGCACGGCCGCCCCGGCGGCGAGGCGCAGGCGCTGCGACAGCGCGCGGGCCTGCTCGGAACCGAGCACCATGGTGCGCCGCTCGGCCTCGATCAGGAAGGAGAGGGGCTGGCCCGTCATGGCGCCGAAGCCGTTGAGCGCGCCCTTGATGCCGTTCTTGCGCGCCTCCGGGTCGAGTTGCCGCTCGATCTGCGCGACCTGCCGGTCGAGGATCACCCGGGCGGCCCTGATCTGGGACATGGGCCGGGTGCGGGCCGCGTATTGCGTCCGGTCGAGCGGGTCGTTCGTGGCGATGATCGTGGCGGCGAGCGCCTCGTCGACGGCGGTCAGCGCCCGGTCGACGTTGGTGCGGGCGATCGAGAAGGTTTCCGGCTGCGCCTCGGAGCCGCTCACCGTCTCGAGGGCGGCGAGGCCGAACTGGGTCAGGCGGCCGGACAGTTCCGCGAGGAGTTCGAGCCGGTGCTGGGCGGCGAGCGTCCGGTCGAGGGTGCTCTCGGTCGCCGCGATCGACCAGAGCGCGCCGGCGGCCGCGAGGACGACGAGCAGGGCGGAGCTGCCCAGCAGCAGCGCGAAACGGACCTTGAGCGAGCGCATCGACCCCATACCCCGCCGCCCGGACCTTGCGGGGGCCGGCGGCGCGGCCGGAGAGTGTCACCGACGCCGCGCGAGGCCAAGGGGCGGATCACGACGACGACAGCTTCATTCCCGAACGATCGTTGCCCGGTGTCGGGGCGGTGCGCCGGCTCGCTCGATCGCCGAAACCCGGCGTCGCCCCAATTCGCGATCGTGTCGACCCGCCGGACGCGCCGACGCGCTCGAGCGAAATTCGAGTGCTGCTCCTCACAGATCCTTCGGCTGGCTGCCGCGGGCCGCGCAGCGCCAGCGCTCGACGTGCCATTCGGGATGCGCCGCCTGCCACGTGGCGAGCGCGCTCTGCGAGTGGCGCAGGCAGATGAACGGGTTCGTCGCCTCGTAGGACAGGTTGATCCGATCCTCGCGGCAGGTGGTCGGCTGCGCGAGGAGGCAGATCGAGAGCAGGATCATCATGGGCGGGCCTCGTCGTGGGCGGAGGGAACCCGACGCGCCCGTGCTTCGCGCGAAGCCGGCTCAGGTTCTGCCGCCCATAAATGAGGCGGCCGGGCGCGCCGGCCAGCCCCCGCGGCAGGTCGGCAGGGCCTAAGCCGCGGCCCAGATCTCGCCCTTGCCGAGGGTCGCGAGGTCGCCCGAGTAGCGCTTCAGCGCGCCCGCCGCGAGGTCGGCATGGGCCGGGCTCACGCCCCGCAGCGAGCGGGCGAGGAGGCGCAGGAAGACGAGGTCGTGGCTGCCCGTCTCGACGAAGGTCGGGCTCATCGCGCCGTGGCTGCCGACGAGCAGCGTGCCGCGACGCATGCCGAAGCCGGGATGATCACCGACCGCGAGCGCCGCGATCGTGCCCGCGATCATGCGTGCGCCGGCGTGATGTCCCGCCTCACCCGCGACGAGGAGGCCGCGCCGCATCCGGTCGCCGAGATGGTCGCCGGCCCGGCCCTTGATCACCAGGGTCGCCCCGTCGAGCCCGGCCTTCGCCGCGTAGACCGCGCCGCCCGCGTGGTCGCCGGCATCACCCTCGATCGTGATCGTGCCGCCGGTGGCGCCGCTGCCGGCGAAGGGCCCCGCATTGCCGGCCACGGTGAGCGTGCCGCCCGCCATGCCCTCGCCGAGGCGCTGGCCGACATCGCCCGCGACGCGGATCGTGCCCCCGGACAGGGCGGCGCCGACCCGGTCGAGCCGCTCCGAACCGCCCTCGATCGTGAGCGTGTCGGATCCGTCGAGGCTCACCGAGAAACAATCGCCGAGGGTGAGGCCCCGGCGGCTCGTTCCGACCGGGAGCTTGGCCACCTCGATCTCGGACAGCTTCGCGAGGGCGAGCGGGTTGATGCTGTGGAAGTCGAGGCGCTCGGGCGGAGCCTCGCGCAAGGTCAGGACGCTCATGCTGCACCCGGTTTCGTGAGGAGGTCCCGGAGGTGGTAATGGTGGCGCCCGAGATTGCCGCCGTAATTGCCGGCCGTGACCGCCACGAGCCCGTGGCTCGCACCCACCTCGGTCGCCGCGTGGAGCGCCGCACGCATCGACTCGGCCACCCCCTGCGAGGTGAGCGCGTCGATCACGATCTCCAGCACCACGCCGCAATCGGGCGGCAGGGCCGAGCCGGCGCGTCCTTTCAGCGTCGGGCAATAGGCATCGTTGGTCGAGGCCATCATCCCCTTGGTGCGGCCGCCGACCTTCGAGCCGGAGCGCACCACGCCGCCGGGAAACGGCAGGATCGCGCCGGGCACGGACTTCGCCGCCTCGACCGCGATCTCGGCGACCTTGAGCGTGTCGGCGTGCTTGCGGCCGAGGAACAGGAGGTTTCCGCCGCCCACCGCGCCGTCGACCGCCCGGGTCGAATCCTCGCACAGGAACTCGCCGTCCATGACCGGGATGCGCCAGTACCGGCGCGCCTTGCCCTGCGCGTCGGTCAGCCGCTTGGCCACCGCGAAGCCGTCGCCGAAATAGCGGATCGCGCCGCCGAGCTTGATCTTCGTCGGCCCCTCGACGCCGGCGTAGCAGGCGGTGCCGGGGCAGGTGAGGATGCACTGCCCGACGCGCTTGAGGAGCTGCTCCTTGAGCCCGTTCGGCTCGAAGCCGAAGAGCAGGATGCGCACGCCCGGGCGCCCGTCCGGCGTCTCCTCGGGGGAGAGTTCGGCGTCGATGCCGGCCTCGGCGCCGCAGCCGATCACCGAGGTGGCGAAGCCCGTCATCACGGTGGCGGCGATCATCGCCCATTTGGGCGTGTCGTTGGTGACGATGATCGCGGTGCCGGCCACGTCGAACGCCTCGGCGAAGGTGTCCTCGACCGGGATGCCGTTGAGGGAGAGGTCAGCCATCGTCAGACTTCGATCCGGTCGTGCGGGGTGCCGTCCTGCGGACGGAGGGCGGTTCTCAGGCGCGGCATGCCACCTCCTCGAACACGTCGGCGACGGGGAAGGCCGCGTCCGGCACGGCGAAGCTGGCGAGCCCCTGGCCGTAGCGGTCCTGCAGGTAGGTGTCGGTGCGCCGCTCCATCGCCTTGTCGGACTCGACCGTGAGTTCGAGCGTGCGTCCGGCGCGCCAGTCGACGATCTCGCCCTCCTCGACGATCGGCACGCCGTCCTTCAGCACGAGCTTCGCCCGCGCGAACATCGCCGTGCGGTCGCGGTCGTCGCGGTAGATCGCGACGTCGGCCCGCGCGCCCTCGCGCAGGTGACCCCGGTCGGTGAGGCCCAGCAGCTTGGCCGGTCCCGAGCGGGTGAGCTTCGCGATCTCGGAGAGCGTGTATTCCCGCTCGATGCCCGGCAGCGAGGAGCGTTCGCCCACCACCTTCGGCAGGGTCGCGATCTCGCGGTCCCGCTCCTCCTTGTCCATCAGGAGGTGGATGATGCGCGGGTATTCCGTGAAGGGGCCGCCATTCGGGTGGTCGGTCGTCAGGATCGTGCGCTCCGGGTCGCCCGAGAGCAGCATCAGCTCCAGGCCGATCGCCCATTGCAGCGAGCTCGTTGGGCCGCGCGGCCGGTAGAGGAAGGGCACCACGCCGCCCCCCTCCGCATCGCCCGCGTTGAGGATCCACTTCTTCGGGTTGGCGCCCTTCCGGCCCGCGAACTGGCGCAGGATGTCGAGGGAGATCGTCACCGTCTGCCCGAACACCACCTGCCCGACGTCGAAGGTCGCGTTCGGGTGCGCCTCCATCGCCTGCGTCAGGCGCTCCGCAGCCGAGCGGAAGCCGCCCGTCATCGGGTTCTCGGGGTCGACCACGCCGTAGGCGTAGAACTGGGCGTGGGCGAAGTGGATGCGCCGCCCCTCCGCCGCCTCCAGCGTCGCCACGAAGGACTCGTCGGCGCCGGGGAGCCCGAGATTGTTGCAATGGACGTGCAGCGGGTGCGGCACGCCGATCTCCTCGACGGCGTCGAGGAGCGCGCTCATGATCTTGCGGGTCGAGAGCCCGTAGGTCGGGATCTCGTCGTCCAGGCTGAGCTTGAGCGCGCCGTCCTTGAAGGCGGAGGCGCCGCCGGCATTGATGCACTTCACTCCGAGCGCCCGCGAGGTCGCCGTGTTGAGCGCCACGAGGTCCCGCACCGCCGCCTTGCCCTCGCGGTCGCGCAGGAGCTGGAGCAGGTGGTCGTCGTTGCCCATCACGCAGAGCGCGCCCCGGTCGAGGAGCGGGATGTCGGCGAGTTCGAGCTGGGTCGCCAGCGCGTTGACCGGCGGCATCGCGGGCTCGACGGCGGTGGTGTAGCCCATCCGCGCGTAGTTCGCGCCGATCCAGGCGGCCGAGCCGCCCGCATGCGCGAAGGGATGGCCTTCGGGGGCGGCCTCGCTGACGTAGAGGTCGGGCAGGAGGAGCCGCGAGAGCACGACGTTGCCGCCCGCGATGTGCGAATGGACCTCGACGCCGCCCGCCATCACGACGCAGCCCGACGCGTTGACCGTGCGGTCGGGCGCGCGCTCGGAGGGCGCGACGACGCGGCCGTTCTCGATCCAGACGTCGCCGACGGCGTCGCGGCCGGCCGTCGGATCGACGACCCGTCCACCTGTGATCCGGATCAGCATCAGGCGCCCTTCTGTTCGGTGAGGCGGTCGCGGATGCGGCCGAGCACGTCCGCGGCGCTCGGCGCGCCCGCGGCGGCATCCTTGGCCGCGAAGTACGTCAGGGCGGCGCGGCCCTCGTTCCAGAGCACGCCGTCCGCGCTCTCGCCCGGCACGCCGACCGCGATGACGATCTCGGCCGTGCCCGCCGCGGCCTCGGGGCTGCCCTCGCCGACGAGGGCGATCGCGGGCAGGCTGCCGAGCCAGTCCGGGAGCGGGGCGGGCAGGGCGCCGAGCCAGAGCGCGGCGTCGGCCTCGCCCGCCGCGACCTGGCGGGCGGCGTCGAAGCGCCAGGGATCGTGCTCGGGCAGGCCGCGCCCGAAGCCGACGCGGGGCGCCTGCCCCGTCGTCCAGGCCGAGAGCTGCACGACCGCCCGGTCCTGGCCGGGGGCGTCGGAGACGGACAGCGCGAAGAAGCGCGTCGACTCGTTGATCTCCTTGACGAGGCCCTGGAGCATCTCGACGCCCATCTCCCCGATCTCGGACGGATCGTAGAGGGCGACGCCGAACTGCGCCGCGTAGAGGCGCTTGGCGAGGTCGGCATAGGGTGCCTCGCCCGCAAGATGGCCCTTGGCGAAGGCGCGCAGCTGGCCGAGCGAGACGGCGAGGCCGCCGGGCTCCGCCGCGTAGGTCTGGGTGGCCGCATTCCCCCGGCCGCCGAGGGCGAGGAGGCTGCGCACCGCGCCCGCCGCCCGGCCGCGGCTCGGGCCGGCGGCGGCGATGGCCTGGAGGACGGGGCTGCGCCAGGGTGCCTCGCCGACGACGAGGACGACGTCGGCCCGTCCAACGGCCTCGGCGGGCGTCGTCGTCATGGCGCCGGTGCGGCTGAGCGAGCCGAGCTCGGCATAGGTCCCGGCGGCGCCCGCCGTGTCGACCGAGGCGCCGGCGGCCGCCGCCAGATGATAGGCGGCGCGGATCGCCGCGAGGTCGGCCGACAGGCCCGCTACAACCGGAGCGTGTGACGCGGCGAGGAGCGCGGCGGCCGCCTCGATGGCCGTACCCGCATCCGTCGCGCTCCCCTTCACCCAGGCAGCCATCCGACCTCCCTCGCATTCGAATTGGAGCACCGCGGGGTCGGCTGAGGCCGCAGGGCCTCGCGCGACCGGTCGGGACCCGGGGTCCTCGTCGGCCGATGCACGGGGGCGCACGTTTGCATCGGTCAAAGCCGGCAAGCAAGAGCCGCCGCCGGTTTTCCGCGGGTCGCGGGATCCGCCATGTGGATCGGGCGAGGTGGATCGGACCCTGGGGATCGGAGGTTGCCCCGCACGGGCGCTCCGGTAGAAAGACCGGGCGAATTCCAGCAGATGCGGCGGGGCGGCGCCCGGACGGGAGAGGATCTGAGGTGACGGCACTCCCGGACCGGCCGCTTCGTGCGAGGCAGGACGCGATCGGCGAAAGCGGCCCCGCCGAGGCCGCGTCGGTGCGCGTGCGCGCCCCGGCCCGCCTGCATTTCGGGTTCCTCGATCTCCATGGCGGGCTCGGGCGCCGCTTCGGCAGCATCGGGCTCGCCGTCGATGCCCCCGCCGTCGATCTGGTCGCGAGCCATGCCGCCACCCTCTCGGCCGAGGGCGAGGAGGCGGAGCGGGTGCTGGCCTATGCCCGCGCCGCGGCCGGCCATCTCGGCGTGCCGGGGGCGGCCGCCTTCCGCGTCGAGGAGGCGATCCCCGCCCATGCCGGCTTCGGATCGGGCACGCAGCTCGCCCTCGCTGTGGCGGCCGCGCTCGCCCGGCTCCACGGCCGGGTCTTCGACCCGCAGGATTTCGCCGACGCCCTCGACCGCGGCAACCGCTCCGGCGTCGGGCTGGCCGCCTTCACGGAGGGCGGCCTGATCGTGGACGGGGGCCGCGACGCGAGCGGCAGCCCGCCCCCGGTCATCGCGCGGCTGCCCTATCCGGAGGCGTGGCGCGTCATCCTGATCCTCGATGCGAGCATGACGGGGGTGCACGGCAAGCGCGAGGTCGAGGCGTTCCGCGATCTGCCGCGCTTCCCCGAGGGCGAGGCCGCCGAGATCTGCCGCACTGTCCTGATGCAGGTGATGCCCGCCGTGGTGGTGGCCGATGCCGACGCGTTCGGGGCAGGGATCACCGCGATCCAGCGCCGGATCGGCGACCATTTCGCCCCGCACCAGGGCGGGCGCTACGCGAGCCCGGCCGTTGCCGAGGCGCTCTCCGTCATCGCGGATCGCGGCGTGGCCGGCTACGGGCAGAGTTCCTGGGGGCCGACCGGCTTCGCCCTGCTGCCGTCCGAGGCGGAGGCCCGCGCCCTGGTCGCCTCCCTGGAGCGGCCGGGCCCCCTGCGCTTCGTGATCGCGCAGGGCCGCAACACGGGCGCGAGCGTGGACGCGACCTGAGACCGGCGCGACGGGCTCCCTCTCCCGTTCGGGAGAGGGTTGGGGCGAGGGGTGTGAGCTCTCCGGAATGACCTGATCCCTCACCCGGTCCGCCTGCGGCGGACGCGACCTCTCCCGGACGGGAGAGGTGGATCCGGGCCGGTCAGCCCTTCTTGATGATCGGCGCGGGCTCGACCGGCGCGGGCGGCGGCTTCGGCGCGCAGGCCGTCGCGGCCAGCGCCAGGGCGGCCGCGATGGCGCCGAGGATGATCTGCTTCGAGGTGGGATACAAGGTCGTCACGGTCGTCTCCAGAATTGGACCGTGGGCAAACCTATCGAGGACGCGTCCGCCTGATTGTGCATTCTTGCAACGCGGTATGAAAAACAGTCGTTGAAATTTGAATATTTCGAATGCGCAATTGCCGGAAGATCCCGGGCTGTCGGCCGCCCCATGGCGGCTCGCGCGATACGTTTTCCTGGGACATGGCGCTTGACCCGGCCCTGCCGGAGGGTTTTTGACCTGTCGCGAGGCACGGCGCGTCCGGCGGCGGCCGATCTCGGAGGAGAAGACCGAACATGGCGCGCTCGATCCTGCACATGCTCACGCCCCTCAAGCACATGAGCCCCTTCGACGTGAACATGGCCGTCGATGCCGGCTTCGAGACCATCGTCACCTACACGGGCGTCGACCTCGCCGACGTCGTCTCCCTGACGCAGGACTCGATCTTCTCCCGCGCGCCGCAGGACGGCACGCGCACCGGCCTCTTCATCGGCGGCAAGAACGCCGAGGACGCCCTCGACATGGTGGACCGGGCGAAGAAGGCGTTCGTGCCGCCCTTCGCCAACCACGTCTTCGCGGACCCGGCCGGCTCCTTCACCACCGGGGCCGCCATGGTGGCCGAGGTCGCCCGGGCGCTCCGCTCGAAGTTCGGCACGGACCTCAAGGGCAAGCGCATCGTCATCTTCGGGGGCGCCGGCGTCGTCGCCTACGTGGCGGCGGTGATCGGCGCGCTCGAAGGGGCCAAGTCCGTGCTCGTCGGCCATGACGGCGAGGAGCGCGTCTCGAAGATCGCCTTCACGATGAAGTGGCGCTTCGGCATCGAGGTCGGCGCCGTCGACGGCTCGACGGTCGAGGCGCGCCGCGCCGCGATCCGGGATGCCGAGGTGATCCTCTCGGCCGGCCCCGCCGGCATCCCGATCCTGTCGGCGGAGGATCTCGAATCCGCCCCGAAGCTGCTGGTTGCCTCGGACGTCAACGCGGTGCCGCCCGCGGGCATCGCGGGCATCGACGTCAACGCCGTCGACGTGGCCCTGCCGACCGGCAAGGGGCTCGGCATCGGGGCGCTCGCCGTCGGCAACGTGAAGTACCAGACGCAGTGCCGGCTGTTCCGCCGGATGCTCGATTCCTCCGAGCCCCTCTGCCTCGATTTCCGCGACGCCTACGCGCTCGCCGTCGAGATCGCGGGCTGACGCCGAAGGCTCAGGCGCGTCCGTCGTGGCCGGGGAGGCCCTCCTCGTCGCCGCCCAGTCAGGCCGGGCGCTCGCCGAGAGCGCGCGGCGGGCGGGCCTCCGCCCCTTCGTCGCCGACCTGTTCGGCGATGCCGATACCCTCGATCTCGCGGAGGCGTATCGGCCGCTGCCCGGCCGCTTCGGCACCGGGCGCCTCGGCGGCGGCGCGCTGCTCGCCGCCCTCGAGGCGCTGGCGGAGCGCGCGGGGCCGCGCTGCCTCGGGGTGGTGCTCGGCTCCGGGCTCGAAGGCGCGCCGGACCTGATGGCGGAGATCGCCCGGCGCCACCGCCTGATCGGGGCGGCGCCCGAGGCGGTGGCGACGCTGAAGGACCCGCTCGGTTTCGCGGCTCTGTGCGCGCGGCTCGCGATCCCGCACCCGGCCGTCGCGCGGGAGGCCGTCGACGATCCGGCCAATTGGCTCCTGAAGCGGGCGGGCGGCTCCGGCGGCAGCCACATCCGCGCGGCGACGCGGGGCCGCGCTCCGCAGGGCGCCTATTTCCAGGCCCGGGTGCCGGGCCGGGCCCTCGGCCTGAGCCTGCTGGCGGACGGGCGCGACATCGCGATCCTGGGGTTCACCGAGCAGTGGAGCGCGCCCTCGCGCCTGCGGCCGTTCCGCTACGGCGGGGCGGTGCTGCGCGGCGCGACGGAAACGCCGGCCCTGCCGGCACGCCTGACCGCGGAGATCGCGGGAGCGGTCGCGCGGCTCGCCGCCGAGACCGGCCTGCGCGGGCTCGCCAGCGCCGATCTCCTGTCGGACGGCGAGCGCTGGTGGCTCACCGAGATCAACCCGCGCCCCGGCGCCACCCTCGACATCCTCGACCGGAGCGGGGAGAGCCTGCTCTTGGCGCATGTGTCGGCGAGCGAGGGCCGTCTGCCGCCGCTCGGTGCCCCGCCGGTGGATGCGGCGGCCGCCGAGATCTGTTACGGGGCGCGGGACTACCGCCCGGTGCCGCGGATCGCGTGGCCCGATCATGCCCGCGACCGGCCCCGCGCCGGCACGGACGTGGCCCGGGACGCCCCGCTCTGCACCCTGCTCGCCACGGGCCGGGACGGGGCGGCGGCCCGGGCGGCTTTGCGGGAGAGGGCGGCATGTCTGCACGCCCTCCTCGACCAGGAGGAAACCGATGAGCACGAGTGTGAAGTATCCGAGCGTCAACGCGCTGACGGCGCCCCTGGTGGAGCGCCTCGTCGCTGACGCGGAGGTCTTGCGGCTCGCGGTGACGCAGGAGCCCGGCGGCGCCCGGATGGTGGATGCCGGCGCGAGCGTGCGGGGCTCGATCGAGGCCGGCCGGCGCATGGCGGAGATCTGCCTCGGCGGCCTCGGCACGGTGACGATCAGCCCCTCGGGCCCCGTCTCCTCCTGGCCCTATTCCGTGGTGGTGCACGCCAACGACCCCGTCATCGCCTGCCTCGGCAGCCAGTACGCGGGCTGGAGCCTCGCCGACGAGACGGGTGATTCCGGCTTCTTCGCCCTCGGCTCGGGCCCCGGCCGGGCGGTCGCGGTCGTGGAGGATCTCTACAAGGAACTCGGCTACCGCGACACCGCCTCGAAGACCGCCCTCGTGCTCGAGGCGGCGAGCGGCCCGCCGGCCTCGGTCGTGGCCAAGGTGGCGGAGGCAGCCGGCCTCAGCCCCGAGGACGTGACCTTCATCTTCGCGCCGACGCAGTCGCTCGCCGGCTCGACGCAGGTCGTCGCCCGCGTCCTCGAAGTGGCGCTCCACAAGGCGCACACGGTCGGCTTCGACCTCCACAAGATCGTGGACGGCATCGGCTCGGCCCCGCTCTCGCCGCAGCATCCCGACTTCATCCAGGCGATGGGCCGCACCAACGACGCCATCATCTATGGCGGCCGGGTGCAGCTCTTCGTCGAGGCCGACGAGGCGGATGCGCGTCAGCTCGCCGAGCAGCTCCCCTCCACGAACTCGAGCGACCACGGCTCCCCGTTCGCCGAGATCTTCGCCCGCGTGAACGGCGACTTCTACAAGATCGACGGCGCCCTCTTCAGCCCAGCCGAGGTGATCGTCACCTCCGTCAACACCGGCAAGAGCTTCCGCGGCGGCCGCCTGATGCCGGAACTCGTCGAGGCGTCGTTCGCGTAAGGCGGGCTCCGACCACCTCTCCCGTTCGGGAGAGGTCGAGTCCGCGGCACGCGGACCGGCTGAGGCGTGCGGCCCTACCTGAGATGCCGCACACCCCGACCCAGCCCTCTCCCGAACGGGAGAGGGCGGGCGCCTCCCGCGATCACCCTTTGTCCTCCACCGGAACCCTCCCTCCATGCGCATCGGGCTCGCGGCCGATAACGGGTCCTGGCACAAAGGCCGCCTGAAGGCGGCGCTCACCGCGCTCGGGCACGAGCCGGTGCTGTTCTCGCTCGCCGACGTCGCCGTCGTGACGGGAGGAGGCGAGCCGCTGCGCGTGCCCGGATTTTCCGACGCGCTGCCCGACGGCGTGCTCCTACGGACGATCGCGGGCGGCACCTTCGAGGCCACGACGATGCGCCTCGGCGTGCTGCACGCCCTCGTCGCTTCGGGCGTGACCGTCTGGAACAGCCCCGTCGCCATCGAGCGCTCCGTCGACAAGGGGGCAACCTCCCTCCTCGTCGCCCGCGCCGGCCTGCCGACGCCCGACACGTTCGTGGTCTCGAAGCGGGAGGCTGCGGCCGAGATCGTTACCCGCGAGGCCGCGCCGGGCCGGCCCCTCGTGCTGAAGCCGCTCTTCGGCTCGCAGGGCGAGGGGCTGCAACTCGTCGAGCGGCCCGAGGACCTGCCGCCGGAGGATGCCGTCAACCGCGTCTACTACCTGCAGCGCTACGTGCCGCGCAGCGACGGGCTCTGGCGCGACTACCGGGTCTTCGTCTGCGAGGGCCGCGCCATCGCCGGGATGATCCGCGAGGGCGACGGCTGGATCACCAACGTCCACCGGGGCGGGCGCCCGCACGCCTGGGCGATGCCGGCCCGCGCTGCCGACCTCGCCGAGGCCGCGGCCGCCGCAGTCGGCGTCGACTATACCGGCGTCGATCTGGTGGAGGACGGGGAGGGCGGCTTCCTCGTGCTCGAGGTCAACAGCATGCCGGCCTGGTCCGGCCTGCAGCGGGTCACCGAGGTCGACATCGCGGGCGCGATCGGCCGCGGCTTCCTCAACGCGGTGCGGGCGGCGCGGCCCGCTCTGCGCCCCGCCCTCATCGCGGCGCAGGGCTGAGGATGGCGGCCCTCGCACCGGGCCTGATCGCCTCGCTCTACCGGGCGGCCTGCCTCGCCGAACTCGACGCGATCAAGCCGGGCAACGTCCACGTCCACGGTGCCGGCCACCGGATGCAGGTGTCCGATTTCGTCGCGAGCGCCGAGGTCTCGGCCCCCCACCTCGCGGCGCCCGGCGCCGGCGTCGGCGCCCGGGTCGCGGGCGCGATGGACGCGACGATGCGCGCGGTCGGGCAGAACACCAATCTCGGCATCCTGCTCCTCTGCGCGCCGCTCGCCGTCGCGGCCGAGCGGGGAAAGACGCTTACCGTCGTGCTCGCCGGGCTCGACCAGGCCGATGCGGAGGGCGTCTTCGCCGCGATCCGCCGGGCCAATCCGGGCGGGCTCGGGCAGGCGGCCCACCACGACGTGACGGCGCAGGGCCCCGTCCCGCCGCTGCGGGAGGCGATGAAGGAGGCGGCGGATCGCGACGCCATCGCGCGCGCCTACGTCACGGACTACGCGGAGCTCAGGGCCATCGGCCTGCCGGCGCTGCGGGCTGCCCGCGCGTCCGGCCTCGTCCCGCCCTGGACGACGACCGCCGTGCATCTCGCCTACCTGACGCGGCTGCCCGACAGCCATATCGCCCGCAAGCACGGGGCGGCGCGCGCCGAGGCCGCCCGCGCGGAGGCGCAGGCCGCGCTGGCCGATCTCGCCCTCGGGGAGGGCGCGGCGGCGGCGCTCCTCGCCCACGACCGGGCGATGAAGGCGGCCGGCCTCAATCCCGGCACGAGCGCCGACCTCACCGTCGCCACCCTGTTCCACGAGGCCCTCGCGGAGGCGGGCGCGGGGCTCGACGGAGCTTAGCCGGGCAGGCGCCGGAGCCCTGCAGGCAGAGCAGGGGATGCCCGCGATAATTTACCGAGACCGGAGCTTGGTGCAGGGTTGTTACGGGCAGGGGGCCGCTGTAGGGTCCGCGCCGCTATCCGGGCTAACCGGTTCGGCCCCCTGCCGAACGTCGCAAACAAGGATGGCCATCGGCTGTGCCTGATTCCGGGGCGGCCGAATCTTTTCGATTAGCAGGGAGAGACCCCGAATGGCAAAGATCAACAAGGTGCAGGTCGGCGAGGCTCTCGTCGGCGACGGCAACGAGGTCGCCCACATCGATCTCATCATCGGACCGCGCGGCTCGCCGGCCGAGACGGCTTTCTGCAACGGCCTCGTGAACAACAAGCACGGCTTCACCAGCCTGCTCGCGGTGATCGCGCCGAACCTGCCGTGCAAGCCGAACACGCTGATGTTCAACAAGGTCACCATCAACGACGCCCGTCAGGCCGTCCAGATGTTCGGCCCCGCCCAGCACGGCGTCGCCAAGGCCGTCCAGGACGCGGTTGCCGAGGGCATCATCCCGGCCGACGAGGCCGACGACCTGTACATCCTGGTCGGCGTGTTCATCCACTGGGAAGCGGCCGACGACGCCAAGATCCAGAAGTACAACTACGAGGCGACGAAGCTGTCGATCCAGCGCGCCGTCAACGGCGAGCCGAAGGCTTCGACCGTCACCGAGCAGCGCAACTCCGCTCAGCACCCCTTCGCCGCCAACGCGTAGATCGGGGACAGTCCTGGGCAGAGCGCGCCTCCGCCCGCACCGCGGGGCCTGCTCCAGCGACTGGCTTCCATCTTCCTCGGCCGCTAAGGCCCTTCAGGTGGGACGGCACACGCCGTCCCACCTTTTTCGTGCGCGGCCGTCTCAGCCATCGGCGAGATCCGCCGCCGTGATCCGCCCGTCGTGGATCGCGGACGCCACGAGGGCGCCGGCAGCGCCCGCCTCGCGCAGGGCCGCGAGATCCGCCGGCCCGCGCACCCCGCCCGCCGCGTAGAGCCGCGCCCGCGGCGCCGAGGCTCGCACCTGCGCCAGCCCGTCGAGATCCGGCCCCAGATCGGCGCCGATCCGCGCCAGCGTCATCACGATCACGTCGTCCGGCCAGATTTCGGGCCGCGCATGGATCCCTGCCGGGTCGAGGCGGTCCGCCCCCCGGCTGTCCAGGGAGAGAACGGCGCGCGAGCCGCACGTCCGCACGAGACCCGCGTCCCGCTGGCTCTCGCTGCCGAGGACGGGCCGGGCGAGGCCGCCTCCGACAAGCGCCTCGACGCCCGCCGCCTCCGCGAAACCCGCGTCGAGCCAGAGGGTCGTGCCCGGGCAGGCGCGGGCCACGTCCGCGACGGAGGCGAGGTCCGGCGGCGTCCCTTCCATGATGGCGTCGAGGTCGGCGAGGTAGAGGATCCGCGCCTCGACTGCGTCGACGAGCGCGGCCGCGACCGCTCCCGGATCGGATCCCTTTGCCAAGGGCGTCTCGATCGGGGCATAGGAATGCCGCTCGCCCCTGCGCGCCCGCACCACGCGGCCGTGGCGCAGGTCGATCACCGGGATGACCGCGAAGGACGTCCCCATGTCCCACCTCCCTCGTGCCCAGGAACCGAACGCTTGACCCGAGACGGCGCGCCCCAATCCGAGCCCACGATCGGCTGGGATCTCGGAGGGGTTCATGTCAAGGCGGCCCTCGTCTCGGAGGGGCGGGTGCAGGCGGTGGTGCAGGCGCCGTGCCCCCTCTGGCGCGGCCTGCCCGCCCTCGACAAGACCCTCGCGGACCTGCCCGACTGGGCCCGCAGGCCGGCCCGCCACGCGGTCACGATGACGGGCGAGCTGACGGATTGCTTCAGCGACCGCACGGACGGCGTCGCCAAGCTCTCGGCCTGGGCGCGGGCGGCGCTGCCCGGGCCCGTCGCGATCTACGCCGGCCGCGCCGGCTTCGTCGCGCCGGATGAAGCGGAGCCCCGCGCGGCCGACATCGCCTCGGCCAACTGGCACGCCACCGCCGCCCTCGTCGGGCGGCACTACGCGGACGGCCTCCTCGTCGATATCGGCTCGACCACCGCCGACCTGATCCCGGTCGTCGGGGGCCGCCCGGCCGCGACGGGCTACAGCGACGCCGAGCGCCTGGAGACGGGGGAAATCGTCTATACGGGCGTCGTGCGCAGCCACCTCGTGGCGCTCGGCCCCGACGCGCCCTGGCACGGGCGCCGCACCCGCCTGATGGCCGAGACCTTCGCCAACACGGCCGACATCTACCGGCTCACCGGCGACCTGCCCGAGGGGGCGGACCAGCAGCACAGCGCCGATCTCAAGGGCAAGTCGATACCCGAGAGCGAGACTCGGCTTGCCCGCACCATCGGCCGCGACCGGGGCGAGGGGAGTGCGGCGGAGTGGCGGGCGCTCGCCGCGCATTTCGCGGAGGCGCAACTGCGCCTCCTGCACGATGCGGCCGCCACCCTGCTGTCGCGCCCGGACATCGCGGCGGACGCGCCCCTCGTCGCCTGCGGCGCGGGCGCGTTCCTGGCCGAGCGGCTGGCGCTCCGCCTCGGGCGACCCTGCCTGGCCTTCACCGACCTCGTGGCCGATCGGATCGCGGGCAGCCCGGACTGGGCCTCGACCTGCGGCCCCGCCGTCGCGGTCGCCCTCCTCGGCGCCGCGGACCTTCCGTAGCCTCGAACGTTCTCCTCACCCGACCCCGGAGTCCCACATGCGCCCGACGCAGAGACTTGCCCGCATCCTGGCCACCCGCTCCAGCGGGGAGATCGAGCTCGCCATCGCGACCGCCACCGGCGAGACCCTCAAGGTCCTCGCCACGCAGGAGCAGATCGACATGCTGGTGGACGAATTGGAGGACATCCTGAACTCGCCCACGGAGGAGGGGCCGGGCGGATCGCCGGACGCCGCCTGAGACCCAGGGCGCCCGCGCCGCCTCGGTCTCAGCCGGCCCGGAGGGTCGCGCCGGGCTGGATGTCCAAGACCCAGGTGATGCCGAAACGGTCCCGGACCATGCCGTAGAGCGGCGAGAAGCTTGCCGGCCCGAGTGGCTGGACGATGGTCGCGCCCTCCGACAATCCCTCCCAGTAGCGGCCGATCTGCTCGGGATCGTCGCCGCGCACCGAGACGAAGACGGGGATCTCGCCGGGATCCCACGCCCTCGCCGAGGGGACGTCGTAGGCCATGATGTGGAAGCCGTCCGCGGCGAGAACCTGCCCCCAGATGACCTGATCGGCCTCGGCGGGGTCCGAGACGGCGTGCGCCTGGGCGTAGGTGAACGCCGTCAGATCGCCTCCGAAGACGGATCGGTAGAACGCGAGGGCTTCGCGGGCAGCGCCGCGGAAATTCAGGTGGGTGGTCGTCTTGATGCTCATCGCGCTCTCCTCTTCGCGGGCGACAGGGAGCACGCTAGACCGGGCCAACTGACACTTTCCGGCAGTTGCTCGATGGCCCGATCGGATCGCCTGCTCCGGCTTCTCCAGGCGATGCGCGTGATGCCCGCGCCGATCACCGCGGCGCGGCTGGCGAAGGAGACGGAGGTCTCGCTGCGCTCGCTCTACCGCGACATCGACAGCCTCCGCGCCGCGGGCGCGCGGATCGAGGGCGAGCGGGGCTACGGCTACCGGCTGCTCGAAGACTACGCGCTCCCGCCCCAGACCTTCGACCGCGCGGAGATCGAGGCCATCGCGCTGGGACTGGCCGAGGTCCGGCACATGGGCGATCCCGCGCTCGCCGAGGCGGCCCGCTCCGTCCTGGCCAAGGTCGCCGCCGCCCTGCCGGACGACCGCGAGCAGCACCTGTTCCATGCGATCTCGCAGGTCTACCGGCCGGACGCGCGCTACGGTGCCGTGCACGAGATGGGGGCGATCCGCGAGGCCTGCTGGCGGGAGGAGGCGCTCGCCATCCGCTATGCCGACAAGGGCCGCGCGGTCAGCGAGCGCACGATCCTGCCGCTCGCCGTGATGTACACGAACAGGACGCTGACCGTGCTCGCCTGGTGCTGCCTGCGCGAGGACTTCCGGATGTTCCGCACCGATCGGATCATCGAGCTGAAGCCGGCCGGGACGAGCTTCCGGCCCCGGCGCGTGACGCTGCTCCGCACCTACCTCGCGGCGTTGAGAGACCGTCACGAGGGGGCCGGCCCCTCGACGGCTCCGGCCGTATCGCCCGTCAGGCCAAGAGACCGGGATCGACCACCGTGAAGGGCCGCATCATCTCGTTGTCCTCGTGGGAGAGGATGTGGCAGTGCCAGACATAGGTCCCCGGCAGGTCGAAATGCATGATCGTGCTCAGCATCTCGCCCGGCCCGACCGTCACGGTATCCTGCGCTCCGAGCTCCTCCGGCCGGAGCGGCACCGGGTCCCCGACGAGGATGTCGGCCGAGCCCGGCGCTTCGCCGATGGTCCCGATCGTGATCCGGCCGTCGCCGTTGAGGTCGTCCGGCAGCCCGTCCGGCGTGGCCGCGCTCGGACCGGCGTTGTTCACCGCGTCCGTGAACACGATCTTGGACTTGCCCAGCACCTGATACTCGACCTGATGCACGTGCACCGGATGGGTATCCTCGGTGAAGTTGTAGAAATTCCAGATCTCGGTCGTGCCGAGCGTCGGGTCCTCGGTGACCGGGTGGTCCCAGTGCAGCGGCCCGAACGGCACCGGATCACCGGCGATGTCGCGGGTGTCCTGGGCAACGCCGAGCATCGGCATGACGCGGCCGAATTCGTCCTCCTGTTCGAACAGGCCGAGCTGGCGGGTCTCGACCGCATCGTTCGGGTCGAGCGGCACGAACCCTCGGTTGAGCACGCTCCCGTCCGCGACGCTGGCATCGTGCTCCGCCGGCCCGTTCGCGATCTCGAACCGCATGACCTCACCGACACCCTGGTCGGGCGTGGCGGCCCTGGTCTCCTCGCCGGCGAGCGACCCGTCCGCATTGAAGCCCTGGAACGGGCTGAAATCCGGGCCGACATTCCGGAGCGTGACGCTGTGGCCGCCCGCGTGGCTGAAATCGAACACGAGGTCGACGCGGTCGGAGGGCGCGAGCAGGATCTCCTCGCCCGGCTCCTGCACGCCGTCCCCGTCCATCACGGTGATCGCCTGCGGCAGCAATCCGCCATCGGTGCCGACCAGGGTGACCGTCACGGACGGGTCGTCGAGGGTGAGCAGATACGTGCGGGAGTCGGACGCGTTGAGCGCGTGGAACGCGTACTGGCCGGGCCTCGCCTCGAAGGTCGGCCAGGCCATGCCGTTGACCAGCAGGTGGTCGCCGAAGAATTCGGGCAGCACCGTCGGGAACGGACCCGCGTAGTCGGGCGGCAACTCGTCGGCCACTCTGTGGTCCGTGCCCGGGATCGGGTCGTCGGGATAGGCGGGCAGGTAGAGGCCGCCGTCGGCGGTGAAGGCCCTGTCCTGAACGATGGCCTCGATGTCGTGCCGGGCATCGGGCAGAACCCCCTCGTCGATCAGCCGCTGCTCGCCGGCGTCGTGGATGCGGTAGAGCCCCGCAAGCCCCGAGCCGACATTGATCCGGGTCAGTCCGAGCGCGTGGTCGTGGTACCAGAGCGTCGCTGCCTGCTGATCGTTCGGGAAGCTGTCCCAGGGCGAGGTGAAGGAGGGTCCGGTCATTCCGAACCCTTGGGTGAACCAAGCCTCCGGATAGCCGTCGCTCTCCGCGGAATGGTGCCCGCCGTGCCGGTGGACGACGGTTGGAATCAACCCTTGCGCGAGCGCCTCACGCTCGCCGTCGTTCATGTGGATGCTGGTGTCGACCGGCAGGAGCGGCCCCGTCGCCGGCAGCTTGTTCACCCACTTCACCGCGATGGGCACGCCCTCCTGCGCATCGATCGTCGGTCCCGGATAGGTCGCGTCGTGTCCGCGCAGGCCGTAGCCCCAGACTGGGGTGAGGAGCGGTGCTCCGCTCGGATCGACGAGGCCGAGCCACTGGTCGAACTGGCGCTCCTCGATGACGAAACGCCCGCCGCAGGTGGCGTCGATCCGGGGCAGGTTCGGGAGCGCGTTGACGAATCTGGGTTGCGAGGCCGGGTCGAGGAGGGTGGTTGCGCCGCTCGGGTTCGCGCTCGGCGCGATCGTGGCTGTCATGCTCGCCTCCCTTGAAGGTCGCGAGGTGCGCGCAGCCCGGCAGAACTCGGCTGGAAAAGATAAAAACAAGCAACGCGTCGGACTGCTCGATCAACTTTGCAGCACAAGCCGCTGTTTTTCCACCCGGAAGCAGGACATCTCGAACGCTTCGTGCGAACACAACGTCTGCTATTCGCTGAGCAGATTGCGCATGATCTGTCGCGATCTCGCTCCGCTGGGCCTCAGGCGGACGGATTTCGCGGGCTTGCCGGTCCGCGGTCAGACCCGCCCCGTGTCGGCCGGCGCGACCCGCTCGGCCCGCTTCGCGCGGGGGTCGACCCGCTTCCAGCGTCTGTGCAGGCTGCGCGCGGCAAGATACAGGCGGCCGCGCAGCGATCGTGCCGCCAGGATTTCGTAGAGCGGCGTCGTCCGGTCGGACCAGTGCGCCTTGTAGCCCTCCTCGCCGACCGTCAGGTCGAACAGGGTCAGGTCTCCGCGGGCGATGCACGCCTGGATCACGCTCTCCATCAGGAGGCGCCCGACGGAGAAGGAGCCCCAATCCTCGCGGTAGGTCGTGAGGATCATCGCGAAGCTTCCGCGGAAGATCGTGCCCCACAGGGCCGCTACCCACTCGCCGTCGACGCGAAGCCCGGCCACCAGGACGCCGCCCTCGGCGAAGCGTCCCTCCGTCAGCCGCTCGTAGAGCGCCCGCTGGGCGGGCGCGCCGAGCGTGTTCGGGAGGCCGGAGGCCACCTGCCAGCGCGACTTGTGGTCGAGGAGGAATCGGACGATCTCGGCGCGTTCGGCCGCCTCTTCGGCGAGCACGATCTCGACCGCGCCCGCCCCCTCCAATTTCCGCCGCTTGCGCCGGTTCTGGCTGAAGAACTGGGTGCTGCGGGCCTTCGCGAAGGCCTCGTAGGTCGCCGGCAGCGTCGCGGCGTAGGCATCCTGCGCGTGCCGGAGGTTCGGCAGCGCGCCGAGCGGATTGGGCACGCCGTCCACCGTGAGCGGCAGGCGCTGCAGCCAGACGAGATCGACGGAGGGCAGGAGATCGAGGATGACGGCCCAGAGCTGCCGGGCGTCGCCGGGTGCGATCCCGGCCGCGAGGCGCCGGTCGATGACGGGCGCGTTGTAGTCGGTCGAGTATCCGCCGAGGAATTGCAGGGCCCGGCCGTGGGCGCCCCGGTAGATCCCCAGAGGCAGGAGCAGCAAGGGCGTTCCGTCCGCTCCGGAGACCTCGACGATGCAGGGCATCACCCCCTCGCACCGGCCGACCGTCTCCTGCCAAGCGGAGAGCCACTCGTAGCTCTGGAAGAGCGTGCAGGCTCCGGCCGCCACCGCCGCGCGCCAGAACGCCTCGGCCTCCCGCAGGGAGGGCCGGATCGCGACGGAGGCGCCGCGGAGCAGGGGACAGGCCCAGACCGCATCGGTGTCGGAGAGGCGAAGCTGCCGCATCGAGGGGATGGCGGTGTCCTGAGGCGTCACGTCCCCTCTATGCCACGGCGGGGCCGCGTGCGCGCAACGGCTGGTGGAGGCGGGCGACACGCCGCCCGCGGCCTGTTGCGAATTTGTCTCGGCGGGCGTCCCGGGCCCGAGACCGCCCGCCGGTCGGAGATCGCGGGCGTCCGCCTGTCGTCTCGCTAGGCGCCGGCCGACATCGCCTTGCTTGCCGACCGTCGAGCTCCATGCGAGACTTCGCGCTTCGGACGCCCGATGAGACGCGCCTCCACGCTCGTCCCGTCCCGCGCCCCTGCTTTCGGTCGGCATTTCGACCTGCAGCGGGAGGTTGCCATGGCTGTCTCAGTCGATCCCCGATCATCATCGCGCGGCCCCTCTCGACGCAGCGAGCGCCCGCGCATCACCTGCGACGACCCGGCGCGGCGGGACCTCCTCTGCGGCGGCGGGGCCGCAGCCCTGAGCCTGCTGCTGGGCGGCCTCCTCGGCGATGCGAGCCCCGCTCTCGCCGAGGCCGTGGCGGGGCCGGTGCCGGAACTCGACGCCGTCGCCGTGCGGATCGTCACCGACAGCTACCAGTTCGCGGTGGCGCCGGGCCGCAAGCTCGACGGGCTCTCGGTCGAGCATTTCGGCTGGGGCATCGCCCCGGATCGTCCGCCGGGCCGCACCCTGGTGAGCGAGTTCGGCCTCTCGATGCACGTCACCTCGCGGCGCGGCGAGGAGACCCGGCGGACCCTGGTGGATTTCGGCTTCACGCCGGAGGCGCTCAACAACAACCTCTCGCTCCTCGGCGTGCAGCCCTCCGAGATCGACGCGCTCGTGCTCAGCCACGGCCATTACGACCATTTCGGCGGGCTCGCCGGCTTCCTCGGCCAGGCCCGGGGGCAGCTCAGGCCCGGGCTTCCGTTCCATGTCGGGGGCGAGGATTGCTTCTGCGCCCGCACCTGGACGGCGCCTCCGGTCAAGGGTGATTTCGGCGTCATCGATCGCGAGGCCCTCAAGGCGGCGAACCTCGCCGTCACCTCGACGGAGCGCCCGGCCCTGGTGGCGGATCACGGCTTCACCTCGGGCCAGATCGATCAGCGCAGCTTCGAGACTTTGCTCTCGCCGAGCGCGATGAAGCTCGGCTTCGCGCACGGCTCGGGCTGCTACCCGGGCGGCCAGGCGCAGGACGAGGGCGGCCAGGGGCTGATCCCGGACCAGTTCCGGCACGAGATCGCCACCGCCTTCAACCTGAAGGGGCACGGCCTCGTGATCCTGACCTCCTGCAGCCACCGGGGCGTGGTCAACGCCATCCGGCAGGCGCAGGCCGTGTCCGGCATCGAGAAGGTGCACGCGGTGATCGGGGGCTTCCACCTCGCCCCCTACCCGCCCGACTACGTCCGCCAGACGATCGCGACCCTGAAGGAGATCGGGCCCGACTTCGTGGTGCCGCTCCACTGCACGGGCGAGACCTTCTACGAGATCGCCAAGACCGAGATGCCCAAGGCTCTGGTGCGCGCCTACACGGGCACCCGCCTCGTGTTCAACGGATCCGCCACCTAGCCCCGGTCGCGGGACGGGAGCCGGCGGCGGCGCGGGAAGGCGGCCGTCAGACCCATCCGGCGAGGTGCAGGGCCATGCCGGCGGCCGAGCAGGCGAGGAGGGTCGCGATCATGCCGGCCTTGAAGCCGAACACCGCGACGAAGGCGGCGAGCGCCAGCACGAGCGCCCAGGGATCGAGGCTCGCCGGCACCGGCACGTCGAGGCGGATCGGGCCGGCCGCGAAGGGGCGCACCTCCGCGAAGATCGTGTGCACCGCGAACCAGACCGCGAGGTTGAGGATCACGCCGACCACCGCCGCCGTGATCGCCGAGAGCGCCCCGGCCAGCGCCCGGTTGCCCCGCAGCCGCTCGATGTAGGGGGCCCCGAGGAAGATCCAGAGGAAGCAGGGCACGAAGGTCACCCAGGTCGTGAGCAGGCCCCCGAGCGTGCCGGCGACCAGCGGCGGGAGCGAGCCGGGCGCCCGATAGGCCGCGAGGAAGCCCACGAACTGCGTGACCATGATGAGCGGACCCGGCGTGGTCTCGGCCATGCCGAGCCCGTCGAGCATCTCGCCGGGCCTCAGCCAGCCGTAATGCTCCACCGCCTGCTGGGCGACGTAGGAGAGCACGGCGTAGGCGCCGCCGAAGGTGACCATCGCCATCTTCGAGAAGAACACCGCGATCTCGGAGAAGACGTCGCCGGGCCCGAGCAGGACGAGCAGCGCGAGGACGGGCGCCAGCCACAGCGCGCCCCAGACACCGAGAACCCGCAGCGCGTGCCCGTGCGAGGCCCGCTCCCGCGCGAGCTCCGCGTCGCCGAGGAGGTAGGGGCCGCCGTCGTCCCGGGCCGCATCGCCGTGGCCGCCGGCCCGGAACTGGGGCAGGCCCGCGCGACCTCCGAGATAGCCGATCAATCCGGCCGCGAGGACGATGACGGGGAAGGGCACGTCGAGGACGAAGATGCCGACGAAGGAGGCGGCCGCGAGCGCCGCCATGACGGGCCCCTTCAGCGCCTTGCGGCCGATGCGCAGAACCGCCTGCGCGACGATGGCGAGGATGGCGGCCTTGAGCCCGAAGAACAGGCCGGCGACGAGGCCGACATTGCCGTAGAGGGCGTAGATCCAGCTCAGGCCCATGATGGCGACGAGGCCGGGCAGCACGAACAGGCCGCCCGCGACGAGGCCGCCGCGGGTGCCGTGCATCAGCCAGCCGATATAGGTGGCGAGCTGCTGCGCCTCCGGGCCGGGCAGGAGAGTGCAGAAGTTCAGCGCGTGCAGGAAGCGGTTCTCGGAGACCCAGCGCTTCTCCTCGACGAGAACGCGGTGCATCACCGCGATCTGCCCGGCCGGCCCCCCGAAGGAGAGGGCCGCGATCCGCGCCCAGACCGGCAGGGCCTGCCGGAGCGTGACGGGCGCCGGCGGCGCGCGGCGGCCCGCCTCGTGCGGCAGAACGGGGGTGGTGAGCATGGCACCGGCCATGGTCGGGACCTCGCCTCGGGTTCGTTGGTGGGCCGGCGCCTGGATCGTGCCCGGCCGAAGAAGATGTCCTACCGCTCCGGCAGGGGCGCTTCCACCGTGAACACGACGCCGCGCGGCCGGTAGTCGATCTCGGCCGTGCCCCCCAGTTCGGCGGCCAGCGCCCGCTCGATCAGGCGCGAGCCGAACCCCGTCCGGCTCGGCGGCGTGACGGGCGGCCCACCGAGTTCCTCCCAGCGCAGCCACAGGCGGTCCGGCTTCGACCCGTCCACCACGTCCCAGTTGAGGATGACGCGGCCCGTGTCGTTCGAGAGGGCACCGTACTTCACCGCATTCGTCGCGAGCTCGTGCAGGGCCATGACGAAGGCCAGCGCGAGCCGGGGCGGCAGGCGGAGGTCGGGCCCGCCCGCATGGAACCGTCGGCCGCCGCCGGACTGGAACGGTTTGAGGGCACTGTCCACGATCTCCGCCAGCGTCGCCCCCTCCCAGCTCTCGCGCGTCAGCACGTCGTGGGCGGCCGACAGGGATTGCAGGCGGGCGTCGAGCGTGTCCCGCGCCTCGTCCAGCGAGGACGCGTTGCGCAGGGTCTGGTGGGCGATCGACTGCATCGTCGCCATCGAGTTCTTGACCCGGTGGTTGAGTTCGTCCGCCAATAGCGCCCGGTGTTCCTCGCCGCGCTTGCGCTCGGTGATGTCGATCGAGACGCCGGCCATGCTCAGGGGCGAACCGTCGGCGTGGTAGTAGGTCTGGCCCCGGATCTGCAGCCAGCGGATCTCGCCCTGCGGCGTGCGGATGCGGTACTCGATGTCGTAATCCGCCTGCTCCTCGATCGAGGACGCCACGGCCGCCTCCATCCGTGCGCGGTCCTCCGGCACGATGGCGGCGGTGAGATCCTCGTAGGTGAATGGGTCCCGCCCCGAGCGACCGAAATTCCGCTTGCACATGTCGGAGGCGACCAGCCGCCGGTCGGCGAGATCGAGCGTCCAGGTGCCGAACCGGCCCGCCTTGAGCATGAAGCGCAGGCGGTCCTCGCTGTGGCGGAGGTCGCTCGCGCGGCGCTCCACTTCCTGCTCCAGGGCGTCCCGGTCGCGTTGGAGGCGCACCATCCGGTCGCGCTCCAGCGTCACGTCGAACTGGGAGGCGAAGAAATAGGTCAGCGCGCCATCGTCATCGAAGACGGGCGAGATCAGCAGCCTGTTCCAGAAGACCTCGCCGCTCTTCTTGTGGTTCAGCAGCTCGATCTCGATCGGAACACGCCGCTCGATCGCATCGCGGATCCTGGCGACGTCCCGGTGATCGGTTTCCGGCCCCTGCAGGAAGCGGCAATTGTTGCCCAGGATCTCGGCGCGCGCGTAACCGGTGAGTTTCGAGAACGCGTCGTTGACGAAGACGATCGGATTGTCGGGCTTGTTCGGGTCGGTGATGATCATCGGCATCCGCGTCGCCCGGACGGCAGCAACGAAGGGATCCGAACTCTTCGAGATCCTGGAGATCTCGGCGTCGATGCGGTCGTGCTCGTGGCGGTTGCTCAAGATCCGCCGCCTCCCACGGCTTAGAGGCGCGCGCCCCTCCGTTGCATTCTATAGCACAGCTTGGCGCGCTGCGTAGCCGAGCGGAGCGGCCGCACCGCACCGCCCCCGGGCCCTCCGGCCTTGCCGGTGCGCTGCGCGGCCGACCCGTTGCGGAATCCGGAGCGGGCATGCTCCAGTCTCGCGCCGTCGCGACCCGGCTCTCGATCGGCGCAGGCCCGGACGCGGCCGGAGCGACGGCACCGTGTCCGCATCGCGGACCGGGACGCCCGTCGAGGAGAGCACAGCCATGCCGACCTACACCGTCAAGACCTCCCATCTCGACCTCACCGCGGCGCAACGGCAGCAGATCGCGACGGCGATCACGGACGCGCACAGCGAGGCGACCGGCGCGCCGGGCTATCTCGCGCAGGTCTTCTTCGAGGCGGCGGCAGCGGGCCTGCACTTCATCGGCGGACGGCCGAACGGGGTCCCGCACGTCTTCGTCCACGGGCTGATCAGGGCCGGGCGCACGGCCGAGCAGAAGCGCGCCCTGATCGAGGCGGTCGGCGCCCGCGTCGGGGCGGCGGCCGGAATCGGGCGCGAGGACATCTGGGTCTACGTCCAGGACATCGCCGCCGAGCAGATGATCGAGTTCGGCCGCATCCTGCCGGAGCCCGGGCGGGAAGCCGAGTGGCGCCGGGGCTTCTCGCCGGAGAAGATCGGGGATTTCGAGCGGGCCGGCGTGGCGCTCTGAGCGATCGGGCGCTGACGCAGGCGTCGAAGGCACGACGCGCCCCCTCTCCCGTTCGGGAGAGGGTTGGGGTGAGGGGTGTGACGTCTCCGGAAAGACCTGATCCCTCACCCGGTCTGCGTGCCGCGGACTCGACCTCTCCCGAACGCGCGAGGGGGCGCGTTCGATACCTGTCGGAGCCGGGCCGAGCGCCTCTCGGCGCAGCTTCGCCCCGTCCCGCAGGCCGGCCCCTACCGCAGAAAGTCCCCGAACGCCCTCGGCCCGTCGCCCACCGCGATCTCCTTCGTGACACTGAGCGTTCCGGAATCGATCACGCTCACCGTGTTGGCGCCCCAATTCGCCACGTAGAGCCGGGTGCCGTCGCGGCTCGCCGCGATGCCCTCGGGATGGTCGCCGACGTCGACCGCCGCCAGGCGCTCCAGGCTCGCGAGGTCGAACACGGTCACGCTAGCCGTGTACTGGTCGGTGACGAAGCCGCGGCCCTTGGCCAGCGCCACCACGTAGGGGCGCTCCCCCGTGTTCACCCGGCCGATCTCGCGCCCCTCCGCAAGGTCGATCACGGAGACGTCGTCCGAGAGGACGTTGGCCGTGTAGGCGCGCTTTCCATCCGGATCGAGGGTGATGCCGAACGGGTGTTTGCCGACCGGGATGGCCTTCGTCTCGCGCCGGCTCGCCGCGTCGACCACCGAGACCGTGTCGGCCTCGCGGTTGGCCACGAGCAGGGTGGACCCGTCCGGCGTCACCGCGATGCCGGAGGGCGAGGCGCCGACCGCGATCTCGCCGTCCGGCACCAGCGTGCCCTCCTTCGGCACCAGCACGAAGAGCCGCTTGCCGTACCAATCGGCGACGTAGACGGCGCCGGAGCGCGGGTTGCAGGCGATGCCGAGCGGGCCGCCGGGCAGGGGCAGCGTGCCGGTGACCCTGCGCGCGTCGAGGTCGAGGATGGCGAGGCCCGGCCCGTCCGGCCGCGTCACGTAGGCGATCCGGCGGTCCGGCGAGAGGGCGATGCCGGCGGGCGAGCCCGGCACGGGGATGCGCGCCGCCACCGTGCCCGCGTCGAGATCGAGGATCACGACGGCGTTGGCGCCCTGCACCGTCACCACCGCCTCGGCCGCGCCAGCGGGCAGGGGGTCGAAGAGGGTGGCGAAGGGGGCGGCGAGAAGGGCGAGGCCCGAGAGGCCGGCGCGCAGCCGGCCTCCCGCCCTGGCAAGGCGTGGCACGGGGCCTACGAGCCCTTCTCGACCTTGGCCTTCAGGGCATCGAGGCCGGTCCGGTAGAGGCCGCGCACGGCCTTCTCGGAGTTCTCGTCGTTCAGCTCGGGCGGCGGATCGTTGTTCATGTAGCCGCGGTAGAAGGCGCCCTTCCAGGTGACCTTGGACTTGCCGCCCGCATCCTCGACCTCGATCGTCGAGGAATAGTCGTTCACGGGCAGGGTCTTCACGTCGACCTTGTCGATCCGGTACGAGTAGCTCTTCTTGTCGGCGGAGTACTTCGACAGCTCCTCGACCACCGTGGCGCCGCCCTTCAGGGTCAGGGTGCGGGTCGCCTTGGCCTCGTTGCCGCCCGTTCCTTCGGTCTTCTCGACCGGCGGCAGCCAGCTCATGTCCTGGAAATTGCCGACGACCGCCCAGACCTTGTCGGCGGGGGCGTTGATCTCGACGCTCTCGGAGATCTTCCGGCGCGTCGGCCCGTGGGCCTCGGCGGAGAACGACACGACGGCGAGCGCCGCCGCCGTCGCGAGTGCCAGCATCTTCATGGGGTCCCTGTCTCCTTCACGCGCCGCTTTTCTCAGGCGGCGTCGGGGTTTGCGAGGATTCGGTCGGTGCCGAGGGCGGCCGAGACCTTGTCCTCGATCCAGCCCCAGGCCTCGCGCTCGCGGGGCCCGGCTGTCTTGGATATCGCGATGGCGAGATAGCGCATCTCGGAGAGGACCTTCTCCGGCTCCAGCATGTGGAGGCGCGTCGAGAGGATGGCCGCCTCCAGAACCGCGCTCTGGGCGCGGTTGAAGCCGAGGAAGGGGGCGTGGCTCTCTTGGCGCAGGACGCGCCCCCGATAGCGCGGGCGCGTCGCGTCGTCCTCGACCGAGACGACCGCGAGCTCGGCATGGGCGAAGCTGTCGGCGAGCCGCATCCCGCGGATCTCGGCGCAGGGCACGACCGGCCAGTCGCGCCGGCCGGTGACGCAGCCCGCGATGACGCGCACGTCGCGTGGGGAGGAGGCCGCGAAGACGGGGTTCGCGTCGAGGTTGAGGATCGTGGGCGAGGGCCGGAAGGGGGCGAGGATCCAGTCCGCGCCGTCCTCGATCAGCCCGAAGGGCACGAGGTGCAATTCGCCCGCGGGCGAGAGCGTCGTCACGATGGTCTCGAGGATCAGCGGCATCGATCAGGCCTCGTCCGCCGGCACGAGCTTGCCGCAAACGATCCGCGCCGGCCGCTCGGCCGGCGTCGCGGCGACGCCCTCGGCCCGGGCCGTCTCGGGATCCACCGTCTCGGGCGGCTCGGCGCCGGCCTCCGTCGGCACAGTCGCGGCGTCCCGCGTGCCGGGTGGCGGCCCGCCGGGGCCCGAATGCTTCGTGTGGCCGGCCTTCTTGAAGGCCGTGGTGTCCTCGGCCTCGTCGTCGGCGGCCGAGCCCCAGCGCAGGGGCTCGTCCTGCACGTAGCGCTTGCCGAGCCGGAACGCCGTCTCGGCCTTGGCGAGCTCGGCTCCCAGGTAGAAGGCGTGGGCGCCGTCGCTCTCCACGTTGAGGTCCGGGAAGAAGGCCATGGCGTCGGTGCCGACCCTGTGGATGTCGCGGTTGTAGACGTGGATCCCGTCCTCGGCGACCGCGATCCGGTAGTTCGGATCGCGCACATCGGCGGCGAGGCCCGCGATCTCGTCGGGTGTCTGCACGAAGGGGCGCTTGTCGTGAAGTGCCAGAAGTGCCCGGCCGTAGCCCTTGGGCAGGGCGGCATCGGCCTTGGCCGCGTACATGACGCGCCGGGCCGCGTCGTGCTCCTCGACGGTGCGGCGCGTGTGGTTCGAGACCTGCACGATCAGGACGTTGCGGATCGCGAGTTCCGAGCACATGCCGAGGAGGAGCGCGGTGACGCCGAGGCTGTCGGCTTCCGTGAGCTCCGTCAGGTTGCCGGTGCCCATCATCATCTCGATGCCGGGGTAGCGGGCGCGCACCTCCCGGTAGCGGGCGATCGAATCGACGAAGCCGAAATGGATCGGCTCCAGGATCGGGTCGGCCATGTAGGGGCGGCCCGCCCGCTCCATCCGCTCGATGGCCCGGTCGAGGGAGGGCAGGTCGTCGGGGCGCATCGGCACGAGGACCGGCACCGCGTCGGTCTCGAAGGCAAGGTCGAGGGTCTCCTCGTTGAGGCTGAGGAGGTAGTCGGCCCCCGCCCCGGCGCCCCGCCGCAGCTCGTCGAGGGAGAAGGAATCGACGCTGACCCTCAGCCCGGCCCCCTTCAGGAGGCGGACGCTCTCCTCCAGATGCGGGAAGGCGGTGTCCGGCAGGCCGCCGAGGTCGATCACGTCCGCGCCGCGCCGGGCGAGGTCGAGGCCCTTCGCCAGGATCTCGTCGGGGCTCATCTTCGAGGCGTCGACGATCTCGGAGAAGATGCGAAGGTCGTGCCGCGACAGGTCGACCGTGCGGCCGGCGAGCCCGAGATGGGCCGGCAGGTCCACGATCTCGTCGGGCCCGCGCTCGACCGGCACGCCGAAATGCCGGCTCAGCGCCTCCGGGTTCGCCCGGCAGCGGCCGGGCAGGACGATGCGGGTCGCACCCTCCGGGATCCGGACCCGGCGGCGGATGATCTCCTCCGTCATCAGCGCGGCGACCTTCACGCCGGCATCCGCGATCGTCCAGGCGAAGCGGTCGGCGGGCAGGCTCGCGGCGACCTTCTCGAGCCGCGCCCGCGCGAGCTTGCCCGTCACGAAGACGAGGTGCTCGCGGGGGCCGTGCTCGGGCGCGCTCACGCGGCCCGCCTCGGGCGCGTGGCCTCGTCGGCGCCCCGCACGACGATGCGGCCGGCGTAGCGCGCGGCGAAGTCGGGGAAGGCGGCGTCGACGAGGCCGAGCCGGGCCAGTTCCGTCGGGCTCGCCCCGGGCGGGCAGGGGGCCGCCTTCACGAGGAGGCAGCGCTCCGCCCCGGTCTCGGCGGCGAGCCAGAGGGCGAGGCTGTCCGAGGTGACGGACCAGGATTCGGGGATGTCGGGACGGCCGGACCGGAGGTCCGCCGGATCCCAGACGGGCAGCCCTCCGGCGCGGGCGTGGCGCGCGGCCTCGGCCGGATTCCGGATAATCGCGATCAACGTCTCGAGGCTCCGGAGGTGATCGCTCATGCGGCCCATGGCATCAAGGGCGAGGCGGTGCGCGGTGGCGTCGTCGAAGCCCGCGGAGGCCTGCTCCCGACGCACCGCGTCGGCGAAGGGGCCGCCGCCGGGCACCACGATGCAGGCCCCCTCCGCCCCCGCGGCGAGGCCGGCGAGGATGGCGCGCAGGCGCGCCCGGTCGCCGAGCAGGCTCCCGCCGAGCTTGACCACGCTGAGGGCGGGCGCGCTCACGCGGCGTCCCGCCGGCCGAGCGCCCGCAGCGCCGCGACGGCGTCGCCGATGCGGGCGGCGTCGAGCGCGCCCCGCCGGTCCCCGCCGCGGCAGAGGCCGCCTCGGAAGCCGAGATAATCCGGCCGGTGAACGGCGAGCCCCGCGATGTCCTCGACCCGCAGCGAGCCGGCCAGCCCGGCGAGGAGACCCTGCGCCCGGCAGCCGGCGCAGAAGGCGGAGAGGGTGGCGGGCGCCAGGATATCGGTCAGGCGCCGCCCGTCCTTGCTCGCGGTGTCGATCATCGCGCCGACGAAGCCCGCCGCCGCGAAGGCCGCCGGATCCCCCGGCGCGACCCCGTCCTCGGCGAAGAGCACGGCGATGAGGCGCCCCGGCGCGGCGCCCGCCACGGCGGCGAGCGCAGCCGGGCTTCGCCTCAGGTCCGGCGGCACCGCCACCTTGAGGAAGTCGGCACCCGTCCCGGACAGGGCCGACACGCACCGGGCGAGATCCGCCGCGCCCGCAGGCTCGCCGGCCACCGCGCTGGTGGCGGCGCGACCCTTCACCGCCGCGAGGATCGCCGCGACGCGCGCCTCCGGGAGAGCCCCGAGGGCGCCGCGATCCGGATCCTTCGCGTCGACAAGGTCGGCCCCGGCGCCCGCCGCCAGCCCGGCCTCGTCGGCGTCGCGCACGCTGACGAGGAGGCGCGGCGCGGCGGGGGAGGGCAGGGACTGGTTCGACACGGCGCGCTTCGGATCTTCGCTCAACAGGGCCTTCAGGACCGGTTCGGCAGCGGCTCGGCGAGGAGCCGGTTCTTGACGACCCAACGCATGGCGTGGGCCCAGGTATCGTCGGTATCGGCCCGGATCACCACCTGCCCGCCGCGCACGACCTTGCCGGTGGCCGCGTCACTGATGACGACGTTCAGGTTGAAGATCTGGTTCGACCCCTTCTCCACATAGCCGGTCACGGCGAGGTCCGCACCCAGCGTCTTGGCAATGCCTGCCGCGCAGCCCTCGCATTTGTAGAGCGGCGCCTGCTTGGCGATCTCGGCCGATTGCGGTCCGACATCGACCGGTTCCAACGACCCGTTGGTCTGGAGCGCCTTGCGCAATTCCTCGGTGACGAGGGCGAGCTTGCGGGTCTCGTCGGGGCGCGGCTTGCGGCCTCCGACGACGCCGGGATCGAGCAGCTCGATCGTGAAGATCGCCGCCTTCTCGGGCGCGGCCCAGGCGGGCGCCGCGGCGAGCGCGAGGGGCAGGAGGAGGGCCGAAAGGGCGGGGGCGCGTCGGGACATGATCGTCGGTCTCGTGCGGGCGGCCCGGGAGGGGGAAGCGGCGCGCCGGCTGCCGCGACCGGCCGCGCCCGGCCCTACACCTCGGGCGGGAGGAGGATTTGGCAACGGCCGAGGCCCGCGACAGGACGCCGAGGCCCTCAAGCGCCCGCGCGGCACGGAGCCGGCCCCTTAGGTTTCCCTTATGCTTCCACCGTTGAGTGCGCGGGGACAATATTGCTAGCGTGCCGCCCGCATGCGCGTTCCCTCCCGCTCTCTCCTCGCCGTCCTCGCCCTGTCGCTCGCGGGACCTCTCGGTCCCGGGCCGGCGCGCGCGCAGGAACCGGGCGCACCGCCTCCCCCGCAGACGATCGAGACGCGCATCGGCATCCTCTACCGGCCGCAGCCCGCGCCCGCCTCCTACGACGCCGAGGCCGTGCCGGAGGACGAGGGTGTCGCCGGCGCCCGGATGGGCATCCAGGACAACAACACGACAGGCCGTTTCACCAAGCAGACCTACGCCCTCGACGAGGTCGTGCTCGCGGAGGGGGGACCGAGCGCCGTCGAGGCCGCGAAGGGACTCGTCGGCAAGGGCGTGAAGTACCTCGTCCTGGCGCTGCCCGCCGCCGAGGTGCTGGCGGTCTCCGACGCCGTGAAGGCGGACGGCGCCCTCGTGTTCAACGCTGCCGCCCCCGACGATTCCCTGCGCGGGGCGGAGTGCCGCCAGAACGTCTTCCACGTCGTCCCGAGCCGGGCGATGCAGACGGACGCGCTCGCGCAATTCCTCACCTTCATGCGCTGGCGCAAGCTCTTCCTGATCGTCGGGCCCAACGAGGGGGACAGGCTCTACGCGGAGGCCTGGAAGAACTCCGCCCGGAAATTCGCCCTCAAGATCCAGGCGGAGAAGCCCTGGACCTTCGGCCCGCTCGCCCGCGCCCGCGGCGACACCCCGACCCGGGCGGAGGCCATGGTGTTCACCCGGGGCATCGACTACGACATGGCGATCGTGGCCGACGAGGCGGGCGACTGGGGCGACTACGTGCCCTACAAGACGGTGGATCCGCGCCCCGTCGGCGGCACGCAGGGTCTGATCGCGACGACCTGGCACCCGACGCTGGAGACCTGGGGCGCCGCGCAGGCGCAGAACCGCTTCCGGCGTCTGGCAGGCCGCCTGATGCGCCCGCTCGACTACCAGGCCTGGGCAGCGATCCGCACGGTCGGCGACGCCGTGACGGCGAAGAAGACGAACGATGCCGCCATCATCGGCCCCTTCCTCACCGATCCGGCCTTCAGCCTGCCCGCCTACAAGGGTGTCTCCCTGACCTACCGCCCCTGGGACCACCAGCTGCGCCAGCCCCTCATCGTCGTGCAGCCGAAGGCGGTGGTCTCGGTCTCGCCGGAAGCGGGCTACCTTCACCAGCGCACGCCCCTGGACACGATCGGCATCGACCTGCCAGAGACCGCCTGCAAGTTCAGATAGGCGGCGATTCCCGCGGCCCTGCGGCAATCGTGATCGGGTCCGGGCCGGCTCCGAGCCTCGCAACCTGCGGGGAACGCACTACAATCGCGCGCAATCGCCCGTCCGAAGACGGCGGGCGCCAGGGGAGGAGATCCTATGAGCCGCTGCGTCAAGGCGGGTGTGAGCGTTGCGGCCCTGGCGGCCGTCCTGCTCGCGGCCTCGGGTTCGGCAGAGGCCTACACGGTCTACGTCACGAACGAGAAGGGCAATTCGGTCAGCGTCATCGACACGAGCACGCTCGCCGTGACCGGAACGTGGAAGGTCGGGCGCCGCCCGCGGGGCGTGACCACGAGCAAGGACGGCAAGGAGCTGTTCGTCTGCGCGAGCGACGACGACCGGATCGACGTGCTCGACACCGCGAGCGGCAAGGTGGTGCGCTCGCTCCGCTCCGGCCCGGACCCGGAGCAGTTCATCCTCGCGCCCGACGGCAATCCCCTCTACGTCGCCAACGAGGACGACAGCCAAGTCACGATCATCGACATCGAGAAGAACAAGATCCTGGCCGAGGTGCCGGTCGGCGTCGAGCCGGAGGGAATGGGCCTCTCGCCGGACGGGAAGGTGCTGGTCAACACCTCCGAGACCACCAACATGGCCCATTTCATCGACACCAAGACCTTCCAGGTGATCGACAATGTGCTCGTCGACGCGCGCCCCCGCTTCGCCGAGTTCACGACGGACGGGAAGTTCCTCTGGGTCTCGGCTGAGGTCGGTGGAACGGTCAGCGTCATCGACGTGGCCTCGCGGCGCGTCGTGAAGAAGATCAGCTTCAAGATCCCGAGCGTGAACGACGAGGCGATCCAGCCCGTCGGCATCCGCATCACCAAGGACGGCGCGAAGGCCTTCGTGGCTCTCGGCCCGGCCAACCGCGTCGCGGTGATCAACACCAAGACCTACGAGGTCGAAAAGTACCTGCCGGTCGGTCAGCGGGTCTGGCAGCTCGCCTTCACGCCGGACCAGAAGCTCCTGTTCACCACCAACGGCACATCGAACGATGTCTCGGTGATCGATGTGGAGGCGGGCAAGGTCGTCAAGAGCATTCCCGTCGGGCTGCTGCCCTGGGGTGTGGCGGTCTCGCCGCAATAGCCGGAGCTCCGGGCAGGACGGGGACGGGACGCCGCCCGAGGCGGCAGGGGAGGAACGGACACGATGAAGCGGACATTCCGGCTCGCGGCCCTCGGCCTCGCGGGCCTTCTCGCGGCGGGGCCGGCGCTCGCCCTCGACCTGACGAAGAAGCGCCAGAACCTGCCCGACCTCGTGCTCGGCAACGAGGAAGGCAACGACTTCGTCGTCGAGAACAAGGACATCGAGCTCGAGGCCGGCAAGGCCTATCGGCTGCGCATCGTCGCCAAGGGGCGGCAGGAATACAAATTCTATGCGCCGGAGTTCTTCCGGTACATCTGGCTGAACCAGATCGTCATCAACCACCTGGAGATCCATGGCGGCGGTCCGCCGGACCACTTGGAATTCGACGATCCGGGCGAGATCGCGATCGAGTTCGTGGCCATCAAGCCGGGCGAGTACAAGTGGGAGGCCCGCGGCCTGGAGTCGAAGGGCATGACCGGCACGATCTCGGTGAAGTAGGAGCCCCGCATGCGCCTCATCTGTCTCGCCCTCGCGGGCTGTCTCGCCGCCGCTCCGGCGCTTGCCGACGACAAGGCCGCCTGCACCGAGGGCATCGCGGCCATCAAAACGGCTCTCGCCCAGAACCCGGCGGAGGCCGCCGCCGCCAAGGCCAAGAAGGCCCTGCGCGTCGCCGAGCGCGAGCAGGGGGAGGGCGAGTTCGACGAGTGCGTCGAGGCCGTCTCCGATGCCAAGCGGGCGCTGGGGAAGTGACGGGGGGGCGGGAGGCGGCGCCGGCCCTCGACGTCGCGCAGGTGAGCCACCGCTTCGGCGCGCGGGCGGCACTGTCTGACGTCTCGATCCGGGTCGAGCGGGGCCGGTTCATGGCGCTGCTCGGGCCGAACGGCGCGGGCAAGACGACGCTCTTCTCGGTGATCACGCGGCTCTACAACAACCAGGACGGACGGGTCTCGATCTTCGGTCACGGGCTCGATCGGGAGCCCTCGCGGGCGCTCGCCCGCCTCGGCGTCGTGTTCCAGGCCCGCACCCTCGACACCGACCTGACGGTCGCACAGAACCTCCACTACCACGCGAGCCTGCACGGCATCGGCCGCAGGGCCGCGCGCGAGCGGATCGCGACGCTCCTCGACCGGGTCGGACTCTCCGACCGGCGGGACGACAAGGTGCGCACCCTCTCGGGCGGCCAGTCGCGCCGCATCGAGATCGCCCGCTCCCTGGTGCATGGGCCGAGCCTGCTGCTGCTCGACGAGCCCACCGTCGGCCTCGACCTCGAGTCCCGGGCCGACATCGTCGCCATCGTGCGAGCGCTCGTTCGGGAGGAGGGGCTCTCCGTGCTCTGGGCCACCCATATCTTCGAGGAGATCGAGCCGGGCGACGACGCCGTGGTGCTGCACCGCGGCCGCATCGTCGCCCGCGGACAGGCGGGCAGCATCGGCAGCGAGGGCGAGAGCCTGGAGGCGGCCTTCCGCCGCCTCGTCACCGAGCCGAAGGACGGAGGCCGTCAGGCCGCATGAGCATCCAAACCCGCACCGCCGTCACCGCTGCGCCCACGCGGATGCCGGGCGTCTCCCACCATGGCCGCCTCGACGCGGTCGGCTACCTGATCTGCCTCGGCGGCATCGTCCGCCGCGAGCTGCTGCGATTCTTCAACCAGAAGGAGAGGTTCTTCTCGGCGCTGGTGCGCCCGCTCGTCTGGCTGTTCATCTTCGCGGCCGGGTTCCGCAACACGCTCGGCGTCTCGATCGAGCCGCCCTACCAGACCTACGTGCTCTACGAGGTCTACGTGGTGCCGGGCCTCGCCGTGATGATCCAGCTCTTCAACGGCATGCAATCCTCGCTCTCCATGGTCTACGACCGCGAGGTCGGCTCCATGAAGGTGCTGCTGACGAGCCCGTACCCGCGCTGGACGCTGCTCCTCGCCAAGCTGATCGCCGGCGTCACCGTCTCGGTGGTGCAGGCCTACGCCTTCCTCGCGATCGCGTGGTTCTGGGAGACCGACATCCCGCCGATCGGATACCTCGCGGCGCTCCCCGCCTTCGTCGCCTCGGGGCTGATGCTCGGGGCGATCGGCCTCCTCCTCTCCTCGATGGTGCGGCAACTCGAGAATTTCGCGAGCGTCATGAACTTCGTGATCTTCCCGATGTTCTTCGCCTCCTCGGCCCTCTACCCGCTCTGGCGCATCCGGGAATCCTCCGAGACCCTCTACTGGATCTGCGAGTGCAACCCCTTCACGCACGCGGTCCAGCTCGTCCGCTTCGCGCTCTACGGGCAATTCGAGCCGGTCGCCTGCGCCGTCGTCGTGGGCACCACGATCGCCTTCTTCACCCTCGCCGTCATCGCCTACGATCCCGGCCGCGGCATCATGGCCCGGCGCGGCGGTCCGGCCGGAGACAATTCATGATCCGACAGACCCTGCTGACCCTCACCGCCCTCGGCCTGCTCGCCGGACCCGCCCTCGCTCAGCCGAGGCCCGACCCGGACTGGCCCTGCGTGCAGCGCAAGGTGCCGACCCTGAGCGCGGGCACCGTCTGGACCGGCCCCGACCTCGAGAGCGCAGGCGCCTGGGGCGACGATTTCGAGGCGGCGGCGCTTGCCCAGAAGATCGCCTCGCGCCGAACCGAGCTGAAAGATGTCGACGGGCTCCTCGACGCCTACGTCGCGAAGCTCGACGAGGCGAAGGATCCGGAGAAGGCCCAGCACCTCACCCGCGTCTTCGCCGGCGTGTTCGAGGTGATCAACGGCGAGCGTTCGCGGGTGATGAGCGGGATCGCCCGCTATGCCCAGGGGCAGCGGCGCATGGCCGAGCGTATCCGCCAGGAGGCGGACCAGATCAGCCAGACGAAGGATGCACCGAGCGCCCAGGACGCCCGCGACATTCCCAAGGACCAGTCCGAGATCGAGACGAAGTTCGCCTGGGATCGACGTATCTTCCAGGAGCGCAGCCAATCCCTGACCTATGTCTGCGAGGTTCCCACGCTCCTGGAGCAGCGGCTCGGCGAGATCGCGCGGAAGATCCAGGCCCGGCTCTGAACGGCGATCGTTCTACAAATCAGGAGTTGTATCGACGCCGCCGGGCTTCTCCCGGCGGCGTTCTGATTCCGACCGGTCGCGGCTGAGGGAGCTTGCCACTTTATCCCGTTTTTGATTGCCTGAACTGCCCTAACATCCTGAAATTGTATGAGAAATCTGTGGCAATGCCGCCACGAAGGGCCACGATCTCGATACGGGGGCGGCCCGGCACTCGGATTCTCAGCGAAAGCGCGCCCGCGCCGATTGTGCCCGTCCGCGAAGCCCAGCATTGAAGGGACCGAAGGCTCCGCAACAAGGAGCCGGGTCTTGGAATCATGGGGTTGGACATGGGTATGCGGGCGCTTCGGGGCAGCCTGATCGCGTCGGTGGCGATGCTGCCGTGCCTCGCGCAGGCGCAGCAGGGCGGCACGCAGGCCGTCACGCTGGGGGAGCTCGACGTCGTGGCGACGTCGCCGATCGGCGGCATCGCGGCCGGGCGCGGCACGGGTGATCCGGCCGCGGCGGGGCGGCAGGTCGCATCCCGGCTGCCGTTCACGGTCGAGACCGTGAACGCGGCCGAGATCGCGCAGGACCGCGCCACCCTCGACCCCACCTTCACGCTGGCCCGCCGCACCGCGGGCGTGAACCTCTCCGACGGCCAGGGCAACAGCTTCCGGCA
Organism: Methylobacterium sp. BE186; assembly: GCF_031457035.1. Lineage (NCBI taxonomy): Bacteria > Pseudomonadati > Pseudomonadota > Alphaproteobacteria > Hyphomicrobiales > Methylobacteriaceae > Methylobacterium > Methylobacterium sp. BE186. The sequence goes on from NZ_JAVDVV010000007.1 coordinate 96,376, forward strand.
GACGCTGACCTACCGCGGCTTCGACGCCTCGCCACTGCAGGGCGCGCCCCAGGGCCTGGCCGTCTATCAGAACGGCGTGCGCATCAACGAGGCTTTCGGCGACGTGGTGAACTGGGACCTGATCCCGCAGGTCGCGATCAACCGAATCGATGTCGTCACCGGCAACCCGATCTTCGGCCTCAACGCGCTCGGCGGCGCGGTCAACATCGAGATGAAGAACGGCTTCACTTGGCAGGGCAAGGAGGTGACGGTCTTCGGTGGTTCGGACGGTCGCATCGCCGGCACGCTGCAATACGGCGAACAGATCGGCCCCTGGAGCTTCTACTTCGCGGGCGAGGGCCTGCGCGACCGCGGATGGCGCTACCAGTCGCCGAGCGAGATCGGCAGAGTCTACGCCGACCTCGGCTACCGCACCCTGGATTCCGAGTTCCACATCGTCGCTTCGGGCGCCAAGACCTTCTTCGGCGCGGCCGCCGCCGCCCCGGTTGACTTCACCCGCACCGACGAGCGCGCGATCTTCACCTATCCGCAGTCGATCTCGACCGAGATGGGCCAGATCCAGGTCAACGGTAAGGTCAACATCTCGCCGACTTGGGACCTCGCCGGCAACGCCTATGTCCGCCGCTTCAGCCAGTTCGTCATCGACGGCAACGACGCCGAGTTCGAGAATTGCAGCCGTCAATCCTCTTTCCGCGGCTCACTCTGCTTCGAGGATGACGGCTTCTTCCCCGCGGCGGGCCAGTCGCAGCTCGCCTTCCGCAACCAGTTCCTCATGCAGGGCCGGAACACGCCGCGCATCCCGTTCACGCCGGGCGTGCCCTACGGCACCCTCGATACGGTTCGCACGGAGGCGACGGGCTACGGCGGCACGCTCCAGGCGACGAACCGCGACCGCATCTTCGACCACACGAACACCTTCATCGTCGGCGGCAGCATCGATGTCGCGGATTATGGCTTCAAGTCGCAGAGCACGCTGGGCATCATCAACCCGGATCTCAGCGTCACGACGAACCCGAACAACCCGACCTACGGCTTCGTGCCCGGCGTCGGCACGACGCAGCTGCGCACGGCCGCGGCGCTCGGCATCGCGCCGAGTTCCGTCATCGGCTCGAACCTCTACATGGGCCTCTACGCCCTCGACACGTTCGACGTGACCGACGCCCTGTCCATCACGGCGGGCGCGCGGCTCAACTTCGCCCGCATCTCGACGACGGACCTCACGGGCTTCTCGCCGGACGTGAACGGCACGCATTATTTCAACCGGATCAACCCGGTGGCGGGCGTGACCTACCGCTTCTTCCCGTGGATGACCCTCTACGGCGGCTACTCGGAATCGAACCGCGCGCCGACCCCGCTCGAGCTCGCCTGCGCCAACCCGCAGCGCCCCTGCCTCCTGCCGAACTCGCTCGTCGCCGACCCGCCGCTTGAGCAGGTGGTGGGCCGGACCTACGAGGCCGGCTTCCGCGGCACGGTGCCGAACGTCTACGAGGACGGCATCGTCAACTACAAGCTCGGCTTCTTCCGCACCGACCTGTCGAACGACATCCTGCAGCTCGCCGTTCCGGGCAACGCCGCCCGCGGCTACTTCGTGAACGTGCCGGCCACCCAGCGCCAGGGCATCGAGGTGCAGGCCGAGTACGCGATGCCGGGGCTCAGCGTCTACGCGAACTACGCGCTGATCGACGCGACCTTCCAGTTCACCGGAACGCTTTCCTCGCCGAACAACCCCCTCGCCAACCCGGACGGCTCGATCGACATCCGCCCCGGCAACAAGCTGCCGCTCATCCCCGAGCACCAGTTCAAGGTCGGCTTCGACTACGCGATCACACCGATCTGGCGCTTCGGCGCGAACCTCGCCGCCTTCTCCTCGTCCTATTATCGCGGCGACGAGTCGAACCTGAACCGCAAGCTGCCCGCCTATTACACGGTCAATCTCAACTCCAGCGTGCAGATCACGGACAACGCGCAGATCTTCCTGCTCGTGACGAACCTCTTCAACAACCGCTACGCCAATTTCGGCACCTTCCTGGAGCGGGAGGCCAACTTCGCCAACCGCTTCGTCCTGAACGATCCCCGCACCACGACGCTGGTGCAGCCGCTCTCCGTCTACGGGGGTCTGCGCTACACGTGGTGATCCGCGTCGACCTGCGCCGGGACGCCGCATGGACCGGCGTAGGTCTGCAACCTCGGCGGGAGGAACTGATCTCCCGGACATCGCTTCTCTCCCCACTCTGATGGCGGGCCGCCGATCCCCGGCGGCCCATTCCACATTCGGGAGAAGCGTCTGATGCGGATATCCGCCCTGATCCCGGCCGTCCTCGCGGCCTCCACCCTCGCGACCCTCGCCGCCAGCCCCGCCCTCGCCACGTCCTGTTCCGAAGAGATCGCCACGCTGGAACGTCGTCTCGACAGCGCGGGCGCGGAGAAGGTGACCGGCAAGGAGCCGCCGGGCGGCCCGACCTCCTCGCACTCGGACAAGGCTCTGGCTCAGCCTCCGGCAGGAAAGCCGAGCGATCCGAGCGTGCAGCCGACCGCCGCCGGCGTGAAGGAAGCGCGCGATCTCGTCCAGAAGGCCAGGACCGAGGACAAGGCCGGGCAGGCGGAAGCCTGCCGCGACACGATCCTGAAGGCCAAGGAGAAGGCCGGCGCCCTGCCGTAGGGCGATCGACGCGGGCCGGCGCCCTGCCGCCTCTCTCACGCCCTCGGTCTCTCTTCGAGGTCCGAGGGTGGAGGGGCCGGTCAGTAGGCGTTCTGCGTCCTGAACAGCGCGAAGGGGGTCGTCAGCAGGATCTGCAGGTCGAGGAGAACCGACCAGTTCTCGATGTAGTACAGGTCGTGCTCGACGCGGCGCTGGAGCTTCTCGCTGGTGTCGGTCTCGCCGCGCCAGCCATTGACCTGAGCCCAGCCGGTGATGCCGGGCTTGACCCGGTGCCGGGCGAAATAGCCGTCGACGACCTGATCGTAGAGGGTGTTCGCGGCCTTCGCCTGGAGCGCGTGTGGCCGGGGGCCGACGAGGGAGAGATCGCCCCGGATCACGTTGAAGAGTTGCGGCAACTCGTCGAGGCTCGTCTTGCGGATGAAGCGGCCGACCGGGGTGACCCGCGGATCGCCCCGCGTCACCTGCCGTGCCGCCCCGTGGTCGCACTGGTCGACATACATCGAGCGGAACTTGAAAACGTCGATCAACTCGTTGTTGAAGCCGTGCCGCTTCTGTCGGAACAGGATTGGCCCGGGTGACGAGAGGCGCACGGCGAGGGCCACGGCGAGCATCACCGGCGCGAGCAGGACGAGGAGGGCAAGGCCCACCGTGCGGTCGAAGGCCGCCTTCACGACGACGTCCCAGTCCGCAATCGGCTTGTCGAATACGTCGAGCACCGGCACGCCCCCGATGTAGGAATAGGAGCGCGGGCGCAGACGCAGCTTGGTGGCGTGGGCCGAGAGCCGGATGTCGATCGGCAGCACCCAGAGCTTGGCGAGCATCTGCAGGATGCGCCCCTCGGCCGAGATCGGCAGGGTGAACACGACGAGATCGAGGCGGGCGTGGCGGGCATAGGCGACGAGGTCGCTCACCGTGCCGAGTTTCGGGTAGCCCGCCACGACGTCCGAGGAGCGGTCGTCATTGCGGTCGTCGAACACGCCGACGATGCGGATCCCGGAATCGCCCTGCGACTCGAGGGCGCGGATCAGTTCCTCGGCCACCGGGCCACCCCCGACGATGGCGGTGCGGCGGTCGAAACGCCCCTTGCGGACCTGCGCGGCGACGACCTGCGCCAGCACGAAGCGTCCGGCGAGGACGAGGAGGAGGCCGCCCGCGAAATAGGCGCCGAGCCACAGCCGGGAATAATGATCCGCCACCTTGGCGAGGACCATGCCGGCCGCGACGAGCAGGAAGGCGAGGGCCCAGCTGGCCGACAGCTTCACCGCGGATGGGAAGAAGGCGCGGAACGCCCCCATCCGGTAGGTGCCGCCGGCCTGGAACAGGGTGATCGTGATGGCGGCGACGGCCAGGATCGCGGCGATGTAGGACAGGCCCAGCGGTACGACGCCCCGCAGCATGATCTGATGCAGGGCGAGGCCGAACCCGCCGACAAGGCAGAATTCAGCGGCCCGCACGCAGCCCGCGAGCACGACCGGCGAGATCAGGGGGCCGGGGAGCGCGGCTTTCGCTTCTGCGGGAAGCACACGCCCCGTGGCGTCACCGGCCGCGGCCAGGGCCGAGCCGGGCTGACCGGCGACCTTCAGAAGGTCACGGACATCGAAGGCACTCATCGGGAAACACCGGAAACGCGATGCGGTTTGGAATCGTCGGTCGAAAGGTTGCAGGATCTCGTCTCGGAAAGCTTAAGCGCCTGGGCGCGTGCCCGAGCTCCCGGCGAGGGCGGGGGCGGCCGGAACGCTCTCCGGCACCCCTTCCCTGAGGCGGGCGCGGAAGGCCGCCGCGTAGCCTGAGAGCACGTCGGCGCCCATCCGCTCCATCGAGAAGCGCTGGCGTACGGAAGCGCTCAGGGCCGCAAAACGCGCTCGACGGGTCTCGGCCGGCTCGTCGAGCACCCGGAGGATCGCGCGTCGGAGCGCCGCCGCATCGCGCGGTGGCACCAACTCGTCAGCGGCCGCGCCGAAGATTTCCGGGATACCGCCGACATTGGTAGCGACGAGCGGTTGGCCCGCCGCCGCGGCCTCCAGCACCACGTAGGGCAGGGATTCGGCGAAGGAGGGCACGACCATGATCCGGCCCCGCGCCAGGATCGGACGGATCGGCTGGGCCGGCTCGAAGGCGACCGCCTCGGTCAGGCCGAGATCGCGCACCTGATCCGCGAGGCGCCCGGCGTCCGGACCCGACCCGACCATCAGGAGGCGCAGGTGCCGGCCCTCGGCGCGCATCTGTGCCAGCGCCTCCAGCAGGACCGGCAGGCCCTTGGCGTCCCGAAGCTCGCCCACGTAGACGAGGTCGAAGGGATCGGGAGCCGGCTCGACCGGCTCGAATTCGGCCGCGCCGATCCCGTTGTGAACGATCCGCGCGAGGGTCGCCTCGGCGCCCACGAAAGCCTGATGGCGCCGGGCCACGTACTCGCTCTCGAACAGGAACACGTCGGTGCGCCGGGCGAGCAGGCCCTCCGCCGCCATGTAGAGCCGGTGCATCAGGGTGCCGGGCCGATAATTGTAGCTTCCGCCGTGCGGCGTGTAGGCGCGAATCATGGACTCTCCGCGGGCGGGGCAGAGACGGGCGTAGGCGCCGCCTTTGGCGCCGTGCCCGTGCAGCACGTCGGCACCGACGGCCTCGGCCCGCCGCGCCACGGCGAGCAGCGCCGCGGTGTCGGAGGGGTGCGGATTGCGCCGCATCGGCACCCGCGTCACCCCGAAGGCCAGGGCGGGGGCCAGTTCGGCGAGCGCGGCCTGCGCCCGATCGCCGCCCGTCGTCGCGTCGCAGACGATGCCGACCCGGTGCCCGGCGGCGGCCTGGAGGCGGGCGAGATCCACGACATGCCGGAACAGTCCGCCGACAGGAGCACGGAAGATGTGGAGGATCCGGTGGGATTCGACCGGGTGAGCGATGGCGGCGGGCACGGGCGGCATCTCCAGCGACGGCGCGGAAATCGGCCCGGAGGCTAGGGCCCGACCGTTGCCTGGCCGGTTAAGGACGCGGCTCTGGAGGCGAGATGCGCCGTCTATCTGCCGGCAGGGTTAGAGTGGGGCTAAGGAGATCGCTCGGATTGCGACGGCAGGCTCTCCTGGAGGGCGAGCTGCGGGGAGGGGAGCAGCGTGCTGATCAGGTTCATCGAAGGAGCGGATCAGGACGCCGTCTGGGAGATCCTGCGGCCGGTGATCGAGGCAGGCGAGACCTACGCGCTACCCCGCGACATGACGCGGGCCGAGGCGCTCGCCTACTGGAGCGGGCCTGATCGGGAGACCTTCGTGGCGGAAGATCGTGGAGCCCTCGTGGGCACCGCCTATCTGCGCGCGAACCAGGCCGGGGGCGGCAGCCACGTCGCCAATGCGGGCTTCGTGACGGCGCCCGCAGCCGCCGGCCGTGGTGTTGCCCGCCGAATGTGCGAGCATGTCCTCGAGCGGGCGCGGGAGCGGGGCTTCGCGGCGATGCAGTTCAATTTCGTGATCGGCACGAATGCCGGGGCGATCCGCCTCTGGGAGAGCCTCGGCTTCGAGACGGTCGGCCGCCTTCCCGGCGCCTTCCGGCATCCGCGGCTCGGCGCCGTCGATGCCCTCGTCATGTACAGGCGGCTGTGAAGCCGAGACTTCAGAAGAAGCGCTCCTTGACCATGATCGTGTCGCCCGGCCGGACGGGATAGGTCATCGGCACGATGCCGGAGACGAGCCCACCCGGTCCCTCCCGGGTCAGCACGGCGTAGTCGCGGGCGGCGCGAGGCCCGAAGCCCGCCGCGATGGCGACCGCCGTCTCGACCGTCATGCCGTTGACGTAGGGGTATTGGCCGGACGTCGTGACTTCGCCGAGGATGTAGAACGGCCGGTAGGCATCGACCTCGACCGTCACGTGCGGCTCGCGCACGAAACCTGCCGCGAGCTTGCCCTCGATGGTGCGCGCGGCCGCGGCCGTGGTCTGGCCGCCGATCGAGACCGTGCCGATGAGCGGCATGGCGATCCGGCCGGCTCCATCCACCGCGTAGATGTTCGAGAGGTTGTCCTGTCCGAACACGATCACGCGCAACCGGTCCCCCGCGGACAGGGTGTAGCGGGCGCCGATCGAGCCGGTCCCGGTCGCGTCGAGCTGAGCGGTCCGGAAGTCGGGCCGCAGGCAGCCGCCCAGCGCGAGGCTGGACGTGAGAGCCAGAAGGAGTGCGCGCCGGTTCATCACCCATGCCGCCGTGTTTTTCCTCAACGGCGACGGTGTAGGCGGATATGGTTAATGAAGACTGACGTCCCGGAAGGGCGCAGGGCCGCCGCAGCCTGCTTTAACCGCTGATCAATCTTAACGGTTTCTACTGCGCGCTGATCCGAGTCCCGTGCAGCGGATACTTTGGCCTTGCGTACCGAACGTCATACCCGCCGCTCCGCGAGAGCCGGCCGTTCCGCTCCGGCCGCGGCACCGACGGAGAGCCTTGCGCTCTCGCAGGTCGGCGGCGTCCTGCGCCGGTCCTGGCTCTGGATCGCTCTGCCGACGATCGTAGCGGCAGCGGGCGCCGTCGCCTTCGTGCAGGTCGTGCCCCCGCGCTTCACGGGCGAGGCCAAGCTTCTCCTGGAGAGCCGGGAGGCCGGATTCGCCCGCACCGCGCAGGAGCGTGCCGAGCAGCCCCAGCCGATCGACGAGCAGGCGGTGGCGAGCCAGGCACAGGTCGTGATGTCGCGCGATCTCGCCCGCGAGGCGATCCGCCGGCTCAAGCTCGTGGGCAACCCGGAATTCGACCCGAGCGTTGAGGGGTTCGGCCCCGTGCAGCGGGCTTTGATGCTCGTCGGTCTCGCCCAGAACCCGCTCGAGCGTCCCTCCGAAGACCGCGTGCTCGACGCCTATTTCGACCGGCTCCTCGTCTACCCGGCCGGCAAGTCGCGCATCCTCAGCGTCGAGTTCCGCTCGAAGGATCCGGTGCTCGCGGCGCAGGGCGCCAACACCATTTCCGAGCTCTACATCGCCTCTCTCGAGGCCGCGAAGGTCGACACCGCGCGCTACGCCTCGACCTGGCTCGGCGGCAACATCGAGACGCTGCGCAGCCGGGTCGCCGAGGCCGAGGCGAAGGTCGAGGCCTTCCGGGCCAGGAACGGCCTCGTCGCGGCGGGCGGCACCGCCGGACAGCCGCTGAGCGGACAGCAATTGTCCGAGCTCTCGAGCCAACTCTCCCACGCGCGCACGCTCAAGGCGGATCTCGACGGCCGCGTGAAGCTGATCAAGGAGATGATCAAGGACGGCCGCGCCTTCGAGATCCCGGACGTCGCCAATAACGACCTGATCCGCCGGGTGGTGGAGAGCCGGATCACCCTCCGTGCGCAGCTCGCCCTGGAATCGCGCACGCTGCTTCCCGCCCACCCCCGCATCAAGGAGCTGACCGCGCAGGTCGCGGATCTCGACGCGCAGATCAAGTCGGCGGCCGAGCGGATCGGGCGCACGCTGGAGAACGATGCCAAGATCGCGGGCGCCCGCGTCGAGAGCCTGCAGGCGACGGTGGACGGGCAGCGCGACGTCGTCGTGAAGGGAAATTCGAGCGAGGTGCAGTTGCGGGCTCTCGAGCGCGAGGCCAAGGCCCAGCGCGAGCAACTCGAATCCTACCTCTCGCGCTACCGCGAGGCGGCGGCCCGGGATGCGGAGAGCGCGAGCCCGGCCGATGTACGGATCGTCTCGCGGGCCGTCATTCCGGAACTTCCGTCATTCCCGAAGAAGCTGCCGATCGTCGGGCTTGCGGCGCTCCTCGCCTTTCTGTTCTCCGCGGGTGCCGTCATCGCTCGGCGGCTCCTCGCCGATCCCGGCGGCGCGGCGCGTCCGGACCAGGGCGCGCGTGAGCAGGCCGACGAGGCGTCCCGCCCCGAGCCCGCGCGCTTCAGCTTCCCCGAGGCCGCTCCTCCCTCCGCATGGCCGAGCCTCGCCGTCGTGTCGGGTGAGGCCCCACCCGCTCCGGCGCCGGAGCCGCGCAGTGAGTCCGGCTCACCGTTCGATCTCGACCTCCTGATCGAGCGCCTCGCCGAAGGAGCGCAGGCGGAGGCGGGCCGCATCGTGCTGGTGGTCGAGACCGTGCCCGCGCGGCGACCAGTCCGCCTCACTGCCTCCGCACAGGGACCGGCCGGGGCGAGATCGCCGGAGAAGAGCTTGGCCGAGACGCTGGCCGATACCTTGGCAGGGCGCGGCCGGACGCTCGCCGTCGACCTCGACGGGCCGGCGAGCCACCCGGACGATCCGGGTCTCACCGATCTCGTCGCGGGCGATGCCGCCTTCCTCGACGTGATCCAGCCCGTACCCGGCTCCCGCCTGCACCGCGTCGCCCGCGGCTTCGTCGACAGCGCCGTCCTGCTGGAGGAGCCCCAGGCGCTGGCGATCTCCCTCGACGCGATGGCCGAGACCTACGACTGGGTGATCTGCAGCCAGCGCCTCCGGTCGGGTGAGGGGCCGCGCGCCCTCCTCGCGGCCGTCTCCGCCCGCATGGACAGCGTCGTCATCGTCTCAAACGCGGCCGCCGACGACCCGGACCTCGTCGATCTCTACGCGCTGGCCGAGGAATCGGGCGCCGGACAGGTCCTCGTGGCCCAGGACAGCGTCGCCGTCCGCGTGGAGATCGGCGGAGAGGACATGCAGCTGCGCCTCTCGGCGGCGTGAAAGGGGCGAGGCGTCAGCTCCGCCGGAGCCGCCTCACTCTCTGGGCGAGGGCCCAGAGGCGCGGATCGCGCTTGATCCGCGCGCGCAAGCCCGTGACGCAACCCGCCGCGAAGCCGAAGAGATGGCCGCGCAGGCTCACCGGCAACACCAATTCGGTGAGCTCGATCGTCTCGTCGCAGATGCTGGACTTGTAGCGGGCCTCGCCGACGCCGAGGTCGAAGGCGCGGCGGCCGCGCGCCGTCTGGTCCCGCACGAGATGATGCAGCAACAGGTCTCCGGGGCTGCACCGGGCGAGGTCTGGGTCGGGGTCGAAGGCCGTCATCATGCCGCTGAAGCGGTCACCGTCCACCGCGCCGCCGAATATTGCGAGGATCCGTCCACTCGCCCGGGCCACGAGGGCGTGAAGTTCGACCGCGGGCGCGCCCGTCTCGGGGTCGGACGCCGCTGCGAGGAAGCGGCGGATCGGCTCCGCCGCGTAGGGGTCGGCGATGCCCTGGCTCGCGAAACGGGCGGCCTTGTGCGCGTAGAATCCGGAGAGGTAGGCCTCCGCCTCCGCCCTCGTGCCGGCGCGACGGTAGTCGATGGGTCCGACCGCCTCGACGAGGCGCTTCTCCTTCGAGCGCAGCTTCTTGCGCGCGTCCGCGCTGAAGGCGCGGCGGACGGTCGCCTCCGGGTCGGGGCCGAGCTGCAGCCCGTAGGCATCGTTCGCGCCCGGCCGCGCCCTGATGGCGAGGGGGTTCACCGCCCCATTCCAGGTCCGGGGTTGATGGGACAGGACGTAGAGATCGATTCCGGCCGCGGGCGCGAGGCGGACGAGCAGGCCGAGGAGATCCTCGGTCGACACGGCCGCGGCTTCGCGGCTCGCGAAGAGGGGGAGGTGGTAGTTCGCGTGCGTGCCCCCGACGACCCGCGCGATCCGCACGCCGTGCTCGCGGGTGACGACGAGGGGGAGGAGCAGGCGCGGTCGGCCGCACTCGCCCCGCAGGACGAGGACCCGCAACGTTCCAGGCGTCGCGCCGTGGAGGTAGGCCGCGACCCAGTCGAAACGCTGATAGGGTGTCGCGAGGCAGCCCGCGCCGTTTTCCAAATCGCGCCAGAGGGCTTCGACCGCCTCGAGATCGGACCAGATCTCCGCTCGCATGCCGCCCCGAGCCTCTCCCCGCGCGCCGTCGGCGGCATCCTCCACCGCGGACCAATCCTGCACGATGACCGACATCGGCCGAGCCTCATCGCCACGCGGCGCTCCGGCGCCCGACCGGGCATGATTGGGGCGGGCGCCCCTAACGGGCCGTGTCGCCGGTCGGGCGGCCTGCGAGCGTGGGTAACGAAACCTTGTCGGGGGCCGGGATAGGCTGCCCCGACTCACCAGCCGGGCTCAGAGGCTCGTCATGCTCTCCAGCCGCAATCGCCGCCGCCTGTTCGAGGCCGGCTTCCGTGTCGTGTCCGGGCTCGGAGCCGATCGCTGGCTCGAACCGGCGGCGCGGGGACAAGGCCTCATCCTCACCTTCCACCACGTCTCGCCCGAATTGCCGGACCCGTTTGCGCCGAACCGCCTCCTCAGCATCACGCCGGACTTCCTCGACGAGACGCTGACGGCCCTGCGCGAGCGTGGCTTCACCCTCGTTCCGCTCGACGCGGTGCCCGACCATCTGGCACGCAGGCCGGGCGCTCGTTTCGCCGCGCTCACCTTCGACGACGGCTATCGCGACAACGCGCTCCATGCGGCGCCCGTGCTCGCCCGGCACCGGGCGCCCTGGACCCTGTTCGTGACGAGCGACTTCGCCGACGGTCGCGGCCGGCTCTGGTGGATCGAGCTGGAACGGGCGATCCGGCGTCTTGACCGGGTCGCGGTGACGTTCGGGACAGGGAAGCGGCTCGACCTGCCCGCGCGCGATGCGGCACAGAAGAGCGTGGCCTTCGAGGCCGTCTACCGGGCCTTGCGTGCGGGTCCGGAGGAACGGCTCCTCTCGGCCATCGCCGAGCTCTGCGAGCGGGCAGGGTTCGGGGCGGGGAGCATCGCCGCGGAACTCTGCCTCGGCTGGGACGAGTTGCGTGATCTCGCCCGCGATCCCGCCGTGGACATCGGGGCGCACACGCGCTCGCATCCCATGCTCGCCAAGCACGCGGTCGAGGTCGCGCGAGCGGAGATCGCGGGGGGTCGCGCCCGGATCGAGAGGGCGGTCGGACGCCGCGTTCGCCATCTCTCCTATCCCGTCGGGGACAGGACATCGGCGGGTCCGCGGGAATTCGCCCTCGCGCGGGAGCTCGGCTTCGTCACGGCGGTGACGACACGGCCGGGACACCTGTTCCCGGAGCATGCCGACCATCTGCACGCCCTGCCGCGGATCTCGGTCAACGGCTGCCATCAGTCGCGGGCCGCCCTGAAGGGGCTCCTCTCCGGCGTTCCCTTCCTCGTCTGGAACAGGGGCCGACGCCTCGACGTGGCCTGAGACGAACCGACTCAGCGCCTGCGGCGGCGCCGGTAGGTGCGGGTCTCCTCAGAGCCGCCGGCCGTGAAGACGGCGACTTGGCGCCCGCGGCGCCCGTAGCGGGCGCGACCGCGCCGGCCGCGGCCGGCCTCCGGCGCCGGGTCATCGGCCATGGGGATCGCCGCCGCGGCCAGGGCCGGAGCCGGCGAAGCCGCCCCGTCGCCGCCGGCGATGTTCTTGGCCGCCGGCCCGAACATCGACAGGCACTGGTTGTAGGCGAGATCGTTCTTCAGCCGCTCGCAATCGCCGATCGAGCGAGGGGTCTCCTGCGCCCCGAGCGGGCCGCTCGCGATGAGGCAGAGGAAGCCGGCAAGGCCGAGGCGGCGCGAGTGAGAGCGTGGCATGGAGCGGGGTGGGACCGGGATCGGGAGGGCTGACGTCACGCTTCTGACGCGCGAGTGCGGCGAAAACGCGGGCGATGCCGGCATGCGCGCCACACCTCAGCGGTCGGGGCGCTCCATCCACCGGATCACCGGCATCAACGGGAAGATCCAGGCGATGCCGAGCAGGCAGTAGAGGATGGTCTGCACGAGGGCTGGGGCCTCGGCGATGCGGCTGTCGGCGAGAGCCATGGCGAGCGGCGCGTAGATCATGACGAAGGCCAGGATCACGATCGTCCCGATCAGGGTTCGGGTCCGGCGGGCCATCGGGTCCCTTTCATCAGCGAAGTCGCGCCCCGTCCGGGCTCGCGCCGAGGGCTAATGCGCGCATCCGCCGATGGCAACTCGGCCCGGCGCCGCACCGGTGCGAAGCGCCGACCGACCCGCTCGAAACGCGGTCCGAGGACTCCTTGGCCGCGATTGCCCGCCGCTTCTCCGGCGTCGTCGCTCGCATCGACCCCTTCCTGCGGGGCGCCTCGCGTGCCCGGGAGGGGGCACAATCGGCGCGGCTTCCCCCGCTGCGGCATCGGCAGGCGTTGCCCCGCCGATCCTCGCTGCCGTAAGAGCCTGCCCTGAGCGCGCCCTCCGCCTCCGTCGAACTCGGCGCCGGGCCTGCGCGATCGAGACCGAAGGCGACCGACAGCATGATCTCCGCCGCGACCGCGAACCCTCCGGCGAACAGGGCCCTTCGCACCTGGCTCTACCTGCTCGCCGCACTCGTCGTCGCGATGGTGGCGGTCGGCGGCGCGACGCGGCTGACCGGCTCGGGCCTCTCGATCACGGAATGGCGGCCGGTGACGGGCGCCGTGCCTCCCCTCACGGCCGAGGCCTGGGCCGCGGAATTCGAGAGGTACAAGGATACGCCGCAATACCGCATCCTGAACCAGGGGCTCGGCCTCTCGGACTTCAAGGTTCTCTACGCCTGGGAATGGGGTCACCGGATGCTCGGCCGCATCATCGGCCTCGCCTTCTTCCTGCCCCTCGTCGTGTTCTGGCTGCGCGGACGCCTGAACCTTCGCCTCGGGCTCGCCCTGCTCGGGCTCGGGCTTCTGGGCGGCCTGCAAGGGGCGATCGGCTGGATCATGGTGGCCTCGGGCCTTCAGCCCGGCATGACGGCCGTGGCGCCGCTCAAGCTCGCCCTGCACCTGACGACGGCGAGCCTCATCCTGGCGGGGCTCGTCTGGCTCGCCGCGGGCCTGCGCGGAGCGACGGGCCGGCCGGCAGGCGCCCGGCTGCGCCGCACCGCCTACGCACTACCTCTTCTGGTGCTGCTGCAGATCTTTCTCGGCGGCCTCGTGGCGGGCTCCCATGCCGGTCTCGTCTACAACACGTGGCCCACGATGAACGGCGATCTCGTGCCCGACCTGTCCGGCCTGTTCGTCGTGAAGCCCTGGATCGAGAACTTCGTCGACAACGTCACCCTCGTCCAGTTCAACCACCGCATGACGGCCTATCTCCTGCTCACCGTCGCCCTGCTCCACGCCTTCGACGCACGTCTGGCGGGCGGCGGCGCGGCCCGGCGGGCGGCTGGCATCGCGGGCCTCGCTCTCCTCCAGGCCGCCCTCGGCATCACCGCGCTCCTCCTCGCTGTGCCGCTCTGGGCCGCCCTCGCGCATCAGGTCCTCGCGATGGCCGTGCTGGTGATGGCCGTGGTCCACGCCCGCCTCAGCCGCGGCACGGTGCCTGCATCCGCGACGCTGGGCCCCGCGAGCATTCCCTTCGGCTACGAGGCCCTGGCCGGACGAAGGGTCTGATCTACAGTGGGTTCAATGATCGCGAGACCTCGTTCGACCGGAGAGGGGTAGGCGACATCATCGCCGGCCAGCAACTCAGGTGCGGCTCGCTTTTGCCGCGCGGCGAAATGTCTTGCAGTGCACAAGCCTTTACCAATCCGGCTCAAATAACTGGGAGTAACCCGGAATACGCATTTTTCCTGCGGAACGACTTTCAGAGAAAAAGCTTAGCCTCCGCATGGTGCTGGAGGCAGAAATGTTCCTGGCGGAAGATGGACGACCCGTTGGCCTGACTTGGAACTATACCCGTCGCGAGATCATGGCCGATGGGGTGATCCACTGTGTCGGCGTGGTGCTGGGTCTCGCCGGCGCAATCGCACTGGTTGTGACGGCGACCGCGGCCCATCTCGGCTGGGGTGCCCGCGCCGCGATCCTCGTCTACTCCGCGGTGCTGGTCTCAATGCTGGCCGTATCGGCGATCTACAACCTCCACCCGGTTCACCCGCGGAAATGGCTGCTGCGGCGGGCCGACCACGCCTTGATCTACCTGATGATCGCGGGGACCTACACGCCGCTCGTCACGCTGGTCGGCACAGGCCCCACGGCCTACGGGCTCCTAGCCTTCATCTGGGTGGTGGCCGGCATCGGCATCGGCGTGAAGCTGTTCCTGCCCGGCCGCTTCGACCGCCTCTCCATCGCCCTCTATCTGATGCTGGGTTGGAGCGGCCTTCTCGCCTACGAATCCGTGATCGCCGCCCTGCAGCCGACGGCGCTCTGGCTGCTCGCATTGGGCGGCCTGCTCTACTCCTTCGGCGTCGTCTTCCACGTTTGGCGAAGCCTGCCGTTCCAGAACGCGATCTGGCACGGCTTCGTGCTCGTGGGCACCGCATGCCATTACGGCACGGTGTGGGCGAGCGTCTCGGGCGCCGCGGCCGCGTAAGCGCGGCCCTCCTCAGGGGCTCGTCGACCAGGGATTGATCACGCGCACCGCCGCTTCCGTCTGCACCGCCTCGGCCTGAAGCGGCTCGGAGTGCCGGGGCGTCGCAGCGCGCTTCAGGCGGGCCATCTGGCGCCGCGCCTCGTCGGCGGGAAGTGCGCCGACGGGGGCCATCATGCCCGCGAGGAGCCGCCGGGTCTTCTTGTCCACTTGCCGCGAGCGGTCGACCGGCTCGAACTCGTGCATCGCGTGCTTCTTGTCCGGGTTGCCCGTGAAGACGCGGGCGCCGTCCTTGAGGATGACGATGTCCCCGGGGCGCAGGGTCTCGTCCCTCAGGAGCGCGGCCGCAGCGCCCGCCTTCATGTCGAGGGGCTGCTGCCGGTCGGTGATGCGGACCTTGAGGGGTTCGGGCTTCGGCAGCGCGGCGTACCGCACCTTCGGCCGCACGCGACCGCCCTGCGCGTGGCGGCGGCCGTAATACCGCGCGGCGCTGGGCATCTGGACCTCGGCGGGAGGAGCCGTCTGCGGAGTGGGCTGCGCGGGCGAGAAGAGCTGGCGGAACAAGCCGCCGAGCCCTTCTTCCTGCGCGTGGACGGCCGCCGTCCCGAGCACGATCCCGGCCGCGGCGAGCGTCAGCGCGAATCCGTGCTTGCGTGAACGACGGGCGAGGCGGGTCTGGGTCGTCGGCATCGGTCCCCTCCGGCAGGCTCTCCCGCACCTGCGGCGGGACGTCCCACCTTCAACGGGGGGTTAACGTGACAGTTCCGGTACAATCTTAGGGTTGAGCTGTACCGATGGGTCAGCCGGGGGCCGCCTCGTCGCCCTCACCGATGCAGTCGAGGGCGCGCTCGACGGCGCTGACCGCATCGAGGAGATTCTGGACTGTGCGCTCGACCTCCAGCGGCGGTCGGCCCATCGCAGCGGCCCGGGCGCTGAGGCCCTCAAGCTGCTCCAGCAGATCGAGGAGATCACCGGCGACGGCCACGACCTCGCACCGCGCAAGTTGAGCGGCGGGCTGGCGCTGGCGGAAGGGCAGGACGTTGCTCATCGACGCCAGTCTTCTTCAAAAGCTCGGGGATTCGCCAGACTCCGCGCCCGATCCTCCACACGATTGCCGCGGTTGCGTGGCCGATTCGACGCGGATTGGTGTGTTTTTCGTGGCCGCCCGGCATCACCCTGGCGGCAATGGTCCACGCCCCGTGAACCATGCTTGACGGGGCCGCCCGCCGGGCACCACCACGCCCCGACCCCGAGCGGCGACGCTCAGCGACGAGATCTGGAAGACGACATGCGCCTCAAGCCCCTCGCCCTCATCGCGGCTCTCGCCGCCGGTCTCGCGGCCTGCAACAGCGTCGAGGGTCCCGACAGCCGCAGCGGACTGTCCGAGACCTTCAACACCGACAATTTCCGCCGCTCGAACGACACGAACGGGACCCAGACCCGCCGGGACGTGAACCGCCTCTACACGCAGCCCTCGATCCCCTCGATCGCGAACCGGGGCTACTGAGCCGGGCCGCTGCTCCGTATCGAGTACGGGTCGCTCCTCCTCTCGAGGAGAGAGCGTCCCTGGCGCATCGGACCGTACGGCGCGCCCGGCCGGCTACCGCTTCGCCAGCGCGTCCGCGAAGGCGGCGATGCGGTTGCGGGCGTAGGTGGGCAGCCCGGCGCTGATCGAGTTGCCCGTGTTGAAGCTCGAATTGCCCATCAGCACCTGGGCCGGCAGCAGGTTCTTGAGCACGGGCACGCGCGCATACTCCGCCTTCCGGTCGAGCACGTCGGCCTTGATGGCGAGCGCCATGTAGGTCGTGACCACCGTCTTCGTCGGATCGCCCGGCATCGGTTGGAACACGGCCAGAAACTTGCCGAAGCGCAGGATCTGGTTGACCCAGAAGATCGTCTGTTCGAGCCCGCCCGTCACCGCGGTGTCGACCCGGGTGAGCTTCGACAAGGCCGCGGCCTCCGCGGCCGGGAGGACTCGCAGCTCGCTCTGGAAGGAGACGAACTCGGCGATCTTCTTCGACGAGCCTTCCTCCAGCTTGTTGGCGAGCTTCACGCCGAGGGGCAGCTTGCCCTCGAGGTCGTAGCGCGACTCGATGCAGGCGGCGGCATCCGCGCACCAGGGCCGGTCGGGCCGCTTGGCGAAGGCGGCGGCCGGATCCTTCGTCGGCGTCACGTCGGCGGGATCGACCGCCTTGTGCCGGATCGCAGGATCCATCCTCTGGACGAAGGCAAGGTTCGCGAAGGCCGCGAGGTCGATCGCCTCGGGCGGTCGGGCGACCACGAAGCGTCCCTCCGCCACGTAGACCTTGAGCGTCTCGTGCCGGGGCTTGGTCACGCCGTTCACGGTCACGGTGTAATCCGGCTCCTTGTAGCCGGGAAACGGGGCGAGGGCGGCGGCCTCGGCCGGACGATTCCGGACCCAGTCGAGATAGGGCGTGAGGCCGTTCTCGGGCGCGGACGGGTTGTCCCGGTGGTCGGTGAACAGGATCGTGCCGGGCTTGATCTGCGCTGGGTCGAGGGCGGTCACCGAGGGCACCTCCTGGATGCGCTCGGGCGCGGCCGGCGCCTGCGCCGCCATGCCCGGAGCGGGCTCCCTCGCCGCCTGGGCGAGCGCCGGGGCCGCTGCCCCGGCGAGGAGGGGGAGGGCAAGCGCGTAGGCAAGGGATGCCGTCAGATGCGTCCGCACGTCTCGGGCCTCAGGTTCGGGAATGGTCTGGGAATGCCGGCTCAGTAGCGCGGATCGTCGCCGAAGAGCCAGTCCGGATCGCGACGGCGGGGCCGCGACACATCCTCGTCTCCGAAGGGCGAGCGGCTCGTCTGGCCGGGCCACGCGCGGTATCCGTCCTGGTACCCGTCGAGGTCCCCTTGAGCGCGCCGGCTGCGGCCCGGCTGCTGCCCGCGCCCGCCATAGGGATCGAGGAAGTCGGATTCGGGCGCGCGGTTGCCGAAGAAGTCGCCCCGCACGTCCGCACCGTCCTCGGCGCCGCCGAGGCCGTCGCCGTCCTCCGCGTCCGGCCGCATCGCGTAGAGCGTCTCGCGCGGCACGAGTCGGTACTGGGTGTCCGCCATGCGGCCGTCGCCCTGCGTGCGGAAATGCTCCAGGAACCCGCCGCCCGCGACGCGCTCGCCGCTGCGGGGATCGACCCGCAGGTCGATCAGGTTGCGCCGTGCTTCCTGGGAGGGCGGGTTGAGCGGAGTGCGCGGCACCCCGTTCGCCCAGGCGGCCTGCAGGATCGAGCCCGCGATCGGAACCGCGACGTGCCCGCCCGTCTGGCCGCGCCCCAGCGTGCGGCGGGTGCCGTCCGCGTTGTCGTAGCCCACCCACACCACCACCGTGACCTCGTTGGTGAAGCCTGCGAACCACGCGTCGTTCTCGTTCTCCGACGTGCCGGTCTTGCCCGCGACGTAGGCGGAGTTGCGGGCGAGCGCCGCGGCGGTGCCGTGGTTCGTCACGCCCTGCAGCATGGTCTTGAGCTGGTAGAAGGCGACCCTGTCCGCCGAGCCGATCCGCACCGGGTCGCGCGCCGCATGCGTGTAGATCGCCTTGCCGTCCCGCTCGATGCCTTCCAGGGCGTAGGGGGTAGGGCGGACGCCCTCGTTCGCCACGGCCGCGTAGAAGGCGGCGAGATCGAGCATCCGCACCGGCTGGGCGCCCAGCACGAACGGGTAGTAGCGCTCGCATTCGGCGTAGATCTGGGCCTCGAGGGCGATGTCGCAGACCCGCTGGAGGCTCGCCGGCGCCTTCTCGGCGATGCCGCCCTGAAGGAGGCGGGCCGTGACGAGGTTCTTCGAGAATTCGAGGCCCCGCCGCAGGGTCGTGGCGCCGGAGCCGCCGCCGTCGTAGTTCTTCGGCGACCAGGAATCGCCGATCCCGCCGATGGGCGGCAGGGTCACGGCGGAATCCATCACGAGCGTGTTCGGCTGCAACCCGGCATTGAGCGCTGCCAGATAGGTGAGGGGCTTCAGGGTCGAGCCGGGCTGGCGCACGGCCTGGGTCACGCGGTTGAGCTGGCTGACCGGATAGGAGAAGCCGCCGGACATCGCGAGGATGCGTCCGGTGCGGTTTTCCAGCACGAGCGCGGCGCCCTGGACCGCAGGCCGCACCCGGATCTCGGCGCGCAGCGCGCCCTTGCCCTCGCGGAGCTTCACCCGCACCGCGTCGTAGACCTGGAGCTTGCCGCGCGCGATGCCGGGATCGAGGCTCGCGATCCGGCCGTCGGCGAGCCCGACCCTGACGGGGCCGCGCCCTGCTTCCAGCACCACGGCGAGCGGCCAATGCACGTCGTAGAGGGGGGCTCGCGCGCTCTCCAGTGCCCGGAGCCAGGCCGGCTTCGGGCCCACGACCTTCGCGACGGGCGGCCGGGCGCTCGCGGCCTTGGCCGGCGGCCTGCGGGCCTCGGGCGACGCCTTCGCCTCGGCCGCGGGGGGAGGCACCGGCGCGGCGGCCGGCGCTGGCGAGGGCGCAGGGGCAGCGGCCTCGATCTTCCGAACCGCGTCGGCGAGGTTGAATTCCGGTCCCGTGAAGCTCTGCCGGCCGGTGGCGCGCTCGTAGGTCGCGAGGCCGTCCTGCAGGACGCTCTCGGTCGCCCGCTGCAGCCCGGCATTGATCGTCGAGCGCACCGTGAAGGAGGCGGCCGTGAGCGAGTCGAGCCCGCCGAAGGTGCGCGCCTCGCGGGCGAGGTGGTCGACGACGTAGAAGCCGGAATCGCGCCTCGCCGTCTCGACGGGCTTCAATCCGAGATCGGACGTCACGGCTTGCGCCATCTGCGCCTCGGTGATCGCGCCCTCCTCCTTGAGGCGCGAGAGCACGTAGGCGCGCCGCTCGCGGGCACGGTACGGGTACTTGTCGGGGCTGTAGTAGTTCGGGCCCTTCGGCATGCCGGCCAGGAGCGCCGCCTCCGGCAGAGTCAGGTCGCCAACCGATTTGCCGAAATAGCTGCGCGCGGCCATCTCGATGCCGTAGGCGCCGCGGCCGAGATAGATCCCGTTGAGGTAGAGGCCGAGGATCTCGGGCTTCGTGAGGATCCGCTCGAGCCGCCCAGCCACGATCATCTCGCGGATCTTGCGCTCGTAGGTGACGTCGTCGCCGACCGAGAGGTTCTTCACCACCTGCTGGGTGATGGTCGAGCCGCCTTGGGGACGCCCCGGCGAGGCGAGATTGCCGATGAAGGCGCGGATGACGCCGCGCTCGTCGATGCCGTGGTGGATCTCGAAGCGCTTGTCCTCGGCGGCGACGAAGGCCTGGCGCACGAGCGGCGGCACCGAGGCGATCGGCACCGTGAGGCGGCGCCCGTTCGCCTCGAAGGTCTCGGCGTAGGGCTTGCCCGAGCCGTCCAGGATGACGCTGGCGCCGGGCAACTTCGCATCGCGCAGCGCCTCGGCCGAGGGGAGGTCGGTGACGGCCTTGTTGTAGAAGGCGATCACCTCCGCGGCGTCGAAGGGCGAATCCTTCGGGTTCTCGCCCTTGCAGAACTGGCGGTAGCTCGTGTTGAGCTCCCCGATGTCGAGCCCGTGCAGGAGCTTCGGCGCGCCCGCGCCCGCCACCGCGCTCGGATCCTCCATCGCGGTCGAGATCAGCTCGTCGAGGTTGATGTCCTCGATGTCGAAGGCCTTGCGCATGTGCGCGCAGCCGTCGCGCAGGATTTGCACGACCTCGGCGCCATCGGTACCGGGATCGAACTGGGTCCTGACCGCGTCGGGCCGGGTCGTGACCTGGCTCAACGTCAGCGCCGTCGCGAACAGCTTGATCAGGATGGTGTTCATCAGGGAATGGGCACCGGCCGGCTTGACACAACGCTCGGGACGGCGCGCCGATCAAGCGCGGCCGTCCCGACCCCAGATGGGGATGACAACGCGGCTGATTTAAGGTGCCCGGCCCTCGGCCCCCCGGATCGTGAAGGGCTGCTCGACCGGCGTGCTCGTCTTGCGGACCGTGTCGTTGAGCGTGAAGACGAGGACGTAGTCGCCGGGCGGCGCCCCGTCGAGCGTGATCGTGAGGTTGAGGAAGAACTCGCGCGCCGGCGCATGGCTTGTCAGGCTGTAGCTCTGGAACGCCTTCTGGCTGCCGAGTTCCTCGCCGGTGCGGGTCCGGATCGAGAAGTCGATCGTTCCCTCGAAGGTATGGAGGTCGCCGGACTTGCGATAGCCGAAGCCGATGGGCTCGACGTAGCTGAGGAGCGGCTCGCCCGGCGCGAAGACATTCGAGCCGCGCCGGTCGTAGTCGCCGTAGAGGGCCGCCTTCCGATTGACGAACATCGCGCGGCGGGTCGAGAAGGGCAGGCGCCCCCAGGCTTCCGAGGCCGCGCGCTCGGCCGCCTCGTACTCGCCGATGCTGGAGCCCGCGGCGGCGTTCTGCCCGGCTCCGACCTTCGCCTTCGCGCCAGACCAGAAATCGTCGGCAGCCGCGGCCGGCCCCAGGGCGAGACAGGCCGCCAGGGGTGCGGCAAGGATGGTGCGCATCATGCCTCTCCCTCCCTCACTTGATCGGCCGCACGCTGTTCATGATCGCCGAGATCTCGGCCTTGTGGGAGGCGCGCTCCTCCTCCGAGCCCCAGAGGGTGAGCATGATCACTTGGTTCTCGCCGCCGCTGAGGAGCACGAAGTCGACGATGGTCTTCCCGTTCGCGTCCTTGGTGTCGTAGCGCAGCACGGTGCCGGAGGCGCCGTTGAAGTCCATCTCCTTCTCGAGCGGCTTCACGCTGTCGTCGATCTCGTTCTCGCGCATCCAGGCGCGGTTCGTCTCGAGCATCGCGTCGAGCTTCTTCTTGCTCGCATACTCGACGTAGAAGACCACCTCGTCGTCCGGTGATCGGGCGGAGAAGCCGAAATCAATTTCCCGGACCTTCCAGCTGTCGGGCACGACGACCGTCATGGCCGGATTCTTCGGAGGCACCGCGAAATTCCGCGCCTCGGCCGGAAGCGCCAGCGCCGCGCAGAGCAGGGCGCCGATCAGGATACGTCTCATGGTCTGCCTTTTTCGAGTTCAGGCAGACCGCCTCATCTGCCCCCGAGCCTCCCTTAATCGAAGAAGATTGACGCCACTTCCCACTTTCGGGCCGCGGCGACGCCCTTCTGCCCTTCGGAACCGCCTGGAAGCTGAATTCCGGCGTCAAGGTGAAGGATCCGTCGCCGCGCACGGATCTGAAATGGCAGCGCGACCAAGTTGCAACCTTGAGCGTTAGGGTCTCGGCCGCCGCACCACCCGGGCCGTCCCTCGGAGACCGCATGATCACCGATCTCTGGTACAAGAACGCCGTCATCTACTGCCTGTCGGTGCGCACCTTCATGGATGCGAACGGCGACGGGATCGGCGATTTCGCGGGTCTGGAGCGGCGGCTCGACTACCTGCAAGGACTCGGGATCACGGCCATCTGGCTGATGCCGTTCCAGCCCTCGCCGAAGAAGGACGGCGGCTACGACATCTCGGATTATTACGGGGTCGACCCCGATTACGGCTCGCTCGGCGACTTCGTCGCCTTCACGCACGCCGCCAAGCAGCGGGGATTGCGCGTCATCATCGATCTCGTGGTCAACCACACCTCGGACCGGCACCGCTGGTTCCAGTCGGCGCGCTCCGACCCGGACTCACCCCACCGCGACTGGTACGTCTGGTCGGCCGAGAAGCCCGCCAACGCCGACGAGGGCATGGTCTTTCCCGGCGTGCAGAAGACGACCTGGACCTACGACGCGAAGGCGAAGGCCTACTACTTCCACCGCTTCTTCGACTTCCAGCCCGACCTCAACACCGCGAACCCGGAAGTGCAGGCCGAGATCCTGAAGATCATGGGCTTCTGGATCGAGCTCGGCGTCTCGGGCTTCCGCATGGACGCGGTCCCCTTCGTCATCGCCAAGAAGGGTGCCGACGTGACGGGCGAGCCGGTCGAGCAGTTCGACATGCTGCGCGACTTCCGCGAGTTCCTGCAGTGGCGGAAGGGCGACGCGATCATCCTGGCGGAAGCGAACATCCTCCCGAAGCAGGACCTCGACTATTTCGGCGACGACGCCGATCGCATGCACATGATGTTCAACTTCCAGGTCAATCAGGCGACCTTCTACGCGCTCGCCGCCGGCGACACGCGCCCCCTCATCAAGGCCATCGACAAGACCTGGCAGCGCCCGGCCTCCGCCCAGTGGGCGACCTTCCTGCGCAATCACGACGAGCTGGACCTCGGGCGGCTGACCGAGAAGCAGCGCCAGACCGTGTTCGACGCCTTCGGACCGGACAAGGACATGCAGCTCTACGAGCGCGGCATCCGCCGCCGCCTCGCGCCGATGCTGCAGGGCGATTCCCGCCGGATCCGCCTCGCCTACGCGCTGATGCTCGGCCTGCCCGGCACCCCGGTCCTGCGCTACGGCGACGAGATCGGCATGGGCGACGATCTCTCACTGAAGGAGCGCGATTGCGCCCGCACCCCGATGCAGTGGACGGGTGAGAGGAACGGCGGCTTCACGAAGTCGGAGCGGCCGACCATGCCGGTGATCGGCAAGGGGCCTTACGGATACGAGCACGTCAACGTCGCCGACCAGCGCCACGACAAGGATTCGCTGCTCGCCTGGATGCAGAGCATGATCCGCCTTCGCAAGGAGGCGCCCGAGATCGGCTGGGGCGCAGTGACCGCCCTCGAGACCGGCGAGAGCGCCGTGCTCGCCCTGCGCTACGATTGGCGCAACAACGCCGTGCTCTGCGTGTTCAACCTCGCCGCCCGCCCGATCGAGATCCAGTTGGCGACGGGCATCGAGCCGCCGGAAGGCGATCTCCTGATCGACCTCCTGACCGGCGCCCGCAGCGCCGGGGAGAGGGGGCGCCACGTCCTCTGCCTCGAAGGCTACGGCTATCACTGGTACCGGGTCGGCGGGCTCGACGCCCTGCTGAAGCGCAGCCCGGCCTGAAGGCGATTCGCGCAGGGCGCGAAGGCGCGCTAGAAGGGCCGGCCCGTCCCGCCCCGTCCGGGCGACAAACCCGAAACGAGTCCCGATGCCAGGCACGCCCCGCGCCGGAATCATCCCGGTCACGCCCTTCCAGCAGAATTGCACCCTGATCTGGGACGAGGCCACCAAGGTCGGCGCCGTGGTCGATCCGGGCGGCGACCTCGACCGGATCGAGGCGGCGATCCGCGAGCAGGGCATCACGATCGAGAAGATCCTGCTCACGCACGGCCACATCGACCACGCAGGCGGCGCGGCGGAGCTGCGCGAGCGCCTCGGCAACGTGCCCGTCGAGGGCCCGCACGAGGCCGACCGTTTCCTGCTCGATTCCCTGCCCGAGACCGGCGCCGGCTACGGCATCGCGGGTGCGCGCGCCGTCACGCCGGACCGTTGGCTCGATGAGGGCGACCGGGTTGAGGTCGGCCCGCTCGCCTTCGACATCCTGCACGCCCCCGGCCACTCGCCGGGCAGCGTCGTGTTCGTGAGCCGGGACGCGCGCTTCGCCCTCGTCGGCGACGTGGTGTTCAAGGGCTCGGTCGGCCGCACGGACCTGCCGGGGGGCAACCATGCCGAGCTCATCCGCGCGATCAAGGAGAAGGTGCTGCCGCTCGGCGACGATCTCGCCTTCATCCCCGGCCACGGCCCGACGGGAACGCTCGGCGAGGAGCGATTGACCAACCCGTTCCTCCAGGATTGAGGCCCGGCGGAATGCCCCTAACGCGGCATTAACGCGATGCCGCGACAAAGGGGAGACACAGGGACCTCCGGGCGCCTGAAACCATCGTAATTTCAAGGCGGAACCCCTATATCAGGCGGGTCAGACGAATCGCAGGCGCGCGGCCCAGGCGACTTTAGAGCGGGCCGCGCGGCGACCCGCCTGCCCGAGGAACTTCATGGCCGACAATCCGCAGACTGAGAACGCCGAGACCTACGGCGCGGAATCGATCCGGGTGCTCAAGGGGCTCGATGCCGTGCGCAAGCGGCCGGGCATGTATATCGGCGACACCGATGACGGTTCGGGCCTCCACCACATGGTCTACGAGGTGGTGGACAACGCCATCGACGAGGCGCTGGCGGGTCACGCCGACCTCGTCACCGTGACGCTGAACGCCGACGGCTCCTGCACCGTGTCCGACAACGGCCGCGGAATCCCGGTGGACATCCACAAGGAGGAGGGCGTCTCGGCGGCCGAGGTCATCATGACCCAGCTGCACGCGGGCGGTAAGTTCGACCAGAATTCCTACAAGGTCTCCGGGGGATTGCACGGCGTCGGCGTCTCGGTTGTGAACGCCCTCTCGACGCTGCTCCGCCTGCGCATCTGGCGCAACGGCCAGGAGCACATGATGGAGTTCCGCCACGGCGACGCGGTGGCGCCCCTGAAGGTCGTGGGCGATGCCGGCGGCCGGCGCGGGACGGAAGTGACCTTCCTGCCCTCGCCTCAGACCTTCACGATGGTCGAGTTCGACTACCCGACGCTGGAGAAGCGCCTGCGGGAGCTCGCCTTCCTGAATTCCGGCGTGCGCATCGTGCTCACCGACGCGCGCCACGCCGAGCACAAGCGCGAGGAGCTCTGCTACCAGGGCGGCATCGAGGCGTTCGTGCGCTACCTCGACCGCTCGCGCAAGCCGATCGAGGGCATGACGAAGCCGGTGACCGTGTGCTCAGAGCGCGACGGCATCCGGGTCGAGGTGGCGTTCTGGTGGAACGACTCGTTCAACGAGACCGTGCTGCCCTTCACGAACAACATCCCGCAGCGCGACGGCGGCACCCACATGGCGGGTTTCCGCGCGGCCCTGACGCGCCAGATCACGGGCTACGCCGAATCCTCGGGCATCGCCAAGAAGGAGAAGGTCGCGCTGACCGGCGAGGATTGCCGGGAGGGCCTGACCGCGGTCATCTCCGTCCAGGTGCCGGACCCGAAATTCTCGTCGCAGACGAAGGACAAGCTCGTCTCCTCCGAGGTCCGCCCGGCCGTCGAGAACGTGCTGAACGAGGGGCTCTCGAACTGGCTTGAGGAGAATCCGGGCCAGGCCCGGTCCGTGATGGGCAAGGTTGTGCTCGCGGCCTCCGCACGCGAGGCGGCCCGCAAGGCCCGCGAGACCGTGACCCGCAAGGGCGCGCTCGACATCGCCTCGCTGCCCGGCAAGCTCGCCGATTGCCAGGAGCGCGACCCGACGAAATGCGAGATCCTGCTGGTGGAGGGCGATTCCGCCGGCGGCTCGGCCAAGCAGGGTCGCGACCGCACCTTCCAGGCGGTGCTGCCGCTGCGCGGCAAGATCCTCAACGTCGAGCGCGTGCGGGCGGACCGGATGCTGTCCTCGGCCGAGATCGGCACGCTGATCACGGCGCTCGGCGCCGGCATCGGCCGCTCGTCGACGGACCGCGAGGGCTTCAACCCCGAGAAGCTGCGCTACCACCGGATCATCATCATGACCGATGCGGACGTGGACGGCTCGCACATCCGCACCCTGCTGCTGACCTTCTTCTTCCGGCAGATGCCGGAGGTGATCGAGCGCGGCCACCTCTACATCGCGCAGCCGCCCCTCTACAAAGCCGAGCGCGGGCGCAAGGCGATCTACCTGAAGGACGAGCGCGCGCTCGAGGATTACCTCATCGACCAGGGCGTCGAGGGCGCGATCCTGCGGCTCGCGTCCGGCACCGAATTCCAGGGCGAGCAGCTCAAGGCCCTCGTCGAGGAGGCGCGGGGCTTCCGGTCGATCCTGCAGGGCCTGCACACGCGCTACGACCGTGCGGTGGTGGAGCAGGCGGTGATCGCGGGCGCCTTCCGGCCGGAGGCCGCCGAGCACGCGGGCGAGGCCGAGGTGCTGGCCGACATGATGGCCAAGCGCATGGACATCATCGCCGACGAGATCGAGCAGGGCTGGCAGGGCGAGGCGGCCGAGGGCGGCTACGTGCTGAGCCGGACGCTGCGCGGCGTGCGTCAGGTCGCGACGCTCGACGCCTCCCTGATCGCCTCGCAGGAGGCCCGCCGCCTCGCGGAGCGGGCCGACGCGCTCCGCGAGATCTACGGCGAGCCCGTGACGCTCGCCCGCAAGGGCGACGAGACGCAATTGCACGGGCCCGTCGGGCTGTTCGAGGCGGTGATGGCCTTCGGCCGCAAGGGGCTGCAGCTCCAGCGCTACAAGGGCCTCGGCGAGATGACCGCCCAACAGCTCTGGGAAACGACGCTCGACCGCGACGTGCGCTCGCTCCTGCAGGTGAAGGTCAAGGACACGACCGACGCGGACGACCTGTTCGTCAAGCTGATGGGCGACGTGGTGGAGCCCCGCCGCGAGTTCATCCAGGAGAACGCGCTGAGCGTGGCGAATCTCGACGTGTGACGGGACGGCCGGCGGCTGGCCGCCGGCCCCAGCCCTGACGGCACGGCCGCTCGGCGCGCGACTGCGTGACCGCCGCGTTCGCCGTCGTCACGGCGTGCTCCCCCTGCTAGGCAGGTCCGGACGATGCTCCGGAGGGATCATGGACGCGCGACCGCCCCGCCTCACGAGCCTCGCCCACGGGGGCGGCTGCGGCTGCAAGCTCGACCCGGCGATCCTGCGGGGCCTCCTCGCGAACCAGCCCGCGGCCGGCCCTTTCGAGCGTCTCCTCGTCGGCAACGAGACCGCCGACGACGCGGCCGTCTGGGCCCTCGACGACGGCACCTGCCTGATCGCCACCACGGACTTCTTCACGCCGATGGTCGACGACCCGCGCGATTTCGGGCGCATCGCCGCCACGAACGCGATCTCGGACGTCTACGCCATGGGCGGCCGGCCGATCCTGGCGCTCGCCATCCTCGGCATGCCGGTCGGCAAGATCGCGCCGGAGACGGTGGCCGAGATCCTCGCGGGCGGGGCGGGCCTGTGCGCCGAGGCCGGGATCCCGATCGCGGGCGGGCACTCGATCGACGCGCCGGAGCCGATCTACGGCCTCGCCGTGATCGGGCTCGCCCGGCGCGAGCAGGTCCGGCGCAACAGCGGCGCCGTCACCGGTGACGCCCTCGTCCTGACCAAGGGCATCGGCGTCGGCATCTACTCGGCGGCGATCCGGCGGGATGGCCTGCCCCAGGGCGGATATGCCGAGTTCCTGGCCACCACCACGCTCCTCAACAGGATCGGCACGGATCTCGCGGCCGACCCGGACGTCCACGCCATGACCGACGTCACCGGCTTCGGCCTCATCGGGCACGGGCTGGAACTCGCCCGCGGGGCCGGCCTCGCGGTCGTGATCGAGGCCGGGGCGGTGCCCCTGCTCGTCCATGCCGAGAGACTGGCGCGGGAGGGCCTCGTCACCGGCGCGTCGCACCGCAACTGGGCCGCCTTCGGGGCGGAAGTCGCGCTGCCGAAGGGGCTTCCGGACTGGCGGCGCCACCTCCTCACGGATCCGCAGACCTCGGGTGGGCTCCTCGTCTCCTGCGCGCCGGGGAGCGCCGCGTCGATCCGCGACCGGATCCGGGCGGCGGGCTACCCGGCGGCGGCGATCGTCGGCCGGGTCGAGGCCGGCCCCGCCGGGCTGCGGGTCGAGGCGTAGCGGCATCGTGCCGAAGGCGGGGCTTGCGCAGACCGCCCCGCTTCGCAGGGGCCTGCGGATGTGACAGGGTCCGCCCGCCTTCCCCGGAGCTGATTCCGTGCGCCGCCTCCAGATCCTGTGCCTCGTCCTCGTCTGCGCCTCGCCGGCCCGGGCGGCCTTCCCCTGCGACGAGCTGTGGGGCGAACGCAACGCCGTCTACGCGGAGGCCGGCTACTGCTTCCGGACGCCGCGGGGCATCGCCGCCTTCGGCAATGCGCAATGCCGCTACGACGACATCCGCGACGTACCGCTCTCGGCCCGCGACCGGGCGAAGGTGGCCGACATCGTGCGCGAGGAGCGGCGCAACGGCTGCCGGGAGTGAGCCTCAGGGCGGGGCGAGGGCGGCCATCGCGGCGAGGAAGCCGTCCTCGTCCTCCAGCGTCCGCAGGTCGAGGCGCAGCGCGCCCTCGCTGACGCGCCCGATCACCGGCGTCGGCAGCCCGCGCAACGTGGCGGCGAGCCCCTTCAGCCACGCACCGGCCTTCCGCTCGCCCGGTGGCGGGCGCAGCACGAGGCAGGCGCTCGGCAACGTCTCGACCGGCAACGCGCCGGAGCCGATCTGGCTCAGGCAGGGCTCGACCGTGACCGATGCGCGGTCGCGGAGACGGTCGGAGACGGGTCCTGAGAGCCGCTCGGCCTGCGCCCGGATGTCGGCGGCCTCCCGGGTGAGGAGGCGCAGGGTCGGCAGACGCTCGCGCAGGCGCTCCGGATGGAGGTAGAGCCGCAGCGTCGCCTCCAGGGCGGCGTAGGTCAACTTGTCGACCCGCAGCGCCCGCTTCAGTGGATTCCGGCGGATGCGGGCGAGGAGGTCCCGGCGCCCCGCGATCAGCCCGCACTGGACGGCGCCGAGGAGCTTGTCGCCGGAGAAGGTGACGCAGCCGGCATGCCGGAGGGCCGCCTGCACGGTGGGTTCCGGCGGCAATCCGTAGGCCGCGAGATCGACGAGGTTGCCGCTGCCGAGGTCGATCGCGAAGGGGACGCCCCGCTCGCCGCAGAGGCGGCTGAGCTCGGGCTCGGAGGCCTCCGCCGTGAAGCCCCGGATCGCGTAATTGCTCGGATGGACCTTCAGGACGAGGCCGGTGCGTGGGCCGATGGCCTCGTCGTAATCGCTCAGATGCGTGCGGTTCGTGGTGCCGACCTCGCGCAGGCGGCAGCCGGCGCGGGCCATCACGTCGGGCACTCGGAAGGACCCGCCGATCTCGACGAGTTCGCCGCGGGAGACGATGACCTCCCGGCGCATCGCGAGGGCGTTGAGGACGAGGAGCACGGCCGCGGCATTGTTGTTGACGACGATCGCCGCCTCGGCCCCGGTCAGGCGGCAGACCAGGGCCTCGACATGGCTGTCGCGCTCGCCCCGCTCGCCGCGGTCGAGGTCGAATTCGAGGTTGGCGGCCCGCGTCATGACCGCGGCGACCGCCTGCGCGGCTTCCGGCGGCAGCAACGCCCGGCCGAGATTGGTGTGGAGCACCGTGCCGGTGAGGTTGAAGACCGGGCGCAGCGAGGGCCGGGCCTCCTCGGCGAGGCGCGTCGCCGCCGCGTCGAGGAGCGCGGCCTCGTCGCCGAGGGGGAGGCGGCCCTGGCGGACGGCGTCGAGGACGGCGCGGACCGCGTCCGCGACGGCGCTGCGGCCGTGGGCGGCGATCGAAGCGGCGGCGGATTCGTGCGCGAGCAGGCGCTCGACGGAGGGGGGGCGCCGGGTGCCGGCCGGGTTCGGGGACATGCGGGAGAGGGCCGTTTTCGGGGCGTAGGGGGACGCACGACGATGATCGCGTGCGATCATAACTCGGACATCGCGACGTAGATCGCGATCATCGGCGCGGATCTCCGGCAGCGAGGGCTTGCCAGGGCCCGCCATCTCTCCTCAAATGGCACCCGCGCCGCAATGCGACACGGCCGGCACCTCCGCGCGAGGCCGGGCAGGAGGGGAGCCGCCGTGCAGGTGATCCTGATCGCGACGCAGAAGGGCGGGGCGGGCAAGAGCACGCTCGCCGCGCATTTCGGGGCGCTCGCCGCCCGCGACGGCCGCACCCTCCTCGTCGATGCCGACCCGCAGGGCTCGCTCTCCTTCTGGCACCGCCAGCGCGCCGCCGAGGCGCCGCAGCTCGTCCAGGCGGACGCGGCCGCGGTCCCGGACACGCTGGAGCGGGCGAAGGCGGAGCGGGCGGAGTGGGTCGTCATCGACAGCCCGCCGCACAACGCGCCCCTGATCTCCTCGCTGATGAGCCGGGCGAGCCTGACGCTGATCCCCGTCCGGCCCGGCCCGTTCGACCTCGACGCCGTCGGCGCGACGCTCGCCATGGCCCGCAGCCTCGGGGCGCGGATCGCCTGCCTGATCAACGCCGCGCCCCCGATGACGCGGCTCGGCCGGCCGACCAGCATCGTCGCCGAGACCCGCACGGTGCTGACCGATCTCGGCGCCCCGGTGCTGCCCGGGCAGGTCTCGCAGCGGGCGAGCCTGTCGCACGCGCTGATCAGCGGCCAGTCGGTCGGCGAGTACGATCCCGGCAGCCGCGCGGCCGAGGAGGTCGGCGCGATGTGGTCGACGGTGGTCGACCTCGTCCGGCCCGCCAAGGCTCGCAGAACCCGAAGGTAGATGGCCCATGGCCCGAAGAAGCCGCCCCTCCCTCACCAGCCTGACGCCGCGCCCGCAGGAACCGCGCCCCGAGGCGCGCCCTCATGAGTCGCGGCCGCAAGAGGCCGATCCGCGGCCGCAAGTGGCCGATCCGCGGCCGCTGCCGCTCTCGACGACGCCGCCGCGGCCCGAACCGGCGCGCGGCGCCTCCGGGGGCCCGAGGCTGATGCAACTCTGGGTGAACGCACCGGGCTTCGCCGAGCTCAGCCGGCTCGCGGAGGAGCGGGGCGTCCCGGTCGAGGCCCTGGGCGTCGAGGCGCTGAACGACCTCCTGATCAAGCACCGCCGCCCGCCCGTGGTGGAGGGGAAGACGGCGCGGCCGGGCGCGGGCGCCGCGCCGGCGGCCTTTGCCCTGGCGCCGTTCCCGGTCTGGCCCGCCTCCCCCGCGACGTGGTGGTACGAGACCTTCACCGCGCCGATGCTGGCCGCCTGGACGGGCCGCAAGCCGAAATGAGGCCGGCTCAGCGCCGGCCGCCCACCTCGTCGAGATGGACGAGAAGGTCGGCCGGGTCCTCGTAGACCCGCACCGCGCCCGAGCGCTCCAGTTCGTCCGTGCCGTAGCCGCCGGACAGGAGGCCGACGCCGAGCCCCTTGCAGCGGCGGGCCGCCAGCATGTCCCAGATGCTGTCGCCGACGATCACCGAATGGTCGATGCGCACGCCGAGCCGCTCGGCCGCCGCCAGGAACAGGTCCGGATCGGGTTTCGCATATTTCACCCTATCCCGTGTCACCACCGGCACCGCGCCCGGGTCGATCCCGAGGGCGTCGAGGTTGGCCTTGGCCGTCTCCATCCGGCCGCTCGTGGCGATGGCCCTGGGGATGCCCGCCTCGGTGAGGGCGGCGAGCAGCGCCTGCGCGCCCGGCAGCGGCACGATCTGGCCCGAGAGCCCGGCATAGGCCTCGGCGTGGAGGCGGCGCAGCCGGTCGACGCGCTCGGGGCTGATCTCGAGATCCGTCTCGCGCAGGAGCTGGTTGGTGAACAGGCCGCCGCTCATGCCGATCTTGCGGTGGATGCGCCAGACGGACAGGGCGATGCCCTCCGCGTCGAGCGCCTGCTTCCAGGCCAGCACGTGCTGGTACACGCTGTCGACGAGGGTCCCGTCGAGGTCGAACAGGAAGTTGGTCTCGATCCGCATCGGCGCCTCCGGGCTGCCCCCGAGGGAAGATCGGGCCGGAGGCCGACGGGAAAAGGGCCTCGCGCGGACGTGAAGTGCCTGAGACGAGGGAGCGGAGGCAGCTGCGATGCAGGAAAGGGACGGAACGGACGGAGCGCTGCACGCGCCCGCGACCCTGCGCAACCGCGAGCCGATCCTCGCGGTGCTGGCCCGGATCCTCCCCGCGACCGGGCTCGTGCTGGAAGTGGCGAGCGGCTCGGGCGAGCACGCGGTGCATTTCGCCCGCTTCCTGCCGCACCTCACGATCCAGCCGAGCGATCCGAGCGGGGAGGCGCTCGCCAGCATCGCGGCACACCGGCGCCTTGCCGGGCTCGCCAACCTGCGCGCGCCCGTGCCCCTCGACGCCGCGAGCGCGGACTGGCCGCTGGCGCGGGCCGACGCGGTCCTGGCGATCAACATGATCCACATCGCGCCCTTTTCCGCGGCGGAAGGTCTGATGGCGGGGGCGGAGCGGCTGCTGCCACCGGGCGCTCCCCTCGTCCTCTACGGCCCCTTCCTGGAGGCGGATATCGAGACGGCCGAGAGCAACCGTGCCTTCGACGCGGACCTGCGCCGCCGCGACCCGGCCTGGGGCCTGCGCGACCGCGATGCGGTGACGAATCTCGCCCGGCAGCACGGCTTCGCCCTGGCGGAGCGCGTCGCGATGCCCGCGAACAACCTCACCCTCGTGTTCCGGCGCGCGGGCTGAGGTTCGGGAGACGAGGACGAGCCCAAGAACGCCGCCGCAGCCACGCCCACCTTGCGGGGCAGGCTGCGCTTCCGGTCTCCGGCGATAACGGGGCCAGCCCGCGCGGGAGGATGCCGAGAGGATGCCGAGAGGATGCGATGAGGCGGACCCTCGACGCCTACCGGGTGGAGCTGTCCCGGGCCGGCACCCCACGCCTGGACGGCCTCTACTTCGTCGGCTCGGTGGCGCTCGGCGCCTATCAGGCTGGCCAAAGCGACATCGACGTCCTGGCCGTTCTCGCCGAGCCGCCCGACGAAGCTGCGATCGCGGGGCTCGCATCTCTCCACCGCGCGATGGCGGAGCGGGGGAAACCCGATCTCGACGCCGTCTACGCCACGCTCGATCGCCTCCGCAGGCCGGAGCAGGACGCGCTGCCGACGCCCTTTGCCGTCGACGGCATCCTCCACACCGATCGGCGCTGCAACGGCCTCAACGCGGTGCTGCGGCAATGCCTCGTCGAGCACGGCCTCGTCCTGTTCGGGCCACCGGTCGCGGCGCTCGGCATCGCGGCCGACCGCGATGCCGAGCGCTACGTCCGCGACAATCTCGGCACCTACTGGCGGCCCTGGATCGAAGCGGCGGCGGGCACCATCGCCGCGCGGCGGCCGGACGGGGATGTCGACGCGGCGGCCCTGTCCACCGGCGCCCTCGGCGTGGCCCGCATCGCGGCGACGATCGAGACCGGCGCGATCGTCTCGAAGAGCGCGGCCGGCCATTGGGCGCTCGAGCGCTTCCCCGGCTGGGACGACGTGCTCGCCCAGCGCGAGGGCCGCGTCGCGCGCGCCGGCCTCGACGGGGGCGAGCGGGTGCTCGCCTTCATGCGCCTCGTCGTGGACCGCTACGCCGCCTGACTCCGCACCCCGGATGGCCGGCTCCCGCCGCGGGGACGGCGCAGCCGGCGCCAGCCGAGCACCACGCCGGTGAGGGCGACGACGAGGCCGAGCCCGTTCAGCAGCCCTTGCGCGAGGTCCCAGGCCGGCCGGTGGCCGATCAGGAGAGGAAAGTCGAGGCGGTGGAGCCCCGCGAACAGCCAGCGGTGGACGCGCCCGCTCCGGTCGAGCCGGTCGAGGAGTTCGCCCGTCCCCGCATCGACGTGGAACCAGGTCGCGGCGGCGTCGTCGAAGACGAGGCGGAGCACGGGCAGGGGCTTCGTGTCGTGGTGGGCGTACCAGTAGGCGTCGTAGGCCGCGAGCCGCTCGACGCGGGCGAGGCTCGCGCCCTGCATCAGGCCCGGCGCGGCCGCGCGGATCGCCGCCTCCTCGACCGGCGGGCTGACGCGGCTGCCGCCCGACGCGTCGAGGGCGAGGAGATGGCTGCCGCCGCCGAGGCCAAGGAAACGCAGGGCCACGGTGTCCGGCCGGTCGGCCTCCCGGATCCCGGCAAGGCCCGGCAGCGGCGCCGCCCCGGCATAGGCCGCCCGCATCTGCGGGTCCGGCGCGGGTCCGGAGAACCAGCGGTTCGGGTTCATCGAGAGCCAGCCGCTGACGACGAAGGTGAGGATCCCCAGGCCCCCTACGATCCCGAACAGGTGGTGCAGGCGGCCGATGCCCTGGTAGGGCGTGGCGGCGCCCGAGGGGTAGCGCCGCCGCGGGCGCAGGCGCCAGATGCCGAGGACGAGCCCGCTCGCGGCGCCCGCGATCCCGATGCCCGAGACCCAGAGCACCACGTCGCGCCACAGGTCGGGGCGGGCGCGCAGCGGCGTCGGGTAGAGCCAGTGCGGCACCGCCCCGAGCCAGTTCCAGAAGCGCTCGCGGGCCCGCGTGTCGAGCACGACGGCGCCGGTGACGGAGGAGACGTAGAGCTCGGTGCCCGCAGCGTCGCCGAGTTCGACCACGTGGAAGGGGCGCAGGGCGTCGTAGCGGCCCGCCACCGTCCACTGGTCGCGCGCGAGGCTGCGCAGGCGAGCCTCGGGGCCGGCTCGGACCAGGGCGAGAGCCGCCCCGGCCGCGACAGGGGGCAGGACCTCGCCGCTGACCGCCGAGACCGCGAGCGGCCGCCCCTCCGCCGTCACGATCCGGTAGACCGGCTCGTCGCCCCGCATCTCCAGGTCGAGGGAGCGGGGCCGGGCCGAGAGCCCCGCGGCCGCCAGCGCGCGCGCCGGCTCGACGCCGAGGCGGTCGAGGGCGAGCGGCCGCAGGCCCGCCAGCCGCTCGGCCTCCGTCAGGCTCGGGAACGGCACGTAGAGCAGGACGAGGCCGGACAGCAGCCAGACCGCGAAGAACAGGCCCGTGCCGATGCCGAGCCAGCGGTGGCCGAGGACGAGCCATCGCTTGACGCGCTTCAAACCCCGCATCGCGTCAGAAGCTCACCGCGTAGGCGACCTCGAAGGAGCGCGGGCGCCCGAGGAGCCAGTTGGTGCCGATGCCGTCGACCGCGTTGCCGCTCACCGCGTAGACCTTGTCGAACAGGTTGTAGACCCGCAGCGAGAGCCGCGAGGCCGGCGTGACCTGATGGTCGAGGCCGAGATTGACCAGCGCGTAATCCGGCCGCCGGGCGGTGTTGCCGAAATCGGAGACCGTATCGCCCACATATTGCACGCCGACCCGCGCCTCCCAGGACGGGGCGAAGGCGTAGTTGAGCCAGAAATTGGCGACGCGCTCGGGCACGTCGATCGGCTGGCGCCCGGCATAGGAGATGACGGCGCCGTTCACCGTCTGGCTGAACGCGTCGTACTGCGCGTGGAGGAGGGCGAGGTTCGCGTCGACCCGCCAGAGGGGCGTGATCTGGAGCGAGACGGCCGCCTCGAACCCTTGGGAGGATTGCTGGCCGACCTGCGTGCTCACGCCCGGCTGGCCCGGCACGGCCGAGATCAGGTTGTCCTTGACGATGCGGTAGCCCGCGAGCGTCCACTCGCCGAGCCCGCCCCAGAACAGGCCCTTGGCCCCGACCTCGACCTGCCGGCCCGTGGAGAGCTCGAAATTCGCGAGGCTCTGCGACAGGCTGATCAAGCTGCCGACCGGGTCGGTCGCCGTGGCGTATTGCGCGTAGAGGGCGGTGTCGGGGGTCGGGTTGTAGACGGCGCCGAAGCGGTAGCTGACAGAGCGGAAGTCCCGCTCGAAGGACGTGCCGGCGCGCAGGTCGTCCCGGTGCAGGCTCGGCGCGTCGTAGCGCACGCCCGCCAAGAGCGAGAGCCGATCCGACAGGATCAGCCGGTCCTCGGCGAAGACCGAGGCCTGGCTCGTGCGGGTCGCGTAGGCGGGCCGCGTGCCCGCGAGGTTGATGAACAGGCCCGGATCGTAGCCCGTCGGCGGCACGCTCGACTCGCCGCCATAGGGCGCGTTGTTCGTGTGGCGGAAGCGGATCGCGTTGACGTCGAAACCCGCCAGGAACTCGTTGCGGAAGCCGAAGACCTCGCCCCGGACGGCGGCGTCGAACCGGTTCCCGACCTGTTCCTGCTGGTGGTAGATCTCGATGTAGTCCGAGCGGTCGATCAGGCCTGTGCCCCGGTTGAAGGCATATTGCTCGACGTCCCGCCAGTGGCGCCGGCTCTGCAGCCGGTAGGCGGTGTTGCGGATCGTGACGTCGGCGCTCGGGCGCCACTCCGCCCGCGCCTGGGTCCAGTTGTCCTGCCAGAGGATCTTGGAATCCCGGATGTTGTAGTTGTTGAAGCGTAAGGATTCGAGGATACGGCCCTCGACGAGCGGCGTGCCCCAGTAGCGGGCCGGCTCCTGGAAGCCGTAATCGTGGCTGACGGTGAGGTCGAGATCGGGCGTCGCCCGCCACGTGAGCGCGCCGGAGACCGCGAGATTGCGGAGATCGCCGTCCGGCGTGATCCAGCCGCCCGCGCGGTTGCCGCTGACGTTCAGCCGGTAGGCCATCGACTCGCCGATCGGCCCGCCCGAATCGACGGCGAGCCGCGCCACCCCGTCCGTGCCGAGGCCCAGCCGCGCCTCGTTCAGGGGCACGAAGACCGGCTTCTTCGACACCACGTTGACGATGCCGCCGATGGCGCCGTCCCCGTAGAGCACCGAGGCCGGGCCGCGCAGCACCTCGATGCGCTCCACGTTCCAGGTGTCGAAGGGGAAGTTGACGGTGCCGGCGCCGACGAAGAGGCGGGTGCCGTCGTAGAGCTGCTGGATCGAGTTCGGGCCGGCGAAGCCCCGGGCCGTGAAGGCGCCGTTGCCGTTGCCGGGCGAGGCGATCGTGGTGATGCCGGTGGCGTTCTGGGTCACCGCCTCGACCACCGTATTCTGGCCGCGCAGGCGCGCCGTCTCGCCCGCGATCACGTCGAGGCTCGCGGGCGTCTCCAGCGGCGTCAGGCCCAGGCGGCTCGCCGAGCGGCTCGGCGCCCGCAGGGCGAGGCCGGCGGGCGCGCCGGAGCCCGCCACCGAGAGCGTGTCCAGGGTGACGGTCTCCTGCGCCTCGGCGCCCTCGGGGCAGCCGGCAAGACCGGCGGCGGCGAGGAGGAGCCGGCGCGCGAGGCGGGCGCGAGTCCGGCCGGGCGGCCGGGTGGTGAGGGAAAGGGGAGGGGACGGCATGGTCGTGTCGGGTCCGAGGGTCGAGGCACGACCGGATGCCGGGCCGCTCCCCGCCATTGATGCAATGTCATAACATTACAATCAATGCGCCGGCGGATCGGGAGGCGGGAGGCCCGGAGCCGGCGGCCGTGCAATGCGGCGGCCTGGATCTGGGCCGCCGGCTCGACGCCTTCGGCAGATGCGGACGGGGGCGGGGCAGACACGCGGGCGCGCTCGGTGTGGCACGTCACCGCGAACGAGGCCTCGGCCGCCGTCTCCGCACGGGATGGACGGCGCTTCGACACCCGTCAGGACACCCCGCCCGACGCGTTTCGCGTGTGACCACGGCTGACGGCAGGTCTCCTGGCTCACGGGTCGCCGCCCTCGCACCGTCTTCCCGGGCACGACCCAGTGACATGGTGGTGAAGGGCTCGCCGCTGACAGTTGCGGGGGCAGCCGCGGCCTCGGAGCAGGCTCCTCACCGCGTTCCCTTTTGATCCCCGAGGGGAACCGTCAGCACCCACGCTAGGCGCTGGCAAGCCCGCCCGTCAACGCCGGCCCCCGCCCGACCCACAGCGGGAGCGCCGATTCCGGAACCGGTGTGGCGCCCGCGCATTGACGCTACATTCGACTTGTTCTAATTAACAACTGCGAGGACGAGGCGGCTTCGAGCCCGTCCGACAAGGATCGGAGAGACATCATGGCCAGCACCCACGACGGCGCCTGCGAGAGCTGCCGCTTCTTCGACGACCACAAGCTGAACGGCGGCGTCTCCGCCTCGGACCAGGGCCTCTGCCGCTTCAACCCGCCGGTGAGCCAGCCCGCCCCGGAGTCGAAGGGCCTGTGGCCGGTGGTCGCCTCGAAGGATTGGTGCGGCCACTACACGCCGGAGATGACCGCGGCCGAGTGATCGGCCCGATCGGGAGCGAGGCCTGCCAGGAGCGAGGCCTGCCAGGAGGGAGACCTGCGGGAGGGCCGGTGCGCGAGCGCCGGCCCTCTCTCCGTTCGGGGCGGCCCGCCACCGCACGCCGGGCGCAGGCCCGCGCGTTTTCTCCCCCGGCGGGAGGGCCGCGGTCATGATCCGGACACCTTCGGGGAGGAATGGCGGGTCATCCAGACGAGGCCGTGCCGCCGGGACGTTCCATCCGGCGAGGGCAGGGGCCATGGGAGTGATCGGATGACGTTTCGACTGATCGGCGGCGGTGCCGGATCGTGGGCCGGCCGCGTTACCGCGCCGCTCGTCGCGCTCGGCGCCCTCTCCGGCCTCGCCCAGGCCGCCGCGCCGGCCGACCCGAGCGGCACCTGGCTGACGGAGGACGGGCGCGCCCGCATCCGCGTCGAGAAGTGCGGGCCCCAGGAGAAGAACGTCTGCGGCTACGTGGTCTGGCTGAAGACCCCGCTCAACGACAAGGGCCAGCCCCGCGTCGACTTCAAGAACCCGGACCCGAAGAAGCAGACCCGCCCGTCGCTCGGCCACCAGCTCATCATGGGCCTGAAGCCGAACGCGGATGCCCGCTACGAGGGCAAGATCTACAATTCCGAGGAAGGCAAGTTCTACGACGTGACGATCTGGACCGACCAGCCGACCGAGCTCTCGGTGCGCGGCTGCATGCTCGGCTTCCTGTGCGGATCGCAGACCTGGAACCGCGTCACCGACGTGCTGCCCGGCCAGCTCACGGGTGCGACGAACGCCCCCAACGGCCCCCGCGCCGACGCCGAGTGGGCGCCGAAGGCGCCGGCCGCCGCGGGCGCCGCAGGCCCCGGAACCACGGGCACCGCGACGGCGACCGCCGCCCCGAAGCCAGCCGCTCCGAAGCCGGCGGCCGAGAAGAAGGCCGCCCCGGCCGCCGCTCCGGCCGAGTAGGCCCGAGGCGGGTTGCCCCGCTCCCCGGAGGGGCGAGGGCGCCCGCCAAGCCTCTCAGCCCGCCAGCGCGGCGTAGGTCAGCACCCGCAATTCCCGGCGGATCGGCAGCGCCGAGGACGGGATGAGCTGGGTCAGGAGCACGACCGCGAGATCCTCCGCCGGGTCGATCCAGAAGGCCGTGCTCGCCACGCCTCCCCAGGCGACCTCGCCCGGGCTGCCGAGGATCTGCGCGCGGGCCGGGTCGAGCATCACCGAGAAGCCGAGCCCGAAGCCGATGCCGGTGTAGGAGGATTCGGCGAAGCGCGGGGTGCCCATGCTGGCGAGATCCCCGGGCAGGTGGTTCGTCAGCATCAGGTCGACCGTCTTGCGGCCGAGGAGCCGCACGCCGTCGAGCGCGCCGCGGTTCAGCACGAAGCGGCAGAAGCGCAGGTAGTCGGCCGCCGTCGAGACGAGGCCGCCCCCGCCGGACGCGATGGCGGGCGGGCGCGCGAAGGCGGTGTCGACCGCATCGTCGTAGAGCTTCAGGCTGCGGTCCCGGAACAGGGTGTAGTTCGCGGCGAGCCGGGGCAGCTTCTCGGGCGGCACGAAGAAGTCCGTGTCGGTCATGCCGAGCGGCGCGATCACCCGCTCGCGCAGGAAATCGGCGAAATCCTGCCCCGACACGACCGAGACGAGGTGGCCGAGCACATCGGTCGCCACGCTGTAGTTCCACTGCGCACCGGGCTGGGACAGGAGCGGGAGACCCGCCACCCGTCCCACCACCTCGGCGAGCGTCGCGTCCTTCAGGTGGAAGTCGACGCCGTTGCGCCGGTAGAGCTCGTCGACGAGCGTCGCCTCCATGAAGCCATAGGTGAGGCCGGAGGTGTGGGTGAGGAGATCGCGGATCGTGATCGGCCGGCGGGCCGGCTCGCTCTCGAACTTGATGCGGTTGCCACCCGTCAGCACCCGCATCTCGGAGAATTCCGGCAGGAAGCGCGCGACCGGATCGTCGAGCTGGAAGCGGCCCTCCTCGTAGAGCATCATCACCGCGACCGAGGTCAGCGGCTTCGTCATCGAGTAGATGCGGGTGATCGTGTCGAGGGCGAAGGGCCGCTCCCGCGCGAGATCCGCGAGGCCGTGCGCGCGGGCGAAGGCGGTCTGCCCGCCGCGCATCACGCTCACCGAGAGGCCGGCGAGCCTGCCCTCGGCGACGAGGCGCCGCATCCAGCCGTCGATCCGCTCCAGCCGCTCGGCGCTGAACCCCACCGAGGCCGGCTCGACCGTGTCCGTCTCCTGCATGCGCCGCTCCACTCGCCTGTTCCGGCCCGGCATGTAGCGGGAGCCGGGCTCCGCGCCAAACCCTCTCACCAGCCCATCGTCCCGGGGCCGCCCTTGAAGGGGCCGACGATGCCGGGCGTGATCCAGCCGCCGTAGAAGGCGCCGGGCTGCGGCTCGGCGCGCTGGTCGCCGACGGTGCAGGAATCCATCGGCCCGGCATAGAAGGCGACGTGGCCCGCGATCGAGCGGAAGGGTGGCGTCGGGTCCGGATAGGCCCAGGCGGCGCCGGGGCGACCCGCCACGTCGAAGAGGACGGCCCGGCCCTTCCACTCGCAGATCCCCGCCCGCCGGGGCGGTCCGAGGATGCCGGGGGCGACGTCCGCGAGGGGGAAGTAATAGGTCGGCGGGTGGCTCGTCTCCAGGACGCGCCAGCCGCGCCCCGTCTCCGCGATGGTGCGGGCATCGAGCACGACGCGCAGGCGCTGCGGCACCGGCTCCAGGCGCGGCGGCCGAGGATAGTCCCAGACGCTCTCCTCGTCGGGGCCGGCGGGCAGGGGCAGGGGGCGCATCGGCATCACGTCTCCGCGGGAACGCCACGGGAGGATAGACCGGCCCGCATCCCCGCACGCAATCGCGGCGTTTGCCCGGAACGCGCGGCGTGCTAGCGCAGGCCGCCCTCAGGACAGGAGCGCCCCGTGACGGCCGACCTCGCCCTCTTCCTCGACTTCGACGGCACCCTCGTCGAGATCGCGCCGCGGCCCGACGCGGTGCGGGTCGATCCCGGCCTCGTGCCCGCCCTGGAGCGGCTGCGGGAGCGGCTCGGGGGAGCGCTCGCCATCGTCACGGGCCGGCCGATCGGCGTGATCGACAATTTCCTGGCGCCAACCCGGTTCGACGTCGCCGGGCTGCACGGGGTCGAGCGGCGCGTGAACGACGCGGTGACGGGCGGGCGCCCGGAGGACCATCCGGACCTGCGCGCCCGGGTGCCGCGCCTGCAGGCGCTGGTGGCCGACCTCGATGCCGTGCTGATCGAGGACAAGGGCGCCTCGGTCGCGGTGCATTGGCGGCTGGCGAACCCGGAGGACGCCCGGCGGGCCGAGGCCGTGGTGAAGGCGATCGCGGCCGAGCTCGACGGCCCCTACCGGCTGCAGCTCGGCAAGGCGGTCGGCGAGATCGTCCCGGCCTCGGCCACGAAGGGCCACGCCATCCGCGCCCTGTTGGAGGCGCCGCCCTATGCCGGGCGCCGGGCCGTCTTCCTGGGCGACGACCGCACGGACGAACTCGCCTTCGCCTCCGTCAACGCGGATGGGGGCGTCAGCGTGCGGGTCGGCCCCGGCGAGACGGTGGCGCCCAAGCGGCTGGCCGATCCGGAAGCGGTCCGCGCCTTGCTCTACGCCTGGGCCGACGGCGCGCCGATGGACGTCTCGGGCCTGCCCGAGGCCTGAGAGGGCCTTCCGGATGGTGGGGCCGCGGGACTAAGCTTCCGCATCCGGAGGCTCGAGGCGGAGCGGAACAGGGGGCGACGCGCGCATGTTCGAATTTCCGGTCCTCGTCGGCGACATCGGCGGCACCAACGCGCGTTTCGCGCTGGTGGCGGAGAAGGGCGCCGCGCCCCGGGTTCTGTCCCACGAGGCGACGGCCGGACATCCCGACCCGTCGAGCGCGATCCGCGCGGCGCTCGGCAAGGGCGGCGAGGGGCCGGCTCCGCGCTCGGCCATCCTCGCCATCGCGGGCCGGGTCGACGGGCCCGAGGTACAGCTCACCAATGCCCATTGGGTGATCTCGGGCGAGCGGATCGGCCGGGATTTCGCCCTCTCCAGCGCCGTCGTCGTCAACGACTACGTGCCGGTCGCCGCGGGCGCGGCGGGTATCGCCCCCGACGACCTCACCGTGATCGGCCCGGCGCGGGAGGAGGCGAAGGGGGCCCGCCTCGTGCTCGGCCCCGGCACCGGCTTCGGCGCCGCGGCGCTCGTGCCCTACGCCGACCGCCTCGCCATCGTCTCGACGGAGGCCGGGCACACCGAATTCGGCCCGACCGATGCGTTCGAGGAGCAGGTCTGGCACGCGGTGGAGCGCGTCGAGGGGCGCGTCACGGTCGAGGCGCTGCTCTCCGGCCCCGGCCTCGCGCGGCTGCACGCGGCCGTCCACCACGTCCGCTCAGGCAGTCCGCGGGAGAAGCTCCACCCCGCCGCTATCACCCAGGCCGGGCTTTCGGCCGAGGACCCGCACGCGGCCGAGGCGCTCGCCCTGTTCGCGCGCCTGCTCGGCCGCGCCTGCGGGGATCTGGCGCTGACCTTCCTCGCCACGGGCGGCGTGTATATCGGCGGCGGCATCGCACCGCGCATCGTGCGGGTGCTGCAGGCGGGCGGGTTCCGGGAGGCGTTCGAGCGCAAGGCGCCGTTCGCGCAGATGATGGCCGAGATCCCGACGAGCGTGATCACGGTCCACGACCCGGCCCTGACCGGGCTCGCCGCGCTCGCGAGCGAGGGGGCGGCCTTCGTGTATCACGGGCAGGTCTGGCGGGCGGAGTAGACGGCTCAAGCCAGGCCGAGGTGGAGGGCGAGAGCGCGGTTCACGGCGACCATGACATGATCGTCGGCCCGCCCGATCCTTCCGCCGACGCGCTGCTGCGAGATCGTCGTGATCTTGTCGATGACCACTTGCGAGGTTTGCCGCAAGCCGTTCGACGGCGACGGTTCCATCGTCAGGCGAAGCAAGCCTGCGTCCGGGCGCAGCGTCGTCGTCAGCGGACAGATCGTTGCCGAGGGCAGCGCCGAGAAGAGGTCGGATTGGACGACGACGGCCGGGCGCGGCTTGCCGTACTCACCCGGGATCACGACGGTGATCAGGTCTCCCCGCCGGATCACGCCTCCGGCCACTGATAAGTGTCCTCGATGAAGCGGAGGGCTTCATCCCCGGCGGGGTCGGCGGCCGCGATGGCCTCGGCCTGGGCACGGCACGTCGCCGCGAAACCGGGTGCGCGGGTATCCGGCACCCAGATCTGGAGAGGCCGCAGACCAGCGGCGCGCATCCGCTCCCGGTAGGTGAGCATGCGCGAGGCTGCGGATCGTGGCTTCTCGTCACGCTGAGGCATGCCGACTCCTTCCGTAACATGTTACAGGAAGATGGCCCTGCAGTCCCCTCACGCCGCCGCGAGCGGCTTCGAGACGCTCTCCAGCGACTTGCCCTCGGCGGCGGTGGCGTAGATCCCGCCGACGACCGCCGCCACCGCCATCAGGGCGGCGCCGATCAGGTAGCCGACGAGGACCATCTCCCGCGAGCCCGTCTCGACCAGCGTGCCGAACAGGAGCGGGCCGGAGACGCCGCCGATGCCCGTGCCGATGGCGTAGAAGGCCGCGATGGCGAGCGCCCGGATCTCGAGGGGGAAGGTCTCGGCCACCGTCAGGTAGGCTGACGAGGCGGCGGCGGATGCGAAGAAGAACACCACCATCCAGACCGCCGTCTGCCCGACCGGCCCGAACACGCCGATCTGGAACAGGTAGCCGGCGCCCGCGAGCAGCAGGGCCGAGATACCGTAGGTGAAGGCGATCATCGGGCGGCGCCCCACCGTGTCGAACAGGCGCCCGAGCACGAGCGGCCCGAGGAAGGAGCCGAGCGCGAAGGGCAGGAGATACCAGCCGACATGGTCGCCCGGCACTCCGTAGAACCGCTCCAGCACCAGCGCGTAGGTGAAGAACAGGGCGTTGTAGAAGAAGGCCTGCGCGATCATCAGCGCGAGGCCCACGAAGGTCTGGCGCCGGCTCGTGTGGAACATCGCCCCGAACACCTCGGAGAGGGGCGTGTGGCTGCGCGTCCTGAGCCTGAGGCGCTTGCTCTCGTCGATCGGCGGCAGGGTGACGCCCTCGTCCGTGAAGCGCTTCTCGATGCCTGAGACGACGCGGTCGGCCTCGGCCGCGTAGCCGTGCGTCACGAGCCAGCGCGGGCTCTCGGGGATCCAGGTGCGCAGGAGCAGGATCACGAGGCCGATGCCGCCGCCGACGAAGAAGGCGATGCGCCAGCCCCAGGCCGGGTCGAT
Source organism: Methylobacterium sp. BE186 (assembly GCF_031457035.1). Lineage (NCBI taxonomy): Bacteria > Pseudomonadati > Pseudomonadota > Alphaproteobacteria > Hyphomicrobiales > Methylobacteriaceae > Methylobacterium > Methylobacterium sp. BE186. The sequence continues at coordinate 140,828 of NZ_JAVDVV010000007.1, forward strand.
CAGCCCCGGGCGCAGGGCCACGATCGACAGGAAGGAGCCGAGCGCCGCCCCGATCCAGAACGAGCCGTTGATGACGAGGTCGGTCCAGCCGCGGACGCGGGCGGGGACGAGTTCCTGGATCGTCGAGTTGATCGCCGTGTACTCGCCGCCGATGCCCGCCCCCGTGAGGAAGCGGAACAGGCAGAAGCTCCAGATATTCCAGGACAGTCCCGTCGCGGCGGTGGCGGCGAGGTAGAGGGCCAGCGTGATGAAGAACAGCTTCTTGCGCCCGATCCGGTCGGTGAGCCAGCCGAAGCCGACGGCGCCCGTTACGGCACCGACGAGGTAGGAGCTCGCGGCGAGCCCCACGTCGAACTCGGAGAAGGACATGGGCGGCTGGCGGAGCGCCCCGACGAGGGAGCCGGCCAGCGTCACCTCCAGCCCGTCGAGCACCCAGGTGATGCCGAGCGCCACGATGACGAGGACGTGGAAGCGGCCCCAGGGCAGCCGGTCGAGGCGCGCCGAGATGTCGGTGTCGATCACCGTGCCCATCGGCACGCGCTCGGGCGCCAGCGCGCCGGACTTGCCTTCCGCTCGGCTCGACATCGACCGTTTACCCTCCCTCAGGAACTCTGTTGGCGAACCTGTGCGAATCGCCTTCGCACGCCGGAGGCTTCACCGGTCCGCGGGTCATCTAGGGCGCTCGAACGGCTGCGCCCCCATGAACGCTCGCAAGACATCCGCCCTGCATCCCTGCTTCCGGCTCGCCCTGCTGACGACGACAACGCTCGTCGGCCTCGCCGCGGTGCCGACCCACGGCGCCGACGCGACGCTCGCGCGGCAGCGCGCGCCCGTGGCGCTGTCGGGCGCCGAGATCTGGGCCCTGCGCCCGACCGAGGTGAGCCTCGCCGTGGTGCCGGCGCCCCGCGCCGCCCGCGACCGCCCCGCGACGCACATCCCCGAGGAGAGGCGCCGCGTCCGCATGGTCTATCCCGCTCTCGTCGAGGCGCGCTGACGGCGCTCAGCCCGCCTGCCGCGGATCGAGGGCGTCGGCGAGGCCGTCGCCGAGGAGGTTCAGCGCGACGAGGGTCGCGACGAGGAAGCTCGCCGGGCCGGCGAGCATCCAGGGCGCCGACTCGATCGCGCGCGCGCCCTCCGCCACCAGCACGCCCCAGCTCGTGCCCGGCTCCTGCACGCCGAGGCCGAGGAAGGAGAGGAAGCTCTCGAGCAGGATCACCCGCGGCACCAGCAGCGTCGCCGCCACCACGATCGCGCCGAGCGCATTCGGCAGGATGTGCCGGCGCAGCGTCGCCAGGGCCGAGAGCCCGAGGGCCTCGGCCGCACGCACGAAATCGCGGCGGCGCAGGCGGAGGGTCTCGGCGCGCACGATGCGGGCCATGTCGAGCCACTCGACGGCGCCGACGGCGAGCAGGATCAGCGCCAGGCTCGCCCGGAAGAACACGACGAGCACCATCACGAAGAACACGAAGGGCAGGGCGTAGAGGATGTCGACGAGGCGCATCATCACGGCGTCCGTCGCCCCGCCCACGAACCCGGAGACCGCCCCGTAGGCGACGCCGACGAGGAGGGCGACGAGGGTCGCGGTGAGCCCGATCAGCAGGGAGACGCGGCCCGCCACGAGGCTGCGCGTGAGGAGGTCGCGCCCGTGCACGTCGGTGCCGAGGAGGAAGTGCAGGCGCCGCACGGGCACCTCGGCCACGAGCCGGCGGCCCTCCGCCTCGCGCGCGACGATCCGCGGCTCGCCGAACAGGTCCGAGCGGGGCAGGTAGGCGAGCGAGCGCGGGTCGATCGCCCGGTCGGCGGTGAGGGTGAGGTGCAGGGTGTCGCCCTGCCGCTCGGCCTCCGCCACGCGCGCCCGCATCCGGTAGGCGAGGCGGTCGAGGGCCGCTTGCAGGCGCTCCGGCCCCGGCTCGGCCGCGAGGCCGGGCGGCAGCTGGCGCAGGTCCGGGTAGCTCCGCTCCGGCGCGTGCCCGGTGAGGAAGGGGCCGAGCAGGCAGGCGAGCGCGATCAGGCCGAGGAGCGCCAGGGCGGCGAGCGCGACGCGGTTCCGCGCCAGCCGGCGCAGGGCGAGGCGCCCGGGAGCGAGCCGCCGGGGCGCCCGGGCGGGAGCGAGCGCCGGCGCCGCGCTCACCGCCCGAGCCTCAGGCGCGGATCGAGGATCGCCGAGACGAGATCGGCCGCGAGGTTGAACAGGATCACGAGCACGGCGACGAGGACGACGGTGCCCATCACCAGCGTGTAGTCGCGGTTGAGCGCCCCATCGACGAAGTAGCGGCCGATGCCGGGCAGGCCGAAGATCGTCTCGACCACCACGGACCCGGTGAGCAGTGCCGCCGCCAGGGGGCCGAGGATGGCGACGACGGGCAGCAGCGCGCCGCGCAGCGCCTGGGCGAGCACCCGGACCGGGCCGAGGCCCATGGCCCGCGCGGTGCGGACATGCGGTGCGGCGAGGCTCTCGGCGAGCGAGGTGCGCGTCAGGCGCGCGATCACGCCGACCTGCGGGAGCGCGAGGGTGATCACGGGCAGGACGAGATGGGCCGGGGCGCCGCCCTCCCAGCCGCCTAGGGGGAGCCAGCGGAGGCCGAGGCCGAACACGATCTGCAGCAGGGGCGCGACGACGAAGCTCGGCAGGGACAGGCTCGCGGCGGCCAGCAGCCCGACGAGGCGGTCGGCCGTCCCGCCCCGGCTGAGGGCCGCGAGGCTGCCGAGGCCGATCCCCGCCCCGAGCGCCAGGAGCAGGGCGAGGCTGCCGAGCGTCATCGAGACGGGCAGCCCGCGGGCGAAGAGGTCGGCGACGCCGAGGTCCCGGAAGGAGAAGGAGGGGCCGAGATCGCCCTGCGCCAGCGCCGCGAGGTAGCGCAGGTACTGGACGGGCAGGGGCTGATGGAGGCCGTAGACGCGCCGCAGGTTCTCCATGGCGGCCGGCGGCAGCGGCCGCTCCAGGTCGAACGGGCCGCCGGGCGCGAGCCGCATCAGGAAGAAGCTCAGCGTGACGACGAGGAACAGCGTCGGCACGGCCTGGAGCAGGCGGCGCAATCCGTAGGCGATCATGTGGACACCCGGCTCCGCCTCACGCGTCGAGCCTCAGGAAGCGGGTCGGCGCGGCGTTGCGCAGGTTCGGGTGGTAGCCGTGGAGCCGCGGGGCGATCAGGGCCTTGGAGCGGTAATGCATCAGGGGGATCCAAGGCAGGTCCCGCATCAGGATGCCCTCGGCCTCGGCGAGCAGCCCCGCCCGCCGCGTCAGGTCGCGCTCGGCGGCCGCGCCGGCGAGCAGCGCGTCGTAGCGGGCATTCGCGTAGCGGCCCGCATTCATGCCGTCGTTCGTCGAGGCGAGCAGGAACAGGAAGTTCTGCGGATCGGAATAATCGGCGATCCACGACATCCGCGCCACGTCGAAATCCCCCCCGTCGCGCAGGTGCGCGAAGTGGGTCTTGGCGTCGGTGTAGACGAAGCGGGTCTCGATCCCGAGGCCGCGCCACATCTCGGCGACCGCGATCGCCGTGTTGCGGTTGTTGTCGGTGGTGTTGAACCGGTACTCGATGCGCAGGGGCGCGGCGCCGGGCCCGTACCCGGCCTCCTTCAGGAGCCGGCGCGCCTCCTCCTCGTTGTCGATCGGCAGCGCCTCGCGCCCCCCCGTCTCGGGCGGCGTGCCGTAATGGTCGAGGCCCGTCGGGCAGAGGGAATAGGCGGGCGCCATGGTCTCGCCCCAGATCGCGGCGGCGAGATATTCCCGGTCGATCACGAGCGAGAGGGCCCGGCGCAGGCGCGGGTCGTCGAAGGGCTTCTTCCGGGTGTTGACCGCGAGCGCGTAGACTCCGAGCGCCGGCCCGAGCACCACCTGCGCGCCGAAGCGCTTCCTGAGCGAGGGCATCTGGTCGCCGGGCAGGTCGGCGAGGGAATCCACCTCGCCGGCCGCGTAGCGCCGCACCGCGCTCGCGAGGTCGGGCGTCGGGATGAAGGCGACGCGGCGAATGGAGATGCCGGCGGCATCCCGGTGCTGCGGGTTGACCTCGAGGGTGATGCGGTCGTTCGGCACCATCTCGCGGAGCCGATACGGGCCGTTCGAGACGAGATTGCCGGGGCGCGTGAAGGCGTCTCCGTAGCGCTCGACGCTGGCGCGATGGACGGGGATCGCAGTCTGGTGCGTCAGGAGTTCGAGGAAGTAGGGGGTCGGCTCCGCGAGGTCGATCACCACGATGTCCGCGTCCGGGGCCGCGACACCGAGGGCGTCGGGCGGCAGCTCCCCCCGGTTCACCGCCGCGGCGTTCCGGATCGGATAGAGCACCTCGGCGTATTTCGCAGCCGTCGCGGGGCTGAGGATGCGCCGCAGGGAGAACACGAAATCCGCCGCGGTGACCGGGTCGCCGTTCGACCAGCGCCCGTCGCCCCGCAGGGCGAAGGTGTAGGTGCGCGCATCCTCCGAGAGGGTCCAGCTCCCGGCCGCGCCGGGCACGATCGCGCCGCGGTTGTCGTAGGTCAGCAGCCCCTCGAAGAGGTCGCGCAGGATGTGCGCCTCGGCCACCGTCGAGGATCTGTGGGGATCGAGCGTCTCCGGGTCGGCATCGTTGCCCCGCCGGTAGAGGCCGGGCTCCGCCGCGCCGGCCGGGCCCCCGAGGAGGAGGGCGGCGGCGCCCGCGAGGCAGTCCCTGCGGCGCGGGCGCATGCGGCTCAGGCGCCGGTATCGGGCCTGAAGCCCGCCGCCTCGATGCCGGCGACCGCGCAGATCTCGTCGTTGTCGGACGTGTCGCCGGAGATGCCGACCGCGCCGACGACGCGCTCGCCGTCGCGGATCAGCACGCCGCCCGGCACCGGAACCAGGGCCGCCGGTCCGACCAGATGGCTGACCGCCGCCACGAAGTGCGGCTGCTCCTCGGCGCGCTTGGCGATGGCGCGGGAGCCGAGGCCGAGGGCGAGCGCGCCGTTCGCCTTGGCGAGCGCGACCTCCGCCCGGCGCAGCGAGGCGCCGTCCTCCACCTGGACACATTTCAGAGACCCGCGGCCGTCATAGACGATCACCGCCAGCGGCTTGAGGCTGCGGGACCGGGCGGTGGCGAGGGCGGTCTCGACGATCGTCCGGGCGGCGGCGAGGGAGAGGTCTGACATTCGGTGGCTCGCGGAGGGCGGAATTGCACGACCTTCGGTCGGATCTTCGTCTAGAGAGCAGCTTTAGGTTGTGGCAAGCCGCCGAGATCGGGCGGAGCGTAAAGCAGGGTCGATGCGTCGAGGAATCATCCATATCGGAATGCCGCGGACCGGGTCCACCTCGTTCCAATCGGTGCTGACGGGCCTGCGCCCGCGCCTCGCCGAAGCCGGGATCCTCTACCCGGACCTGTCGGCGCCGGGCGCCCCGCCGGGCGCGGAGGTGAACCACCAACCCCTCGGCGAGGCCTTGGACGGGCGCCGCCCCGCGGTGGAGCGGGGCGCGAGCCTCGCGCGCCTGGCCGGCGCCCTGGCGGGAACGCGCGCCGACACGGTGATCCTCTCCTACGAGGATTTCTCCGTCCAGAAGCCCTCGCTCGGCGTTCCCGAGACCTTGCGGGACGTCTTCCGCCGGCACGGCTTCGCCCTCGAAGTGGCGATGGTGGTCAAGCCCGTCCTCGAGCAGATGAACTCGGCCTACGCCCACCGCGCCCAGCTCGTGCAGGAGACCCGGACCTTCCGCGCCTATGCCGGCGCCCTGTGCGGCTCGGGCCGGTTCGCCTACCACGCCCTCGTGGAGCCGTGGCTCAAGGCGTCGAACGGGCGGGTCACCGGCATTCCCCTGCGCGACCTGCGCTCGGAGGCGCCGCTCCTGGAGAGGATGTTCCGCGATCTCGGCCTCGCGGACAGGGTCGCCGACCTCGCGGGGCCCGAGACCTTCCGGTACGTCACGAACCGCAGCTCGGGACCGGTGGCGGTGGAGGCCTCACGCCGATTGCGGCGGCTGCGGGCGCACCGGCAGGTGGCCGGGCACCCGCGCCAGATCGGCCATGTCATCGACGCGGCCGCCTGGTCGCGCGGGCTCGATCCCGAGCCGTTCCGCGGGGACGCGCCGGAGATGCGGGCGCGCCTGGAGGAGACCTACGGCGCCTCGAACGAGCGCTTCGCGCAGGCCGTGTGGGGCCAGCCCTGGGAAGACATCGTCCGCCCAGCCCCGGACAGACCCGCCAACGAGCTCGCGACCCGGCCGATACCGAGGGAGATCGAGGCGCAGATCGGCCTCGTCGTCGCCGAGACGATCCGGCATTTCGGCCTCGCGCCGCCCTCGGCCTGGCGCAGCATCCCGGCCGATCTCGCCGAAGCCGCCGCGGACAGGCTCGCCCGGCTCGTCGGCTACACGCGGTGGCGGGTTCCCTGATCAGGCCCCCGCCGGCACATGCCGGCGGGTCCCCTGGTCAGGCGCTCGCCGGCGCGCGGACCGGATCGGTATGGAGGGTCCTGCCGATCTCGTCGAGGAAGAGCCCGTAGCTCCGCGCGACCGCGGTGAGCCGCTCGAAATGCGGGAAGGCGCCGGTCGGCATGGTCTCGATCGTCCAGTTCGGGCGGTCGGAGAAGGCCTCGGCGTAGCGGTAATCCACGAAATCGCCCCGCGTGCCGTGGATCATCCAGACGGGCAGCCAGAGGGCGTCGTAGAGGCGCGTCGCGTCGGTCGGGAAGAGGTGGCCGGCAATGAAGGAGAAGGGGGCGTGCTCCGCCCCGGGCTGGTGGGCCGAGGTGTAGCCATAATCGAGAAGCCCCTCATCGATGTCGCGCGAGCCCCAGGTCTTCTCCAGGAAGAAGCGCATGCTCGGGCGGCTCGTCAGCGCATCGAAGATCGGGCGCCCCCAGACCGGCAGGTCGAGGGCCGCGCGCGCGGTGTCGTTGCCGCGGTTGCCGCCGAGCGGCCCCCGGCCCGAGAGGCGCGCGTCGAACCCGGTCGGGCTGATCAGCCCGAGGCTGCGATAATCCTGCGCCCGCTCCAGCGCCGCCCGCGCGAGATATTCCGCGGAGAGCGAGAGCGCGATCGCGTCGATTCGGGCATCCCCGTGCCGCCGCCGAATCTCGGCGGTGACCGCGTGGATGGCCTCGACCATGATGCCCGGCGTGTAGACCTGCCGGCGCCGCTCCGAGAAGCCGAAGCCGGGCAGGTCGAGGGCGTAGACCGGGCGCGAGCGGGCGAAGTGCCGGTAGAGGGGGCGGACCTCGTAGGCGCTCGCCGCCGCATTGACGGAGTGGATCAGGAGGAGCGGAACGCCCGTCTCCAGCCCGTCGTCGTAGAGGTTCACCGCGCCCGCTGCGGTGCGCAGGCGCTGCAGCGTGCCGGGAAGCGCCGGGGGCAGCGGCATCCGGTGGTCGATGCCGAACCGGCTGTAGGCGATCCAGCCCGTCGCTCCGCCGAGAAGGGCGAGGCCCAGGCCCCGCGCCGCGCGCCCGGCGATGAAGGAGGGTAGGCTGTGGGGGCGGCTCGGCATCGGGAATCCTCGCATTTGCGCGGCGACAACGTGGAGAGGTCCGGCCGCGTTGCGCGAAGCGTGCCTCACACCTGGGCGACCGGGCCGTCGCCCGCGACGGCCGCTCCGCTCGTGCTCCGCCCATTGCCCGTGCGGTTCCCCTGTTGCACCTATTCGTCGTAGGAGGGGGCTCGCGCACAGGAATTCCCGTCATCCATGTCCCAGGCTCGCCCCGCCGCCGCGGTCCCGCGATACGTTCCCCTGTCCGACATCACACAGAGCGAGGACTTGCCGGCCATGCCGTTCCGGCGCCGGCTCGCCGTGGCGGCCGCACCGCTCGTCCGGCCCGGCCGCCTTCAGGAGGCGGCCTTCGGGCGGGCCTATGCTCGGGTCGCGGCGGGCCAGTCCCAGCGGGCCGTGCGCTACGAGGCGGCCGAGCGCCTGTTCGGAAGCGCCCTCTTGATCGGAATCGACCCGGCGCGCCTGGAGCATCAGCTCATCGACACCGTGCGGGCGGGCGCCGAGGCGACGCGTCTGTCGCACTGGTTCCTCGATCGGGGCGACTGGAGCGGTGCCCTGGTGCGGCTCGGCGATTCGGATGTCGGCCGCGAGATCGACGCGGTGTTCGACCACGCGGAGCAGCCGGAGGAGGCACCGGCCTTCCGCGCGCTCCTCGCCCATGCCGAGGCGGGCCATGCGCAGGTCCGCAACGGCGTGGCGCTCGCCGACGCGGCGACGATCCGCGCCTATTTCGCCCACAACGCGGCACTCCGGGCGAGCATCGAGCGGGACGGGCTGAAGCCGCGGAGCGAGGTAGCGGCGCGGACGGCCCGCGCCTTCTCCGGGTCGGCCGTCCGGAGCCGGAAGGCGGAGCGCCTGGAGCGCGACATCGGGATCGCGATCGGCGCCGAGGGCGAGCCGATCCGCATGATCGGCGGCCATCACCGCACCGCGATCGCGCGGCGCCTCGGCCTTCCCCGCATCCCCGTCCAGATCCGGCTCGTTCACGCCGCGTGGCTGGGGGGCTGGATCTCGCGGACCGGCCTCGGCCCGGCCCGCGCCCTGGCCGAGGGTCTGCGCGGCCTCTCGGCCGCGCTCCTCGCGGCACTCTCCGGGCTGACGCCCGTCCTCGAACGCCTGACCTGAGGGCGGGCGAGACCCCGCTCGTGCGGGCCGTGCCCTGAGGAGATCTGCTAGCTCGCCGCCTCGATCTCGGCGCTGAGCGCGAGCCACTCCTCCTCGGCGCTGCCCAGGGCGGCCGCAGCCTCGGCGCGCATCCGGGCGAGTTCGCCGGCCTTGGCGGCGTTCGCCTGGAAGGCGGTCCCGTCGGCGAGCGCCGCGTCGATCTTGGCGATGGCGTCCGAGAGCTTGCCCATCCGCGCCTCGATCCCGTCGAGCTTCTTGCGGAGCGGGGCCAGCGCCACCCGCCGCTCGGCATTCGAGCGGCGTTCGACCGCCTTCTGGCCGCCCGTCGCCTCCGCGCGGCTCTCCTCCCGCTCGGGACCCGCGAGGACGAGGCGGCGGTAATCGTCCATGTCGCCGTCGAAGGTCTTCACCGAGCCGTCCGAGACGAGCCAGAGCCGGTCGGCGCAGGCCTCGATCAGGAAGCGGTCGTGGGAGACGAGGATCACCGCCCCCTCGTAATCGTTGATCGCCTCGACGAGCGCCTGCCGGCTCTCGATGTCGAGGTGGTTCGTCGGCTCGTCGAGGATGAGGAGGTGGGGTCCGTTGAAGGCGGCGAGCCCCATCAGCAGGCGCGCCTTCTCGCCGCCCGAGAGCTGCGAGACCGGGGTGTCGGCCTTGTTGGCCGGGAAGCCGAGCCGGGCGGTCGCCGCCCGCGCCCGCGCCTCCGGCACGTCCGGCATGCGGGCGCGGACGTGGGCGTAGGCGCTCTCGGCGGGGTTCAGCTCGTCGAGCTGGTGCTGCGCGAAATAGGCGACCTCCATCTTGGACGAGCGCTTCATCTCGCCCGCCAGCGGCGGCAGGCGCCCGCCGATCAGCTTGCAGAAGGTCGACTTGCCGTTGCCGTTGGCGCCGAGGAGCGCCACCCGGTCGTCGGGGGCGAGGCTCAGGTTGAGGCCCGAGAGCACGATCCGGTCGGAATAGCCCGCCTGGACCCGCTCCATCGCGACGATCGGCGGCGAGAGCGGCCGCTCCGGGCTCGGCAGGTGGATCACGGGCAGCTCGTCCTCGATCAGCGCCGCGATCGGCTCCATCTTGGCGAGCCGCTTCATGCGGGACTGGGCTTGGCGCGCCTTGGTGGCCTTGGCCTTGAAGCGGTCGACGAAGCTCTGAAGGTGCGCGCGCTCGGCCTCCTGCTTCGCCTTGGCCTTGGCCTGCAGCACCCGCTTCTCGGCGAGCTGCCGGGCGAAGGAGGTGTAGCCCCCCCGCCAGAGGGTGAGTTGGCCCCGGTCGAGATGCAGGATGTGGTCGACGCAGGTGTCGAGGAGGTCGCGGTCGTGGCTGATGATCACGGCCGTGCGGGGATAGCGCTCGAGGTAGTCGTAGAGCCAGAGCGTGCCCTCGATGTCGAGGTAGTTGGTCGGCTCGTCGAGCAGGAGGAGGTCGGGCTCCGAGAACAGCACCGCGGCGAGCGCCACGCGCATGCGCCAGCCGCCGGAGAAGTCGGAGCACGGGCGTCCTTGCGCCGCCGCGTCGAAGCCGAGGCCGTGCAGGATCGCCGCCGCGCGGGCCGGCGCGGAATGCGCGCCGATATCGACGAGGCGGGTCTCGATCTCGGCGCGGCGCAGACCCTCGGCGGTCTCGGCCTCCGCCAGCAGGCGGGCGCGCTCGGTATCGGCGGCGAGCACCACCGCGTGCAGCGTCTCGGGGCCGGCGGGCGCCTCCTGCGCGACGGCGCCGATCCGCATGCCCTTCGGCATCCCGATCGTGCCGCCATCGGTCGGGATGTCGCCGAGGATCGCCCGGAACAGGGTCGTCTTGCCCGCGCCGTTGCGGCCGACGAGGCCGACGCGGGCGCCGTCCGGGATCGAGAAGGTCGCGCGGTCGAGGATCAGGCGATCGCCGATGCGGTGGGTGAGATCGTTGACGCGCAGCATGGGCGGCGTTCTGGCGAGAGGCGGGCGCGGAGGCAAGCGGCCACGGCACGCGAGGGCGCGCCGCAGCGGCAGGGGTTTGCCCGACGCCCGCTCGCGCGTCGCGCGGTTCCGCGCCGGGGCCCGCGATTTCGCGCGGGCGGATTCTGTCCGTCGCAGAGCGTGCGGTAACAAGCGCTGGCCCTAATTCAGATGAGCTCCGGTTGACGACCGTATAGTTCGAGCGCACATCTGTGCTCCGGTTCGGATGTGTGGCCGAACCCGACACGAAAACTCAAAATCCAGGGAGGCGACGATGGCTTTCAAAGTCACGGGCGCGCCGATGCTGTTTCTCGCGCTCGCCGTCGCGAGTCCCGCGGCGGCCATGCCGATGGCGGGCAGCTTCAGCGGCCGGGTCGACAATCAGGCCCCGCAGATGCTCGGACCCAACGCGGTGCGGGTCCAGCAGACCGCCAACGGGCTCAATGCCGGTCCCGGAACGCCGCTCGACGGCGCGAAGGTCCAGTGGAGCGAGATCGTCACCCTGACGAACGGGCAGGGCCCGGTCGAGGGCACCATCACCTTCATCACGCCGTCCGGCACCACGAGCAGCCCTTACACCGGCACGGTCACGACCGACCCGCAGGGACGGGTGACGGCGCGCGGCAAGTTCCGGACGGGCGAATCGACCGGCGACTTCGCGGGCCTGAAGGGCAATGGCAGCTTCTCGGTGGCCTACAGCTCGCGGACGGACTTCACCGGCGAGTGGCGCGGTGACTTCAAGATGCCGGGGCGCAAGACCTCCCGACGCTGACAGGCGCGCGCGGCCGCCGCATGACGGCGGTGTGCGGCCCGCGACTTGCCGAGACGCGCTCCGGCAGGCGATAAGGCGGCTTCCGGGGGGGCTCCCTCAGGGCGCGCCTCGCGTGCCCGCGGACCCGGACGATGCCGTTCCTCGCGACCCTGTCCGACACGAAGCCCGCCCGAGGCTGGCTTGCGGCCCTGCGCGCCGCGATCGAGCGCTGGCTGGTCGGCCGCTACGAATCCTGACGCCGTCAGACCAGCTCCCAGGCGCCGGGATCCCGCATCAGCTTGGCCACGAGGGCGTGGTTCAGCGCGTGGCCGGTATGGGCGGCCCGGACGTGGCCGAGGATCGGATGTCCGGCCAGCGCGAGATCGCCGACGAGGTCGAGGACGCGGTGGCGCACCGGCTCGGCGGGGCCGCGCATGCCGCCGAGCACGCGCCCGCCGACGATCGCCGCGGTGCTGGAGAGCGTCGCGCCCCGCAGGATCGGGCGGCCCGTCGCGAGCGCGTAGAGCTTCAGCGGCACCGCCCATTTCAGCCGCCCGAAGCTGCGCGCGGGGGCGAGCGCGCCCTCGAAGGTCTCGGGTGTGATCGTGCCCTCCCAGCGCATCTCCCCGAGATGGGCGAGGGACAGCTGCGCCTCTACCGAGAGGGCGTCCGCCGGCGCGATGCTGAGGGAGCGCCGACCGTCGCGCACCTCGACGATCCGGCGCAGGCGGATGCGCCGGCGGGGCGTGCCGAGTTCGGCCCGGCCCGCCGCGCGGATCGCCGCGCACCAGGGCAGGGCGCTGCCGTCGAAGATCGGCAGCTCCTCGGCGTCGATCTCGACGAGGGCGTTGTCGATCGCGAACGCGCTGAGCGCCGCGAGCAGGTGCTCCACCGTGCGCACGAGGTGACCATCCGGGGCCTGCAGGGCCGTGCAGAGCGTCTGCGGGACCTGGTGCTGCCAGAGGGCCGGCACGCTCGTCCAGGTGCCCCTCGGCAGCCTGCGGCGGAACAGGATCCCGCCGTCGGCCGCGGCCGGGCAGACGCGCACCGTGGCGCGCCGTCCCGTATGCAGGCCGCGGCCCGAGAGGTCGAAGGCGGCGGCGAGCGTCGTCTGGCGCGGGGCGGCGCGGGCAAGGCTCGCGGGTCCGAGCGCGGGACCGGCGGCAAGCCTCGGCGAGGGCAGGGGAAGGGGGGTGGGCATCGCGATCGCCGCGGCGGGACCGGCGCGACCTCCGCCGCTCCCCCGCAGGAGCCCCGACCGCGCTCCGGCCCGCCGCCGCGGCGGATCCGGGAGCTTGGTCTGGCCGGATCGGGTGAGAAAGGAAAATCAAAGCTTCGTTAGTGTGCGCGCCCGAACCCGAGACCTCCGAAGGACTGTCCCCTGCGGCGAACAGATCAATGCGCGCTGGCACGAGGGCCGGCGGGTGGATTTCGCCGCCATCCACCTCGAACCTCGGGCGGCGGCTTGACCCGCCCGGGACCGGCCGGCAAGCTCCGGCCGAGCTTGACGATCTCATCTTTCCGGTTCAACCGCGGGTCCGGGCGTCGGCGGGCTTGAGCGCGACGACGACGGCAGGAACGGACGAAGGTGCCCGCGAGGGGGCCGCGCGGCCGGACCCTCGTCGGCTTCCTGGGGGCTTGGCAGATATGGGGCGGCTCGGGACCATACCGTTCTTCAAGGAGCCGGGCATCGAGCTCGGCCCCTACGAGACCCGCTGCCACTGGCGCCGGTTCGACGAGAACGAGGTCCTGGTCGATTACGACGACGTCTCGACGGACGTGTACTTCCTGGCCGCCGGCGAGGTGCGGATCCTCAACCGCTCGCAATCGGGCAAGGAGGTCATCCTCGGCGAGATGCGGGCCGGCGCCTTCTTCGGCGAGCTCTCCGCCCTCGACGGGATCGGCCGCTCGGCCAACGTCACGGCCCTGACCCGCGGCGAGGTCTGCGTGGTGCCGGCCCCCGTCTTCCGGCAGATCGTGTTCGCCTCGGAGGCGATCGCCGACCGGCTGTTCCGCCTGCTGACGAAGCGCGTGCGCGAGTTGAACACGCGCCTGATGGAGCACGCCCTCCTCGACCTGCGCCACCGGCTCTACGCCGAGCTGCTGCGCCTCTCGGTGCCGCGGGCCGGCCACGGCGAGGAGCGGGTCGTGACCCCGCCGCCCTACCACCACGTGCTCGCTGCCCGCATCGGCTGCCGCCGCGAGCAGGTGACGCGCGAATTCACCGTCATGGCGAGCGAGGGACTCGTCGACCGCACCCGCGGCGCCCTCGTGATCTGCCGGCCGGACCTCCTCGAGGCGCGCGTCGCCGAGGCCCTGCGCGAGGATAGCTAAGGGTTTGAGCCGGATCGGTCTGAGGGAGGTGGCTGCTTTCAACCCTGAGCAGACCTCTTGCCCTGCCGAAGGAGTGACACGCCTGCTACGTTCACCCGATGAGCGAGTCGTCGCCGGCCCCGCCTCTCGCAACTGCACGGTCATCGCATCCGCCCTCGATCTGATCGGCAACACGCCATTGATCGCCCTGGACCGCGTTCATCGTGGACCCGGCCGCATCCTCGCCAAGGCCGAGTTCATGCAGCCCGGCGGGAGCGTCAAGGATCGGGCTGCCCGCGCCATCGTCCTCGCCGCGCGTGAAGACGGTCGCTTGGCCCCTGGAGCCCCCGTCGTGGAGATGACCAGCGGCAACATGGGTGCCGGTCTCGCTGTGGCCTGCGCGGCGCTGGAGCATCCCCTGGTGGTCACGATGTCGGCCGGGAACAGCCCCCAGCGTGCCCGTATGCTCGAAGCGCTTGGGGCCGAAGTCGTTCTGGTGCCGCAGATCAATGGGGCACCGGGGCAAGTCACCGGGGCGGACGTGAGCGCAGCGGCTGTCGCGGCGCAGCGTATCGCAGCGGAGCGGGGCGGCTACTACGTTAACCAGTTTCACGCGCCGGAGTGTATGCGCACCCACCGCGAGGCGACCGGGCCGGAAATCTGGGAGCAGTCCTCTGGCCGGGTCGATGCCTGGGTGGCTGCCGTAGGGACGGGCGCGACCTTCCTCGGGGTGGCGGCGGCACTGAAGGAGCGCAATCCCCGCGTGATATGCGCTGCCGTCGAACCGGAGGGATGTCGGCCTTTGGCGGGATTGCCGGTCACGAAGCACCGCCATCTCATTCAGGGCACGAGCTACGGGAGCGTGCCTCCGCACTGGGATGGCGATCTGATGGATCTGTCGATCCCAGTGACCGATGAGGAGGTAGAGCGCTGGCGTCGGGCACTTGCAACTCAGGAGGGCTTGCACGTGGGCTACTCGGCCGCTGCCAACGTGGCAGCAACTGTTGCGCTGCTGTCTTCCGGCCGCCTCCCGGCTGACACGATTGCAGCAACTGTGCTCTGCGATACGGGCTTGAAATACTGAGGTCGACGATGCCCGCTCCCCACCCACTGCAGACATCGGAAAGCGCTCGGCGTCACCGTCGACAGATCACAGGCCGCCAGTTCCACGCGGAGCCAAGAGCCTGTAGCGTCTGCCGCGAAGCCTTGCGTCCACCCTCCTGACTCTCGCCGAGCCTTGCACGCACCCGTCCCGCCGCGCCCCGAGCACCTCGTCCGGATCGACCGGGTCAGCAAGACCTTCGGCGCGCACAGGGCGGTCGACGGGGTCTCCCTCGACCTGGAGGCCGGGTCCTTCCTCTGCCTGCTCGGGCCGTCGGGCTGCGGCAAGAGCACCCTGCTGCGGCTGCTCGCCGGCTTCGAGAGCCCCGAGGCGGGCCGCATCCTGATCGACGGGGCGGACGTCACCGGCCTGCCGCCCCACCGCCGGCCGGTCAACATGATGTTCCAGTCCTACGCGCTCTTCCCGCACATGAGCGTGGGCCGGAACGTCGCCTACGGCCTGCAGGGTCTCGGCCTCGGCCGGACTGCCATCGCCGAGCGCGTCGCCGACCTGCTGCGCCTCGTGCGGCTCGAGGGATTGTCCGAGCGCCGGCCGGACCGGCTCTCCGGCGGCCAGCGCCAGCGCGTCGCGCTCGCCCGGGCTCTCGCGCGCGAGCCCCGGGTGCTCCTCCTCGACGAGCCGCTGGGCGCCCTCGATCGGGGCCTGCGGGAAGAGACGCAAGGGGAATTGCGCGCCCTGCAGCGGCGGCTCGCAACGACCTTCGTCGTCGTCACCCACGACCCCGCCGAGGCGATGACCCTGGCCGACCGGATCGCCGTGATGGACCGGGGCCGCCTCGTCCAGGCGGGCAGCGCGGCCGACCTCTACGAGCGGCCGGAGAGCCGCTTCGTGGCCGGCCTCCTCGGAGACGTCAACCTGATCGAGGGACGCCTCGGCGAGCGCGGACCGGACGGGCGCGCCACGCTCGAGACCGGTTTCGGCGCCCTCGTCGCGGCCGCTCCCGAGGCGGCCTTCGGGCCGGGCGAGGCGGTCGTGGCGGCGATCCGCCCCGAGCGCGTCGCGCTCCTCGCTGGGCCGGGGGAGGGTCTGCAGGGAACCGTCACGGACGCCGTCTTCCTCGGCGACCGCATCCGGCGGCAGGTGCGGATGCGCGACGGCACGCTCATCCGCGCCGCGAGCCCGGTCTCGGCCGATCCCGGCGCCGGCCCGGGCGCGGAGGTCCGCCTCGCCATACCGCCCGAGGCCGTGCGGGTGCTCGCGCCGTGACGGAGGCGCGTCCCAAGCCGGCCGCGGCACGTGGGCCGCGCCTCCTCGCCGCCCTCGTCCGGCTGCCGCCCCTGCTCTGGCTCGGGGCCTTCTTCCTCGTGCCCTTCGCCATCACGCTGAAGATCAGCCTGTCGGAACCGGCCACCGCCATGCCGCCCTACCTGCCGGTGCTCGACTGGCAGGGCGGCGTTGAGGGCTGGACGAGCTTCCTCGAGGCGCTGCATTTCGGGAATTACGAGATGCTGGCGAGCGACGCCCTCTACCGGGACGCCGCGCTCTCCTCGCTCCTCCTCGCCCTCTCGGCGACGGGCCTGCTCGCCTGCATCGGCACGCCGCTCGCCTACGCGATGGCACGCGCCCCCGCCCGCCTGCAGCCGCTCCTCGTGGCGCTCCTCGTGGTGCCGTTCTGGACGAGCTTCCTGATCCGCGTCTACGCCTGGATCGCGATCCTCAAGCCGGAGGGCCTCCTGAACGCCGCCCTCCTGCGGATCGGCCTGATCCGCGAGCCGCTCGAGCTCCTCAACACGCAAGCCGCCGTGATGATCGGCCTCGTCTACGCCTACCTGCCCTTCATGGTCCTGCCCCTCTACGCGGTGACGAGCCGGATCGACCCGAGCCTGCGCGAGGCCGCCTCCGATCTCGGCGCCTCGCCGACCCGCATCTTCTGGACCGTGACCCTGCCGCTCTCGCTGCCCGGCCTCGTGGCCGGAATGCTCCTCTGCTTCATCCCGATGGTCGGCGAGTTCATCATCCCCGATCTCCTCGGCGGCTCGGACACGCTCATGCTGGGGCGCGTCCTGTGGAGCGAGTTCTTCTCGAACCGCGACTGGCCGCTCGCCTCGGCGGTGGCGATCCTGCTCCTCGTGATCCTGGTCGGCCCGGTGGTGCTGTTCCGCGAGGCCGAAACCCGGCGCGGCGAGGCGGCGCGGTGAGGCGGGGGAGGGATCGGTGACCGCCTTCACCCGCACGGCGCTCGTCCTCGGCCTCGCCTTCCTCTACGCGCCGATCCTCGTGCTCGTCGTGTTCTCGTTCAACGCCTCGTCGCTCGTCACCGTCTGGGGCGGCTTCTCCACCCGCTGGTACGGCGTGCTCCTCGACGACGCGCCGCTGATCGCGGCGGCCTGGGTCAGCCTGCGGGTGGCCTTGATGGCCGCGCTCGTCGCCACGATCCTCGGCACGCTCGCGGCGCTGGCTCTCGAGCGGCACGGGCGCTTCCGCGGGCGCGGCCCGTTCACCGCCCTGGTCTACGCGCCGATGGTGATGCCGGAGGTGATCACCGGCCTGTCGCTGCTCCTCCTCTTCGTCGGGATCGGCCTCGACCGGGGTCTCGCCACCATCGTCATCGCGCACGCGACCTTCGGCACCGGCTTCGTGGCGGTGGTCGTCGGGGCGCGGCTCAAGGGCCTCGACCGGAGCCTGGAGGAGGCCGCGGCCGATCTCGGGGCCGGCCCGGCCCGGGTCTTCCGCACGGTCACCCTGCCGCTGCTCGCGCCGGCCGTGGCCGCGGGCTTCCTCCTCGCCTTCACCCTGTCGCTCGACGACCTCGTGATCGCGAGCTTCGTCTCGGGACCCGGCGCGACGACCCTGCCGATGCGCCTCTACAGCCAGGTCCGCCTGGGCGTGAACCCGGAGATCAACGCCGCCTCGACGCTGCTGATCGCCCTCGTCAGCCTCGTCGTACTGGCCGCTTCGCGGCTCCTCGGGCGGCCGGACGCGGCGGCGTGAGGCGGCGGGTCACCCCTCCCGTCCCGGAGAGGGCGCGCGGATGTCAGGGGGCGTAGGCGCGCGCGGCCGGCGGCAGGCCCACGGCGGCGGGGGGGCGCTGCGGCCCGCGCGAGGGCAGCGCGCCCCGGTGGTCGGGGGCGGCGGCGGGCTCCTCCCGGTCGGCCGGGCGCACGGTCACGGCGTCCCAGGGCCCGGCGATCTCGAACAGGGTGCCGGCCCGCGGCGCCTCGGCGCCGCCCGCGACGCGGGGCGTCAGCTCCGCGCGGGCCCGGAAGCGCCGCTCGGTGAGGAAGACGTGGCCGCGCAGCGATGCGGAGAGGGCCGAGGCCCTGAGGAACCCCTCGCCGATCTCGCCGACTCCGTCCGCGAAGCGGATCGAGACGGCGGCCCGCTCGAACGCGGTCCGTCCGTTGCGGCGGGCGAGGGCCCCCTGCGCGACGCCGCCGTTGCGCTGGATCACGTCGGCGAGATCGAGCCCCGCGATGGCGCCGTCGTCGATGGCGAAGGCGGCCCGCCCGCTGACGTGCTCGGTGAGCGAGGCCACGTCCCGGCCCACGCTCTCGAGGGCGAACTGGCCCTGCGTGCCGCCGAGCACCCAGCGGTACTGGCCGAGATCGATCAGGAGCGCGCCGAGATCGAGCCGGTCGAACCCGCCCTGGGCCTTCACCTCCGTCTCCGCCCCGTCGGCGCCCGAGGGCGCCAGGGCGACGCGGCCCTTGAGCGTGCCGCCCTGGAGCCCCGCCCGGTTGAGGGAGGCCTCGATCGTGTCGCCGCGCACCAGCACGCTGGCGGCGAGATCCTGCAGCACCACCGGCCCGAGCCGGCTCGTGGCGGCCGAGAGGCGCAGGTCGAGGTCGCCGCCCGTCAGCGGCTTCAGGGCGACGCTCCGCGCGCCCGCGGCCTCGCCCTCGCCGGCGGATCCGAACAGGCGCAGGAAGCCGCCGAGGAGCGGCGCGAGGTTGAGGCTGTCGGCGGCGAGCGTCGCCTGGACGGCGCTGCGCGCCTCCCCGAAACTCGCCGAGACCGCGCCTTCGAGGGCATTGCTGCCGACGCTCACCCGAACGTCGGGGAGCATCAGCCCGGCCCGGCTCGCCTCGAAGGGGCCGTCGAGGCCGAAGCGGTCGATGAAGGGGGCGAGCGCCACGTCCGCGCCGATCCAGGCGAGCGCCTCGGGCAGGGAGCGCGTCTCCAGGCTGCCGTGGCCCGACAGGCGCGGGCCGTCCCGCCAGGTGCCGATGCCCTCGGCGGCGAGGCTGCCGCCCTCCCAGGAGGCGTTGAGGGTGACGGGCGAGTCCGAGCCCGCCACGAGGTCGGCCGGGCGGAGCCCCGCCAGGGCGAAGCGGGCCGGCACGCCCTTGACGGTCAGGCTGCCGGCGCAATCGAGGCTGGCGCTCCAGACGGGCCAGGACAGGACGAGGTCGACGTCCTGCGCGGGCACCGACCCCACGACGGTCGCCCGGCTGATCGCGACGCGGCGCGGGTGGCTCGCGCGGCCCTGCGCGAGGCGCTCGCCCACGCGGCGCATCGGCTCGGCGAAGGCCCCGTTCGCGGGATCGAGATGGAGGGTCGCGCCGTCGAGGGCGATGGCCCCGATCTCGGCCTGGCCCGAGAGCAGGGCCAGGAGGCTCAGCTCGATCGTCAGGCGGCCGCCCTCGGCGAGCACGGGGCCGCCGGCGCCGGCCACCGCGATGCGGGCGCGGCCGAAGCGCAGGTGGGGCAGGGGAAGAAGGGAGATCTCGGTCGCTCCCTCCGCGCCGAGGGCGAGCCCGTAGGGGCCGAGGCCCCGGCTCACGAAGCGGGCGGCGGCGGCGGTTCCGACCGGCCAGGGATTGCAGGCCGCGACGAGGGCGGCGGCCGCGAGCCCTCCGAGGCCGAGGGCGGGCAGGAGACGGCGCGGCGACATTGCACTCCGTGCGGATGGGCCGTTGCGGGCGGACCGCGATGGGCTGGCGCGACGATCCGGCGTCGAATCCGGATGTTTCAGGCCGCCCCCGGCCGTAACCATTCGGTCCACTCGGGAGATTTCCTTAAACGCTTCGGCGGGGTTTGTCTCCACGGCGCGCTTCCTGCTACCGCAAAGCTGTGACTCGCGCGCTTCCGCCACTCGGCGCGGGTGCCGCACGGCGCCCCGGCCGAGGGGCGCCGGCTGGGAAGGACGGGTTTGATGAAGAAGGTCTATTCGGACGCGACGGCCGCCCTGGCCGATCTCCTGCGCGATGGGATGACGCTGATGTGCGGCGGCTTCGGGCTCTGCGGCATCCCGGACGAGCTCATCGACGCGGTGCGCGCCTCCGGGGTCAAGGGTCTGACCGTGATCTCGAACAATGCCGGCATCGACGGCGTCGGCCTCGGCAAGCTCCTCGAGACGCGCCAGGTCGCCAAGATGATCTCGTCCTATGTCGGCGAGAACAAGGAATTCGCCCGGCAATTCCTGGCGGGCGAACTGGAGATCGAGTTCAACCCGCAGGGCACGCTCGCCGAGCGCATCCGCGCCGGGGGCGCGGGCATCCCGGCCTTCTTCACGAAGACCGGCGTCGGCACCAAGGTCGCCGAGGGCAAGGAGGTCCGCGAGTTCGACGGCGAGCACTTCGTGATGGAGCGCGGCCTCGTGGCCGACCTCGCCCTCGTCCACGCCTACCGGGGGGATACCGAGGGGAACCTCGCCTACCGGAAGACCGCGCGCAACTTCAACCCGATGATGGCGACCGCCGCCGCCGTCACGGTGGCGCAGGTCGAGCATCTCGTCGAGCCGGGCGCGATCGACCCCGACCACATCCACACGCCCGGCATCTATGTCGGCCGCATCATCCACGTGCCGATCCGCGAGAAGCGCATCGAGCAGCGCACGACGCGCAAGCGCGCCGACGCCGCCCCGGCCGCGGCCGGCGGCGGCGCGGTCTGACGTTCGGGAAGGAGAGACGCATCATGGCCTGGACCCGCGACCAGATGGCGGCGCGCGCCGCGCGCGAGCTCGAGGACGGCTTCTACGTGAATCTCGGCATCGGCATCCCGACGCTCGTGTCGAACTTCATCCCCGAGGGCATGTCGGTTCAGCTACAATCGGAGAACGGCATGCTCGGCATGGGCCCGTTTCCCTACGAGGGCGAGGAGGACCCGGACCTGATCAACGCCGGCAAGCAGACGATCACGGCCCTGCCCACGACGAGCTACTTCACCTCGGCCGATTCCTTCGGGATGATCCGCGGCGGCCACATCGACCTGTCGATCCTCGGCGCCATGCAGGTGGCCGAGAACGGGGATCTCGCCAACTGGATGATCCCCGGCAAGATGGTGAAGGGGATGGGCGGCGCCATGGACCTCGTGGCGGGCGTGAAGCGCGTCGTCGTGGTGATGGAGCACGTCGCCAGGAACAAGGACGGCTCGGAGAGCGCCAAGCTCCTCAAGGCCTGCGACCTGCCGCTCACCGGCACGCATGTCGTCGACCTCGTGATCACCGATCTCGGCGTGTTCACGATCGACAAGAAGGGCGGGGGCGGCATGCGGCTGATCGAGCTCGCCGACGGCGTGAGCGAGGACGAGATCCGCGCCAAGACCGAGGCCGCCTACACGGTCGCGCTCGCCTGACGCGCAGCCGGCGGGGCGGCCCGTTTCGGGACGTTTCCGCCGGGGCGGCCCCCGACAGGGCTAAGCGAAGATTAAGCCGATTCGTCGAATGCTCCCGACCGCCGGGACAGCGAAGCGACGCGTGCCACCGCCCGGCCCTGTTGCAGCCGGGCACGAGGGTGAGTGCGTATGGGTCGCGTATCGACGGCGATGGACAATGTCGTGCCCTTCCGGCGCTCGCCACCGGCCGGCACGGCGGGACCCCGCCCGTCGGGCCTGCGCGAGGGCCAGGCCAAGCGCCGGAGCGACCAGCGCGCGCTGATGGATGCGGTCTACGCCACGGGCAGCCTCGCGGTGGCGGCGGGCGACCGCGACACCAAGCTGACCGCCTCGCGGCTCCAGGTCTACGGCTTCCTGACGATCGAGGAGGTGGGCGAGGACGGCACGAGCCGGCGCCTGCGCCCCTCCGAGGCGATCCGGGCGCGGGCGGAGCGGCCGTGGCGCCTGAGCAAGGCCGCCTACGGCGCGGGCCTCTCGGTGACGATTCCGGCCGTCGACGGCTTCCTGTTCGACACGGCCCTACAGCCGGCCTGAGGCGGCCCTGCAGATGATGACGCGGCGCCCGCTTCCGGCTAAACAGGCGGGCACCGCGGGCGCCCATGGCGGCGCTCTCGGGCCGGGCCTGTAGCTCAATGGTTAGAGCCGACCGCTCATAACGGTCTGGTTGGGGGTTCAAGTCCCTCCAGGCCCACCATTATCTCTCAATCATATCAGACATTTAGGTTTTTACTAGCGGATTGCTCGCGGGTTTCGTGAACCTAAGCCTGCACAGAACGCAGCCGCGAGAAGTTCAGGAGCGCGGCGGCCTTGCGCAGGTGCGTCGGGCTATATCGGCCATAGACCCGGAACGTGATGCTGGGGTTTGAGTGGCCGAGGTACTGCGCGACCTCCGCAATCGGGGTGCCCCCCTCAACCATGTGGACGGCTGCCGTGTGGCGCAGAACGTGCGGCGTCACCTTCTCCAAGCCGGCGGCCTTCACGGTCGCGTTGAACCCGGTTTTGATGCTGGCGACCGGCTGGCCTGCCCACTCGATCACATAATCGGTGACGGCGGCGGCTCGCGCTGTTTGCAGCACGGCGCGCAGATCCTCGTTCATCGGGACAATCGCCCGCCCCTTTAGCGGGCCGACCTCACTCGTGCGAAGATTGACCTGCTCTCGGGTGAAATCCACTCGATCCCACGTCAGGTCCAGCACCGCCCCGACGCGTGCTGCCGTGCCGAGCATGAGATAGATCGCGGTCTTGATGTGGAGCGGCGCCGGCGCATCGAGCAGCCGGCCGATCTCCTCGTGTGTCAGATACCGCTCCTTCGGCGCCGGCTTGGCGGGCCGCTCAACTCGTGGAGCCCCATCGCCGAGAGCCCACTTGAGCACCGTGCGCAGGTGGCCCAGCTCGGTCCAGATCGTGCCGTCATGCTTGCCGGCCTTGCGCCGATCGGCCGTGTAGGCGCGGCACACGTCCGTCGTGATCTGGTCGGGCCTCAGATGCCCAAAGTGGGGCGCCATCGCCTTCCACTCAAATCCCATCGCGACCGCCACGCGCCGACCCTTCTTCTCCGTCCGATAGTTCTGCCAGAGATCGGCGACCGTGCTTCCGGCCGGCGCTTGGATCTCCCGCTTGATTACGTCACGGGCCTCGCTCTCGGCTTCCTTTCGCGTGCGTGCATTAAGACGAAACCGCCGTCGCTTGCCGTCTGCCCACCAAGAGACGACGAACCCATCGTGGAGGCGTCCGATCTTGAAGTCTGGCATTGCTCGTAGTCCGTCACTGCATCTGCGGGCACTCTAAGCAGGCGGGAGCCTACCCGGAAAGCGCGAAGCTCACGGCGCTTGATGAGATTGCGGACGTGGTTGGGCGAGCAGCCCCACCGATCCGCGACCTGTTCAGGAGTTAGGGGCCGGGCGTTCATTCCCGCTCCCCCGTGTTCTGAGGGGGTGCGAGGGCGACCTGTAGGGCTGCCTCAAGAGCCTCCCGAAATGCTGGCCCAGGCCCTAGCCTGTCCTTGTGACGAGACCGCCAAGCGCCCCAAGCCGCGGCAAGCATCTCAGGCGTGACGATCTCCCCGCTCTCAACCTTGGGCATCGGTAGTCTCCTGAGAGAGGGCGGATCGAACCTTTGCAGCGATCCCATTGGCGACAGCCTGAGCCGTGCGCATTTCTTGGCCGGTCATCTCTCCGGCCATGAGACGGATGGATGCGGGCTTGGGAGCTTCGGTCAGGGCAGCCTCTACCGACTGTGCGAGGGAGGATGCGCGGGCCTCTGCGGCGACCTTCTCCTCGGTCAATTCCATGATGCGGTCGGCACGGCGATCCATGCAGCGGTAGTAGCGGCTGGCGCATTCCTCCGCGCTCTCTCGCGCTTTGATAGCGGCGTCCCGCTCTTCCTCGGCGGCTTTCAGCCTCTCGGAGAGGGATGCGAGGGGCGGCAAAGCGAGGAGAGCATCAGTCCACTCAGCAGCGCGCGTAGGCCAGTCAGGGCAGTAGCCCACAAGCCTCTTGCGGAAGAAGGCGCCGATCTCTTCCCGCAGCCCTGTCGTGTCGGGGGCGGGGCTTGAGGGATTAGTCATGGGAGGCGCCCCCACTGTCGCGGCTCGGGTCAAAGGAGTATCCGACCTTGCGAAGCTTCTGCCGGTCGCGGTCAAACAGGATCTCGCGGCCCTGCCACCAGATTGTGTCGCCCAAGGCCGGCAGACGGTCCGTGGGCTCGCAGAAGACGGCGCACTCGCCTTCGTAGCCGGGTTGGGTTTCGACCACCCAGAGCCGAAGCACGTCGCGACCCGAACGAAGCCGCATCGGCATGATCTCAATGAGCTTGCCGCCTACCATCACGCGCCCCCACCTTCTGTTCCTGTCCGAGGGGGTTCGGGCGCCTGGGCAAGATTAAACCGCGTGCCATCTTCGCCTAGCGCGTGGTAGCCTTGGGCGTCCTTGACGAGCATGGGGATGCCCACGGGCGCCTGCCCGCTGGTCGCGGGCACCGCGCTCTCGTCCTTCGGATCGAGCCCTTCGGTCTCGCCGCCTTCGGCGCTTCCATCGCGTGGCGCGGCGACATGCCTGAGCCACTGGCAGATCGTTTCAACGTCGTGATGTCGTGGCCTGCCGCCCATCGCGACCCGCAAGGCGTCAAATCCCACGGTTGCAGCGAATTCTATTGCGCGCATAGTTGCCCCCTCAGGCTTTCGCAGCGTCGCGGATAGCGGCGTGTGCAGCCTCGACCTCAGACCATTCGCGCCGGGAAATGGCGGCTCCTAATGCCTGGACGTGACGCCTGATGCTCGCCTCCTCGCGCATCCGCCGGGCACCGACGCGGATGGTGCGAGCGTGCTTCTCCCGGCCGCCCTCCGTTTCAAGCCAGCCAGCGACATCTTCTAGGGCGCACTGGATCTCCTCGGAGGTGTATCTGCGCGACCAAGCCTCATCAGCCTCAATGTCGCGCAGGAAGGGGCACGATGCATGCTCTGCGTCTGTAGTGCAGGTCTCTTGAGTTGTGGCGCCACAGTACCGGCAGGCTCTGCGCGAGGAACACTCACGCGAAGCGCCAAGACCGAAGGGCTTGGTCTCTGATGAGTGGTCCGACCCCGAAGGGGACGCGCTATACTCCCCTCTCCCTGTCTCAGGGGCGAGGAGGGATCTCTCTATGGTCTCATGCAGGAGGTGCGCGTCTGTGACGACGCGAGCGAGGCATTCGCTATCGCTGTCGCCTCCGACCACCATCAACGACACGCGCCTACGATCGTGGTCCGTTGAATAGGTGCGGAGGTTTCGCAGTCCCTCTGGCACTACGGGCGCAACTCCTGATCCCCCTCCCGCTACCACTGGTGCTGAGAGGGCTGCACCCTTCAGTGAGAGGATGCAGTAGCCCTGCTGCAGGCCGAACTGGCCGGGGTAGAGAATGTCAGTGATGACGCGATCCAGCGGGGGCTCGTCGAGATAGCCTTCCTCCGGGTGGTAGCACCGCAGTCGGACCGTCTGCCCGACGTGGAAGCCACCTCTGTCGTCCTTGCGGAACTCGAAGGTCTTGTCGCCGCGCTTCGCAGGGTAGAACACACTGGGATGCGCCTTGAACTCATGATCGGCCGTCTCTCTCACGTCTGACATTGAGGTTCCTCGGTCTGCTGTGTGCGGGGGGAGGGTCACGGCCTCAAATCCTCTTGCCAGCCAGGACCTCGGACACTCTGCCGATAGAAACCCCGAACCGGGCGCTCATGATCTGGTATCCGGCCCTCGGGTGAGCGGCGGCGTATTCCTTGATCGCGTCTGCGGTGGCATCTGTGAGCGGCCGGCAATGCCTTGGGGCACGGCGCACAGGGGCTCTGCGGTGGAGATGCTGCTCCCAAACCTTCAGTTGCTCGGCGATGGCCGGGTCGAAGGTCTGTGCGGCGGCGGCAAGCATCTGCTCGCGGATTTCAGGAATTGTCACGGCGAACGACCTCCCCGGAAAAGAGCTTCTTGAAGGGACTGTTGCGGCCACACGGCAGGGGCTTGCTGGCCTTCCTGATGCCGAGGTGGCGCTGAGCGCGGCGCTTGGCCTTCGCTATCGCGGGCACGTCCTCGGCGGCCGTCTTGCCAGCGTGGCAGCCCTTCCGGTGAGCCGGCGCTAGGTTGCCTTCCTCGTCGTCACCGCCAAGGGCGAGCGCGATGATGTGGTCTAGGTCCCACGCCTCTCCGACCGTGATCTTCCCGCCGCAGACGTGGCAGTGCCCGTTGTGGGCGAGGAAGATGCGGAGCCGGGCAGAGGCGGACCAGCGCTTGCGGGAAGCCATCACGCGGCCCTCCGCTGCCAGTCGTGGAAGTCGGCCTCAAGGTCGCGCCAGCGGTAAGAGGCGCCCGACCCTTCTGTTATTTCAGCCCGGCTGTTCACGTTGAGGATCTGTCGAACGATCTCGGCGGCATCTCCCTGCTCGGCAGACCAGCGGCGCGAGAAGCGTTCTTCAAGGTAGCGGCGGAAGTCGCCGCGCTCGCACGTCAGCGCCACCTTCTGCGGCAGGCTGAGAGGCTTGCGCTCCCCCTCTCTCGTTTGTGAGAGGGGGCCTGTGGCAGCCTGTGCAGCCTCGTTCGTCAGCCTAGCGACTGCGATAGGCGTTCCTGGGCTGCCGAGAAGGCGAAAGGCATCAGCCGCTGCGCTAGGCTCAACATCAAGGACGACCCGCATGGTGCCGTCTACAAGGGTCGCCATCTTGACGTAGGTGGCTTGGATTGCGTCGGCCATCACGCATTCCCCATTGGCTGAGCACGGAAGAGCGCGACCTTCTCGCCCCACTTCTTCGACAGCGGCTCATGTCCCCACGACTGCCAAAGCGTCTCGCCGAGCATGTCGGTGTTTGGCGGGTCCGTGTCGGGTGAGAAGATGCTCGACTTGACGACCACACCCGGCTCTACGGCCGCTGCGACTACATGCGTTGCAGGGCTGGGGAACTCACCGGGGAAGACACGGCGGATGCGGAAGGTCCGGCGCCGATGCTTGGCAAACCAAGCGGTGTCGTCGTCGGTCGCGCGCCACGTCGCTTCCGTGACGTTCTCAGAGCTGTCAGTGAGGATGGCCTGCCTGCGACGTGTGCTCATCACGCAGCCCTCAGATACACACGGGCATTTCGCCCTGAACGGGTAGGGCGACGAGCGCCGCTGTCCTTGATGAGCCCGAGTTGGACCAGCTCACGGACACGGGCGCTGCAGGTCTGGTGGCGAAGGCCGGTGACGTGCTCGCACTCGTCACAGGTCATGCCGGATGAGGCCCGCTCAATCGCGTCCAACACCACCTTGCGAAGGTGAGAGACGGAGCCTGCGATGCGGTCGGCAGCCCGTTCTGACGTGTCGCTTCCGCGAACGAAGGGCGGCTGCTCTGGAGGCTGCCAGTTGAACAGATCCTCAGTCATGCTGCGCACTCCTCTGCTGCCTTGGCGAGGGCCTGCTTGATGCGTTGCTGTGAGAGTTCGTCGGCTTCTTTGTAGCCAAGCCGGAAGGTATGATCGGCCTTGAGTGCCGCGAGAGCCGCCTCATCGGGGCATTCGGCGATCTCATGCAGCATGTGATCAACTGACATGGCCGGCGGCCGGGCGGTTGCCTGCGCCTTGTCCTGCCCGCCCTGCTTGAAGTCGTCCGCCTCGTCCTCGCTGTAGGCGAGGCCATGAAGCTGCACGAGTTTCAGGATCACTCGATCCTTCGCTCGCTTCTCGGCCATCGCGTAGACGTAGGCGGCCTGCTTGCCGGAAACCCGATAATTGACGTTGACCAGCGCCTCGCCGATAGACCACTCGCGGACATCGCCGAGCGTGCCGGCGACCAGCATGACCGCCTCGTCGCGCTCATTGCGCAGGATGGTCGGAAGGTCGAAGCGGATGCCTGCGCTGGCAGCTACCTGCTCAAGCGCAGCGTGTTTGATGACCCGCGCGCTCTGAACCTGCCAGACGTTGCCCTCGTAAGGCACGTCATAGCGTTTAAGTACGTCACGGATGGTCTGGTCGGCGCTCATCGCGTCCTCACAGTCAGGGATGGAGCGCCGTTACCGAGATCGGCGCCCGGCACCTCATCACGCAGCAGGGCTGCCAGAAGGGCTGTCTTGTCGGGCTCGCGCTTGATCCGGCAGAACTGATCGGGGATCGCAGCCTCGTCGGTGATGACGACCTTGGGCCGGCTCTCGCTAACGCTGGCGGTGAAGTCGGGAGCCTCAAGCTTCTTCATGCCGAGTTCGCCGAGAGCCCACAGCGCGGCGGCCCGAAGGTCCCCGGCCTTCTTGTCGAGGCGCCATTTGCGCTCCCGCATCTCGGCCTGGATCTCGCCGAGAGCCTTGCTCTGCGCTTCCGTGTGGCGCGCAAAGCGGATGATGCGGCGCAGGCGTTCCAGCGTGTCGCACTCGGCATCGACAAGGGCGGCGAAATCCGCGTCGTCCTCGTCAATCCCAGCGGCTCGGATCTCGTCTAGGACGGCCTGCCCGATGAGCACGTCATGTCTGAGTGGCGTGTTCATGGTCACAGCCCCAGCCAGAGCGGCGAGGAGCCGATGATGAAGGCCGCGATCAGCACGCCTGCCGAGATCGAGAGAGCCGTTTGGTCAATCTCAGGCTCGGGAGCGAGCGGGTCGTAAAGAGCCGCCTCGGTCTGCGCCGCGAAGTCCTTAGACACCACGACGAGGTAGAGGGCGACGAAGACGGCCATGACGACGGCCATGAGGATGAAGGCTGAGGCTATCATGGCTGCTGCTCCGCTTTGGCGATGGCGGCCTGAGAGGTTTCGAGAATGGCAATCGTCTCGGCGTGAAGCTCGCCGCTCGGCTTCTTGTCGGACGATGCGAGAAGCTGAGAGACGAGGGCCAATTGAGCCCGGCAATTGCTCAGCGCTCGGCAGAGGTCGCGATGCGCATTGCTGGCTCTGACGAGGAAGGCGCCGACCGCCTCCGCGTCTTCAGCCGATCGCATGTCGGTCCCGCCGGCATGCCGGGTGAAGGTCGCGACAGTCAGCCCGCCTTCCGTGACGATGGCCCTGCGACCATCGGAAGGAATGCGATAGGGAGGGAGATCCTGCTGCCTCACGACGCGCGGCCCTCCCGAATGGCCTCGAACGTGTCGAGCATGGCGAGGCGCATGTCCTCGATGTCGCTCGCGTCGGCGGGATTGCTGGTGAACTCGTCGCTGCGGGTCGCCTCGCAGTAGGCTTCCATAAGAAGGACGAGATGCGACTGAAAGTCAGCGAAAGCCTTCTTGATCGCGATGTCGCCATTGCTGAGGAACTGGCGATCCGCGAGGCCGGCAACGACGAGGTTCAAGTCGCCAGTCGCCTCGTAAAGGCGCTCCGTCAGCGGCCGGAACTTGCGCAGATGGCGCTCAACCCCAGCCGAATGCCGGGCACTTCCAGGAACAGGGTCGGAGAAGGAGGCGAACGACGAAACGCGGGCGTTCTGCGCTTCCTCAATCAGGGCGATGGGGCGAATGGACATGGGGCGGTGTCTCCGTGGACACCGCCATTCTTATGCGACTAGGAATATGCCGTCAAGCGCAATTATTCGCTTTCGAATGGCGATTATGCCTGACGTTATCCTACCTTGACCCACCGCCGGTTGGGGACAATCGCCCAAAGCTCGGCGACCCACTCTACCTCGACGTTCTCGCGCGAGGGGGCGTTGAAGCTCTCAAGGGTGTACCGGCCGGCGCCGATCCCGCGCCGAAGCGTCTTGAATAAATAGGGGCCGTCCTTCACCCTCAGCACGACCTCCTGGCCTACTAGGTCCTCAACCGTATGGCCGTTCTGCCGGGCAACGATAACCTCGCCGTCTTTCACGCGGGGGTGCATAGAATTTCCGCGAGCCTCTAGTGCGAAGCACCCTTCGGGTACGGGAAAGGGAAGCTCGACGAGTTCCAGGGACACGCCATCCCCCTGCGAAAACCACTCGACCTCTTCGCCAAGGCCAACACAACCTACGATAGCGACCGTACGGTTTGTGGCAAGGCCGTGTGTGACCTCCGTTAAAATTCCTCGTTCGATCGCGACCCTACGCAGCACCTGCGCCTGCTCGAACTCGGGGACGCCCCGGCCGGTGGCCCACTTGGATACAGTGGACTGGCTCACGCCTAGAAGCTCTGCAACTTCCGCTTGCGTGGGCTTGCGGCCTCCGGTGGCAGGCGCTGCCAGGAGGGCTCTCATGATCTCTTTCACGTCCATGCGGTGCATGTCGCAACCGTAGCCGCGAGAATGCAAATTCGAAAACGAATGAGCCATTGACATGCTCATGCCTATTCGACTACGAATAGGTTCATGACGCCGCTTCTCTTCATCCGCAGCCAAGTGCTGAAGATCACGCAGACGCAGATGGCAGCGATTGCCGGCGTCGGCCAATCGACCGTTTCCAAATGGGAGCGGGGCTCTCTCGAGCCGTCCCGCGACGAACTTGCGCGCATCCGTGCGGAGGCTCGCAGGCGCCGCATCAAGTGGCGGGACGAATGGTTCTTCGTTTCGCCGCCATCTGCCCCCGTCCTCAGCAATGAGACGGAGGCGGCTGCCTGATGTCCGGGTACATCCCTTTCCTCACCAGCCGTCCCAGCTTTGCGCACGTCCGGCCCGCCACGCCGATCGTCAACCGCGAACTTGTCACCGCGAAGCCGAAGGGTAAGCGCCCAGCTCAGCCTTGGGACCGCGCCCCTGATGGCTCCATGCTCGCCTCTCAGGTCAAGGAGATGCGGCGCCTGCGGGCGAAAGGCATTTCGCAGCGTGAGCTTGCCCGGAAATTCCGGTGCGGCCTCTGCACGGTCCACGATCACGTTCACGACATCCCGCCGCCCCGCGGCGGCTGGCTGCGGGGTGGCAAGGCCACTCGATTGCCGAAAGAGCAGATCCTGCAGTGGCGCCGTGAGGGCTGGACGTACAAGTGCATCTCCGACGAACTGAAGTGCTCGCAGAACGCCGTTTACAGCCTCGTCAATGGTCGCCCCCGTTACCGAGACGACTTCCGCGGCGACGTAAGCAAGCTGACCGCGAGGGTGTGCCGGGTTGTCGGCCTGATGCCTCTTGAGATCCGCGCTGAGGAGCAGAGCCAGGGTGGTCGCTCCGAATGGGATCTTGCTAGGGCTAGGCATATCCTGTTCTGGCTGGCCCGCCGCGAAACGGGTTTGTCCTTCGAGAAGATCGGGAAGCGGCTCGGCGGCTTCGACCATTCCACGGTTCGCCACGGTTACGTGCGCGTTGGTCGCGTGATCGCGGCCCTCGGACTGGAAGAGGTTGCCGATCCTCGCGAGATGACCGCGCGCCTTTGGTCTGCAGATTGGCCGAAGGTCGGCCGATGATCCACTTCACTGAACAGTTCCAGTTGTACGGGCGGGCGGTTGCCGCCGCCGCGCTCCGTCACATCAGGGCGGTTGTGGACCTTGCCGGGTCTCCACCGCCTGCCCTCCTGCCGAAGGGCGTCAACGTACTCGTCGTCAAAGAACACCGGATCGCCCGGTCTACGGTTGTAAGTCGCGTCCCCCTTCCTGTTCACGTCTCGGCCTCCTGCCCGTGTGAGTTCATTCCTCACACGGACGGATCTGCCGATGTGCAAAACCTGTTTGCGGGATCTGCAAATGGTCACGGCTGAAGTGCTGCAGGCCAAGAGCCTGTGCGGCGACCTTCTGCGCTGGGAAACCCGAGGGCCCGGCGACACCGATAACGCCATGCGGCGCATCGCGCGCCGTCACGGCATAGAGTACGGCCAACTTTGGTCGCTGCGCTATCGCGCGCCCAAGCGCATTTGGGCGGACGTGCTCACGTCAATATCCAACGCCTACGAAGTCGAGCGCCAACGCCAGCTTAGGAAGCTCGCCCATGACACCAAAGTTACCGAGGAAGTCGCCGGGGCTCGCCGCAATTCTGTGGCGAAGGCTCGTGCTCTTCTTCGACAGGCAGCGGGAGAGACTGCGCCGGTGGTGGGTGGAGGCGAGCCGTGATTAGCTTCACCTGCACCCTGCCGCCGCCGGTCAACAACCTGTACCGGAACGTGCCCCGCGTCGGTCGCGTGAAAATGCCCCGCTACAAGGCATGGATCGCTGAGAACGAGTGGCTTGTTCAGATCGCCTGCCAGGACGGCCGGCGCCTTGAAGGCCCCTACGCTCTCACGATCAAGGTCGGCAAGCCCGACAACCGGAAGCGGGACATTGATGGGCTTCTGAAGCCGATCTGCGATCTGCTTGTCCGCGTCGGCGCCGTCCGTGACGACAGCGATTGCCAGCGGGTTGAGATCCAGTGGGTCTCTGACCGTGAGGGCTGCTTTGTCCTCGCTCTGCCGACGCAGCCGGTTCCGGCGGTCAGGAAGGTGGCGGCATGACCCCGCTACGCGTCCTCGACTTGTTTTCAGGAATTGGCGGCTTCTCGCTCGGCCTCGAGCGCACGGGCGGCTTCAAGACGGTCGCCTTCTGCGAGATCGAACCCTTTCCCCGTCGCGTGCTGGCAAAGCCCTGGCCTGAGGTTCCTTGCTACGATGACGTGCGCACCCTTACCGCAGACCGTCTCCGCGCAGATGGAATTGCCGTGGATGTCATCTGCGGCGGCTTCCCCTGTCAGGACATCAGCACGGCTGGCAAGCACGTCGGCATTGGCGGTGAACGCAGCGGTCTATGGTCTGAGATCGTCCGACTTTCTGGCGAGCTTCGACCCAACTTCATTATCGTGGAGAACGTCTCAGCGCTGCTTAGTTGCGGAATGGGCCGAGTTCTCGGAGACTTGGCCTCGCTCGGGTACGATGCGGAATGGGATTGCATCACGGCGGATGCCGTTGGTGCCCCGCATTCGAGAGATCGGGTCTGGATCGTTGCCCACTCCAGACGCTTCGCTGGGGCATTCAGCTTTCCAACACGACGCGATGCGGCGGAAGCTCGCCGGCGGAACGCGAAAATCTGGCGCCAAAATCGGCACTTCCCTCAAGTGGCACCCGTTCTCGCTCAAGTTTCTGCGCAAGGGATGGATCAACCCAACTTTGACCGAGTGGTTGATGGGGTTTCCGATTGGGCACACCGACTTAAAGGCTGCGGGAACTCAGTCGTCCCGCAAATCCCCGAGATGATCGGTCACGCCATCCTCGCCTCTCTCGCAGAGCAAGAGGTGTCGGCATGAGCGGCCCGGATCTCCGCGGCTTAGGTCCGTTCGCTGAGGGCATCAGCGCTGAGCTTCGCGCCAAGCGCAGCAAGTGGCTCGCTCAGGCTTGCGAGACGGCTCCCGAGGGCTGGCGCCTGCGCGCTCATCTCGGCCGGATTGCGGACCCTGCCGGCCGCGCCGCCGCGCTCGCTGAGTTCGACACGTTCGGCGCGATCCCCCGCCGCGCGATCATCGCCCGCTATCAGAAGCTGGAGCGCAAATGAGCGCATTTCCGCACCTGCCGCTGTTTACCGACGCGTTCATCGCGGACACGGGGCACCTCTCCGCGCAGGAAACGGGCGCTTACCTCATGCTGATGATGGTGGCGTGGCGCTCGCCGGAGTGCCGCCTTGCTGACAACGACGACAAACTTGCCCGCTGGGCTCGCCTCGACCGCCGCACATGGCTCCGCATCAAGCCGGTTGTGATGGAGTTCTGGACCCTTGAGGGAGGGTTCTGGACGCAGAAGCGGTTGAGCAAAGAGCGCGCTCACGTCAGCAAACTTGCTGAAGTCAGGCGCGAGAATGGCAAGCGTGGTGGGCGGCCTAAGTCGTTGGAAAACAACGATGCCGAGAACCTAGCCGGTTCGCAGCAGGATAGCAAAACGAAAGCACCTATCCCTATCCCTATCCCTATCCCTAACAAGATAGAAGATACCCCAGTCGATCCTAGCGGATCGACAGCCCCTGAAGGGGCCGGTGACGAGGGGGCTGACGGAAGCCCTGCCGCGGCTGAGAAGCCAGCCGACACGGCGAGGGCCCGCCGCATCCCGGCAGACTTCGCGCAGAGCCCAGAGGCTCGCGCCGTGTGCGCCGAGATGGGCCTCGGCGAGCAAGAGGCCGACGAGGCGCTGGCTGAGTTCTGCGATTTCTGGATGTCCGAGGGCGGTCAGAAAGCCCGGAAGCTGGATTGGCCGCGGACGCTTCGCAACCGCCTCCGCGAGGTGGGCCGTCGCCGCCCGCGCGCTTCGCCGCCTCCTGCCCGGCAAGGCCGCGCCAACCCGTACCACGACCTCACTCGCGAAGCCCTGGAGGATCTTTATGGGAACCCTGACGCAAACGGCTTCCGCCCCCGGCTCGTCGCCGGTTCCCGCCACTAGGCCGCTGCTGGATCTCGTCAGCAAGTTTCAGAACCGGCTAGAGGACGGCGACCGTCCCGGCCATAAGCTGATCAGCGCTGGCATCGCTCCTTCGGATGCTGAACGCGACGCATTGGAGGCCCGTAGGCGGCATCTGATTGATTGCCTGACACCGAGCCCCGAAACGTTGCTGCCGACCGTCACGGCCCTTCTGAGCGCATTCCCGACGTATGGGATCAGCCCCGAGAGCGCCAAGCAGCACGCTAGCCTCGTGTGTCGGGCGCTGGACGATTGCCCGACCTGGGCAGTGAATGCGGCGGCGAGCCGGTTCATCAAGGGGAAGCAGCAGGTTCGCTGGGAGGCCGATAAGGCACCGACCGCGCCGCAGATCCGCGCGGAAGCGAAGCTCGGCACGCTGGACATCGAGACGGAGTTGCACCGCCTCAGCCAGATCCTCGATGCCGAGATCGTTGACCGGGACACCACGGCCGACGAGCGAGCCGCGAACGTGGCCGCAGTCGCCAAGCTGATAGCCGAAATGCGCAACGGTGAGCCTGAGAATGAGCGGCTGTTGCGTGAGGCTAAGACAGAGCGCCTTGCGAAAGCGATTGCCGATTTGAATGACCGGGAAGCGGAAAGGAACGCCGCATGATGCCCGATGAAGTCCTCATATTCACTCACGGCGACGAGCGTGTAGAGATCGGAGAGGAAGGAGATTGGGCTTATCTCGCTGTCGTCCGCGGAAATGACCTTGCCTTCTACATGGAATTCGACGCGGACGACGCCACGGCGATTTCCGAATGGTTAGCGATCTGGGCCAGTCGTCAGCCATCAGCCCGTGCGGAGAGGGAGAGCGCATGAACCCGTATTTCATCCAGGGGCCGGCGCTGATCTCGTTCTCGGGCGGCAGAACGTCCGGCTACATGCTGCATCAGATCCTGAGCGCGCATGACGGCCGGTTGCCGGATGACGTGGTTGTGGCTTTCGCCAACACGGGGCAGGAGCGCGAGGAGACGTTGCGATTTGTGCGCGATTGCGGCGTGCGCTGGGGTGTCGAGATCGCGTGGATTGAGTGGCGGCCCATGCCGCAGCGATTTGAGGTTGTCGGCTATCGGTCGGCTGCGCGTAATGGCGAACCATTTGAGGGCTTGATTGCGCTGCGTGGACGACTGCCGAACCCGCTGCAACGCTTCTGTAGCCGTGAGTTGAAGGTGGAACCCATAAAGGCGTTCTGCCGGTCGCTCGGCTGGGAGCGGTGGGCGAACGTGATCGGGCTGCGGCACGACGAGGGCATGCGGGTTTTGAAGAAACTCGCCGAGAATGAGAAGTCCGGTCACCGATGGAAATCGGCCATGCCCCTCGCGAAGGCGAAAGTGACGAAGCGCGATGTGATGGAGTTTTGGGCGGCCCAACCGTTCGATCTTGCCCTCAAAGGGCATGAGGGGAACTGTGATCTCTGCTTCCTCAAGTCGCGCGGCAGCCTAGAGGCCATCATCCGAGATGACCCCAGCCGGGCCCATTGGTGGATGAAGCAGGAGGCCGGTGGGAAGCGTTTTGAGCGGGCGCGCTCGTACGCTGAGATGGCCGCGCATGTCGCCGCCTCTCCGACCCTCTTTGACGATCCCGACGACGAGTTTGACGCCGAGTGCGGCCTGACCTGCGCCTCTGAGCTTGAGGAGGCCGCATGACCCCCGTCTCTGAGAAGCCGAGAGAGTGCTGACCATGCGCATTTCGCACGCTTGGCTTGAGCGCCGGTACGAGCGCCTGACGAACTGGCATCGCTGGTTCGCTTGGCGGCCCGTCAGCTTAGACGGCGAGACAATCTGGCTTGAGACAGTTGAGCGTAAGGGCGAGTTCCATTGCGGCGGCTTCGGAGACTGCATTTGGTTTTGGCAATACCGCCCCCTCTACCGTCTCCACGTCACAGAGAAGAGGAAGGGCTGATGGCTGACGAGTGCCCAATGCGGGACGCGTGGGTTCGGCACTGTCGCTTTGAGCCTCGTTACGACGAGAGCGAGCCGATTTTCCCCCCGTCGCTGACGAAAGCCAGCCACTTAGACCCGCGTGATTGGGTTCGTCGTACGTATGTCCGCGATGTCTGCACGACTTGCGGCCGCACCATTGAGCGCACTTCAACCAAGCCGGGGGACTAATGGCCACTGCCCGCAAGCGTCTCAAAAGGGATCGCCACGCGATCAGTCCCCGGCATCGTGAGCCGCACGGCGACTATCAGCGCGAGCCCCGCAAAGAACGAACGGCCGATGTCGTCGCCATCGCCCTCAATCAGCCTCACAGGCGCGGACAGAGCAAGCCGGAAGACCCTCTGCTGGGCTCATCCCTCGGCCGCCTCTACCGGCGGAAGCTGATTGACCGCGACCAGCACGCGATCGGCATCCGGTACACGATGGTGGCGACCCGGTATGCCCGCCTCGTACTCAGCAGCAGTCCGCGTATCCAGGGCATTGACCTGAACCGCGCAGCGGGACTGGCCTGCGACGATGGGCCGGACGATCACGACATCGCCCGCATCCGCGAGGACATGGCCGGCGCCAAGCACGCCCTCAGCCACGCGGCAGAGCCCGGAGAGGCGTCGCGCATGCTGACCATCGTCTGCCTGCTGGACGAGGACATACGCTTGCCGTCACAGATCGGCAGCCTCAAGGAAGGTCTTAACGCGCTCTCGCGCATGTGGAGGTGAGGATGAGTTCACGGAAGGATAAAGCGATGGGCGTTCGTTTCGCTGCTGAGCTTTACGACCGCATCGCGGATGACGCGGAGGCGAATTGTCGGAGCATTGGTTCTCAGTTGGAGTTCATTGTCCGTCAACATTACAGTTTGCCTCGCAAGGCGGCGAGCAGCGTACCGCAGCCGACTGACGACGGAATGTGCGTATGCCCTCCCGAAATGATGCCGCACGCGGCGCGGACGCCAGTGTATGAAATGCCCCGCCGCCGAAAGCCCGCTTGACACACCTTGAACGATGTGCAAAATGTGCGGAATTGCTAGGCGCGCGTATTGCGCCGCGAGGGTCGGGACCGAAGGGTTGCCGGCCCTTTTGCTATTCGGAGGCTTCTTGCCCATTCTGCGTCTGCTCAAGGGCGATTGCCTCGCCCTGATGCCGACGCTTGCCTCACGCAGTGTTGATGCCGTCGTGACCGACCCGCCCTATGGCATCAACTTCATGGGCAAGGTCTGGGACGGGCCGGAAGGGATCGCGTTCCAGGCTGATTTCTGGGCCGAGGTGCTGCGGGTTCTGAAGCCGGGCGGGCATTTGCTCGCGTTCGGCGGCACACGGATGCATCACCGCCTCACGGTCGCCATCGAGGATGCCGGCTTCGAGATCCGGGACATGGTCGCTTGGCTCTACGGCGTAGGGTTTAGCAAGTCCTTCAATCTGCGCCGCGCTCCGATGTGCGATTGCGCGGGAGGGGGGAAGGCAGTACCATGTAGCCATGACGAAGCCCCGGCGCTACCCGAATGTGACCTGCGACAGGTGCGAGACGCCGATGTACCGGCGCCCATCGACGTTGAAGGCAAACGCGGGGAAGTTCTGCTCTCGGGCCTGTCGGAATGCGGCGCACCCGAATTTCGGGACGCGCGGCCCGAACCCCAACCTTGCGGGGGAGAACAATCCGGCTTGGCGGGGCGGCAGCTACATCGAGCCCGAGAAGGGCTATCGGATGATCCGCAACCCGGCGCACCCGAGGGCACGCGCGAACGGGTACGTGCTGGAGCACATCTTGGTCGCGGAGCAGATGCTGGGCCGGCCGCTGAGGTCGGGCGAGGAAGTGCATCACATCAACCGGGATCGGTCGGACAACCGACAGGAGAACCTGAAGGTGTATGCCGACCATCTGACGCACTGGATGGAGGAGCACTACACGGACGTGGCGCGTGCCCGCGGTGTGGCAAACTCAAACAAGAGTTCGAAGGGTTCGGGACCGGCCTAAAACCCGCATTGGAGCCCGTCACGCTGGCGAGGAAACCCCTCCAGGGCACGATCGCGCAGAGCGTGCTCGCGCACGGCACGGGGGCGCTGAACATCGACGGGTGTCGGATCACTGCGGCTGATGGCGACGAGGTAGTTACCTTTGAGCGCCACGCAGGTGATCGCAGCCGCGAGCAATACAGAACGGGCACGGTCGCAAATGCGCGCCCGTCCAACCTCGGCCGCTGGCCCGCCAACCTCATCCACGACGGCTCGGAGGAGGTCGAGGCGGCGTTCGCGGCGTTCGGCACGTCGAAGGATGGCGTTGCCGTTCAGCGCAATGGTGGCGGCCAGAAGTTCGGCAGCCGCGGGATCTATGGCGGCTCTGCAGGCATGACCCGAGAGGATGTCGGATTTGGCGGCTCTGGCACCGCCTCTCGCTTCTTCTACAGCGCGAAAGCGAGCAAGGCCGACCGCGGCGAGGGCAACACGCACCCGACCGTGAAGCCGACTGAGTTGATGCGCTACCTCTGCCGACTGATCACCCCGCCCGGCGGCACAGTGCTGGACCCGTTCATGGGGTCCGGCTCGACCGGAAAGGCCGCTGCCCTGGAAGGCTTCAGCTTCATCGGCATCGAGCGAGACGAGGGCTATTTCGCCATTGCGGAGAAGCGCATCGCTGACGCGCAGATGCCTCTTCTAATGGCTGCGGAATAGCATCATGGCTCGGCTCACTCCGACAACCATCCGCCTCCCTGAGGACGTAGCCATCGCCCTGATGGAGCGGGCCCGCACTCACGGCATCTCAGCCGCAGAGCATGTCCGCAGGCTCATAGAGGCTCAGATCCGACATGATGCCGGCATGGAAGCACCTAGCGATCCCAGCCAGCATGAGAGCGTGTTGGCCGTGATGGGACAGGAGCCGAAGCAGTGAGCGCGATCCTCATCATTCTGCTGGTTCTGATCCTCCTCGGCTTCGGTGGAGGCTTCTACGGACCTGGAGACGGCACCTATCCGTATCGGGCTGGTGGATGGGGTCTCGGTGGCCTGCTCGTCGTCGTGCTAGTGATCCTGCTCATTCTCGGGAGGATCTGATGCGCCGGAGATCAAGGGCGGCCGAAGAAACCCGCCGTGTCCTCAACCTCAAGATTTTGCCCCGCATTCGTGAGGCGCTTGACGCTTCAGCAGAGGCCAACGGACGCACGCTGAGTTCTGAGGTTGAGCACAGGCTTTCCGAGAGCCTTGGCCTTCGGCAGCCTTCTAGCGACGATCGCCTCCGCTCCATCATCCGAGAAGAGATCAAATCGATGGCAAGCGCGTTCCCTTGGTTCAGCGAGGACCAACAGCGCGAATGGGACAGCGCACAGCGTTCGTTCACCATTGCCGATCTTGACGCCTTGCGCGCAGCCTTTCGAGAAGAGATCGAAGCCGCAGAGGCGAGGAAGGCTGAAGCCCTTCGCGCTAATGGCGCCTACGGCCGCAATGGCCTCAACTCCCTCGGCAGCCATTACGGCCAGTCTCGGGCGCATCTCCCGATTGCTGAGGAGTTGTGTGGCCCACAAGCCTATCACCGCATCAATGGCAAGCCGAAAGACACTGCGTAACGACGATGGGGAAAGCTATCCTCCTCGCCAAGCCGCAGTTCGGCCCGCCTTGCCCGTGGATCGGCGAGGAAGGGTTTCGCGAGTGGCAGGATCAGTTCGGCGCCTACACGGACGCTGATTGGGCGCAGTATCACGGAAGCGTTGCGGAGTTCCGCGCGGCTGTTGAGGCATATCGGGCGTTGCGGGTTTAGTAACGTGTCCAAAACGAGCGGTCTTAAACCATTTCAGCCCGGCAATCCTGGCGGCCCCGGTAGGCCGAAGGGGTCGCGTAACAAGCTGGGCGAAGCGTTCATTGAGGCGCTTCACGAGAGTTTCCAGCAGCACGGCGCCGAGACGATTGAGCGGGTTCGCATTGAGGAGCCTGCGCAGTACGTGCGTGTCATCGCATCCCTGATGCCCAAGGAGGTTAAGTTTGACGGTCGGGGCCTCTCCGACATTAGCGACGCTCTCCTCTCTGATCTCCTCGATGCCATTGGCCGATCGGGAGACGCTGAGGGGCAGGCTGGAAGCGGAGGCAAGCCTTCGCGCGAAGCGTCGGAGTTTCACTGAGTTTTGCCGGCAGGCTGGCTATGTGCCTGCGCCGCATCACAAGATCCTCGTAAAGCAGCTTGAGCGCCTTTCACGCGGCGAAATCCGCAAGTTGATGGTGTTCATGCCTCCCGGCTCGGCAAAGAGCACGTACACCAGCATCCTGTTCCCGGCTTGGCATCTCGCGCAGTCTGGCACGGGCAACGTGATCGCGGCCTCGCATAGCTCCGAACTCGCCGAGCGGTTCGGTCGCAAGGTCCGCGGGCTGGTCACGGATCACAGCACGTTCCTCGGCTACGGCATCTCGGCCGAGAGTTCGGCGGCCGGTCGGTGGGAGACGACGACGGGGCGCGAGTATCTAGCGGCCGGCGTCGGCGTCGGTATCGCAGGCTTCCGCTCGGCGCTCTCGCTGATAGACGACCCCTTTCGATCCCGGCAGGACGCGGACAGCAAACTCATCCGCGATCGGGTCTGGGATTGGTACAACGATGATCTGGACACCCGCTTGGTGCCGGGCGGGCGTCAGGCGCTCGTGATGACGCGCTGGCACGAGGATGACTTAGCGGGGCGTCTCCTTGAGCGCGAAAGCGATTGGGAGGTGATCTCAATTGCCGCCGAGGCATTGCCCGGCGACCCTCTCGGCCGGCAGCCCGGCGAATGGCTTTGGGAAGGCGAGTACGGTTACGCGGACCGCCTGCGGGAGAAGAAGGCCAACACCGACGCTCGGTCTTGGTCGGCGCTCTATCAGCAGCAGCCGACGCCAGACAGCGGCGCCTATTTCGAGCGGGATTGGATCAAGCCGGCGGTAAGCCTCCCGCCCCGCGACGATCTCCGCGTCTACGGCGCCAGCGATTACGCGGTGACGAAGGACGGCGGCGACTACACCGTCCATATCGTTATCGGCATCGACTACGACGGGCGGCTCTACGTCCTGGATCTCTGGCGGGGGCAGACGGATAGCTCGGGCTGGATTGAGGCTTGGTGCGATCTCGTCGTGAAGTGGCAGCCCTACGATTGGGCGGAAGAAGGCGGGCAGATCCGCGCGGCGCTCGGGCCTTACCTTGAGCAACGCGCGATTGAGCGCCGAGCCTACACGACGCGGCATCAGTTCCCGTCCCGGCATGACAAGAGCGTTCGGGCACAGTCCATCCGAGCCCGCATGTCGATGGGCGGGCTTTACGTCCCCGCGCAGGCGCCTTGGCGGTCTGACTTCGTGTCCGAGCTGATGCGCTTTCCGGCCGGCGTCCACGATGATCAGGTGGACGCTCTGGGCCTCGTTGGGCAGTTGCTGGACCAGATCCAGCCCCCGACGCGGGCGCAGGCCGAGGAAGCCAAGCGCCGCCGCCGCGACTACGGCGAGGACGAGGACGACGACATGGGCGTCACGAACTGGAAGGCAGCATGACCGTCTGGCTTCTGATGCAGGACCCTCACTATGCCCACGAGTGGCGCGTGCTTGGCGTCTATGCCGACAGCAACGCGGCCGAGAAGGCGCTAGCCCTGCTTAAGGCGGCCGAGGCGCCAGGCGAGATTGAGATCCAAGAAAGGCCGATTGACGCCTAATGGCCTACACGCCCGCGCCTCAGACCGTTCCGGTAGCGGCAACGGGCTCTCTAGCCGTGTCCGTAGAGCCCTTGGCGGCTTCCATCGGTGGCGGCTTCGTGAGCGACCCGAAGCCCACCGATTGGGGCAACCTGCACGCCGATCTCGTTGAGAAGTTCCGCGCCTCCGAGGATGCGAGCCGCTACACGCGCGAGGCCGCTGAGCGGGACATCGACTATTACGACCACAAGCAACTGACCGAGGAGGAGGTTCGCGAACTCAAGAAGCGCGGGCAACCTCCGATCGTCCGCAACAAGATCCGCGCCAAGGTCAACTACCTGCTCGGCCTTGAGCAGAGTATGCGGACCGACCCGCGCGCCCTGCCTCGCACGCCGCAGCATGAGGAGGACGCCAACTCGGCGACCGACGCTCTGCGCTTCGTGTGCGACCAAGCCCGGTTCGATCAGGTCCGCTCGGCAGCCTTCAAGGACGTGACCAACGCGGGCTGGGGCGGCGTCGAGGTTCAGGTTCGGCAGATCGTGCCCGAGCGCAATCCTCGCATCGTCGTGGAGCGCACACCTTGGGACCGAATGTTCTGGGACCCTCACTCGGCAGCCCAAGACTTCTCGGACGCTGAGTATCTGGGCCTGATCCGCTGGATGGATCGACAGGAGGCCGTCAGGCAGTACGGCGACGACGCCGGCAAGGTCTTCGATGAGACCGTGCTGACGGGCGAGATCGGCGGCACCTACGACGACAAGCCCCGCGAGTGGACGTGGCGCAGCGGCAAGCGCGATCGCGTCCGCGTCGTGCAGATGTATTACCGCGATGCGGACGGCGTATGGTCGTTCTGTGAGTTCACGGGCGGCGGCATCCTGAACGCCGGTCCCTCGCCGTGGCTGGGCGACGACGGGCAGCCTGAGCATGGCTTCGCGTGGCGCGTGGCCTACCGCGATCGGTCGAACAACCCTTACGGCGAAATCCGGGGGATGATCGACACTCAGGACGAGATCAACAAGCGGGCCAGCAAGGCGCTGCACGCGATCAACTCCCGGCAGACGTTCGGCGAGGAAGGCTCTCTCGGCAACATGACGACCCGGCAAATGCGCCAGGAACTCGCCAAGCCGGACGGCCATATCAGCATGCGCCCCGGCAAGGAGTTCGGGAAGCATTTCGGCGTCGTGCCCACCAACGACATCACGTCCGGCAACCTTGAGATGCTGAACGTGGCACTTGCCGACATGACGGTGCTTGGCCCGAACGCTGCGATGCAGGGCAAGGGCGCCTCGTCCGCATCAGGCCGGTCGATCCTCGCTCAGCAGCAGGGCGGCAGCATCGAGGCGCAAGGGTTGTTCGACATCCTGCGCGACATGGACCACGAGGTGTACCGGAAGGTTTGGCGCCGCATCCGTCAGTTCTGGACGGCCGAGGAGTGGGTCCGCGTCACGGACGATCAGCGCAACCTTCGTTGGGTCGGGCTCAATCAGCCGACGATGGACCCAATGACGGGTCAGGTCGTGCTTCAGAACTCGGTGGCCGATCTCGACGTGGACATCATCATCGACGATGCCCC
Source organism: Methylobacterium sp. BE186 (assembly GCF_031457035.1). Classification (NCBI taxonomy): domain Bacteria; kingdom Pseudomonadati; phylum Pseudomonadota; class Alphaproteobacteria; order Hyphomicrobiales; family Methylobacteriaceae; genus Methylobacterium; species Methylobacterium sp. BE186. The sequence continues at coordinate 183,899 of NZ_JAVDVV010000007.1, forward strand.
GCACGTTGGGACGCTCGAAGGCGAGCAGTTCCAGGGCATGGTGGAACTCGCCAAGATCAGCCCCGAGCTGCAGCAGCTTCCGGCTGAGGCGTGGATCACCATGTCGAACCTGCGCAACAAGGGCGAGGCGCTTCGGATGGTGCAGCAGGCTAGAGAGAGCCGGCAGCCCCCGCCGCCCGATCCGATGCAGCAAGCGGCTGTGCAGCTTGAGATGGAGAACAAGCAGGCCGACACCGCGCAGAAGGCGGCCAATGCCGCTTACAGGCAGGCCCAAGCAGCCCGTGAGGCGGTCGGCAGCCAAGTGGACGTGTTCCAGGCCGTCAGCCAGCCGCCGCAACTCAACGGCAACGTTATCCCGTTCGCTGGGTAGGCCATGCCTTCGTCCTATGACGTGCAGAAAACCGATGAGATCGGCACGACGGGCGTGCTGGTGTCGGGACCAACGACGGCTCGGCGTGTGATCCGCAACGTGGGTGCGGTCGCCTGCGAACTCGTTATGGTCAAGGGCGCTGCTTACGGCACGGGCCACCCGCTGCCGGTGGGTGAGAGTTTCACCTTTGACGAGGCGGGCAAGATGACAGGCCCCATTTTCGTTGCGGCGGCATCCCAGGGGGGCTCAGTCTCGGTGATGGCGTTCTGACATGGCGGGACCGGGCGGCGTTCCCCGTAGCATTGTGAGCGAGGCGCAGGCGGCGGCAGAGGCGGCTGCACAAGCGATCATGCCGAAGCCCGCAACGACGCTGCCGGCCGCGGCGGGGACCAAGAGCGTCACGGGTACGGAAACGACGCGGTATGCTCTTGAGGATCACACGCACGAGGTTCGCGCTCGGCGGGCGCGCGTGACGCTTGGCGCGAACGGCTCCGCGGTCTGGAAGTTTGATCGACCTTTCGCCACTCGGCCCGGCATCTGGTGCCAATGGGAGGATGACGGAGGGCGGCCGGTCTACGCCTTTCCCGTCAAAGGCTCGTGGACGCAGGACGCGGCCGGGCAATGGACGGGCGTTACGATCCGAGGGCAGCGGCAACAGGTGTTGCCGGCCATCAACCTCTTGGCCTCCGTGGCGGGGTTTGATGTGTTCGGCGGCTCTGCCGCTGGTTGCGTGATTGCCTGCATGGCGGGCGAGGACACGCCGACCTAACGAGATCCCGAAGCCGGGGGCGAAAGCAACGGGCTTGAACGGTGAGGCCGACCATAACGGGCCAACGCTGAAGCCGGGCGCATCGGGCTTTTAACCTGACGAACAGGAACCACCATGACCGATCTGGACGAACTGTCCGGCGCGGGCGCTGACGCGCGCGTTGCCGACGAAGGACAGGCTTTGCCCGAGGGTGGGCAGCCTCGCGACGAGGGCGGACGCTTTGCCGGTGGGCAGCAGCAGCCGAACGAAGGCGAGGGGCAGCCACAGCCTGAAGGGGGAGAACAGGGTTCCGAGCGTAACGGATGGGTGCCGCACTCGGCCCTCCATGCGGTGCGAGAGGAGGCCAAGGGCTACCGGGAGAAGTACACGACCCTGGAAGCCCGCTTCAACGATCAGCAGCAGCAGATCCAGCAGTTGATCGGGCTCATGCGGCAGCCCTCGCAGCCGCAGAAGCAGGAAGCCCCGCCAGATTGGTTCCAAGACCCCGACGCTGCCTTTCAGCACAACGTTCGGCAGGCGGTAGACCCGCTGCAGACGCAGTTGCAGGCGCAGCGCGAGGGGTTCTCTCAGATGCTGGCCGTCGAGAAGTACGGCGCTGAGGCGGTGCAAGCCGCACAGGCCGAGCTTGAGCAGCGGGTCCGCTCAAATCCGAACGGAACCCGGTTCGACTATCAGCGCATCATGGCCGACCCGCACCCTTACGGGGCGCTCGTCCAATGGCACAAGCAGCAGGCCACCTTGCAGCGTGTAGGGTCCGACCCTGACGCCTTCATTGAGGCCGAAGTTTCCCGCCGCCTCGCCGCTATGGGCCACCAGCCCCAGCCGCAACAGGCCGCTCCTCAACAGCAGCCGGCTCACGCTCCTCAGGCCATGCCCTCCAACTTCGCCACGGCTCGCTCTGCGGGTCCGCGGGGAGGAACGGCAGCCTCGTCGGGGCCGAAGCCACTCTCAGAAATCTTTGGCGGGCGCTGAGGCGCCCCTAGGAGGCTCCGGCTATGGCCGAAACCCGCGTTAACTCGGCGTTGTCGCCTACCCTTTGGGACGACAGCTTTAACACCGAGTTCTATCAGGCAAACCCGCTCGCGGCCTACATGGGCGCGGGTCGTTCAAACCCGATCGTCGTCAAGGAGGATTTCTCCTCCCAGCGCGGCAACGGCATCACGTTCGAGTTCATCACGAACTTCAAGCGTGGGACCATCTACGACCGCCAGCCCCTGCGCGGTCACGAAGACGTGCTCGGCGAGTACGGCGACAAGATCATGTGGCGGATGCGCAAGAAGGGCGTGTCCATGCATGAGCTGGATCGCGATCTTGCCGCCATCGACCTCCGCAAGGCGGCCAAGAGCACCCTGCAGACCTGGGCTGAGGAAGACGTGAAGTGGGAGGCGATCGATCGCCTCATGGACGTTGGCGCCAACGCTGACGTTCCCTATGCCACGTCCACCGCTGCCGACCGCAATGCGTGGGTCACGGCGAACGCCGATCGCGTGCTCTTCGGCAACAGCACGACGAACTATTCCTCCACGATGGCGACGGCGCTCGCCAACGTGGACAGCACCAACGACCTCTTCACGCTGGACGCCCTGTCCAACATGAAGACGCTGGCGCTGCAGGCCACTCCGCGCATCACCCCCCTGCGGGTGCAGTCGCGCAAGAACCGCCGGTATTTCGTCGCCTTCGCCCATCCGCTGCCGTTCCGCGACTTCAAGAAGTCCGGCCAGACCGTGCAGTCGGGCGTGGTCATCATCGAGAAGAACGAGGAGCTGTTCTCGGGCGGTGATCGCGAGTGGGACGGCGTGATCGTTCACGAGATGGACGATGCGACCGTGCTGACCGGCGCGGGCGCTGCCGGCACGAACGTCTACCCGGTGCACCTGCTCGGTCAGGAGGCCCTCGGTATGGCGGTCAAGTCCCGCTACGCCTCGCGCGAGCAGAAGGACGATTATGGCCAGGTCGAAGGTCTCGGCATGATCGGCAAGTGGGGCATGAAGAAGCTCGTCTATAGCTCGACCTATGGCGGCAACGACACCACCGTTTACGGCAAGCAGCGCGGTGTCTTCACCGGCTTCTTCGCCGCGTCCTCGATCTAAGGAGCCGCGAACATGGGTGATTATTGGACCAACTCTGTCCGGCATCCTGAGGATACCGGCATCGGCTACGTTCGCCGCACGCTGACCTTCGACATGGCGGCGGCGACCACCGGCCTCGGCCTGCCGATCGGCGCAATGGAAGGCGGCACCATGCCGCTTTACGTCCATGTCTACATCGAGACGGCCTTCAACGGCACGACCCCGACGCTAGACATCGGCACCACCGACAACGCCTCGGGCTTCGCGGCTTCGGCCTCCGTTGCCCCTGGCACGACCGGCTTCAAGGGCAACCTCTCGGGCGCCCTGACGGGTATCCCGCTCGCGGGCCATCGCGTGGTCTACGCGAAAGTTGGCGGCACGGGTGCCACCACCGGCAAGGCCACCATCGTTCTCACCTTCGCGAACAAGCGTGAGGTTGAGGGCATTCCGTTCCCGGCCAACTGAGGAGGCATTGATGCAGGTTAAGTACATTCCTCAGCCGGGCGAGCCCGACACCGTGACGGCCTACGGCGTGACGCTGGAAACCGGCAAGTGGGCCGAGGTGGACGACAAGTTCGCACTCAAGGTTGCGGGCAATCCGCATTTCGAGAGCAAGAACGAGCCGGACGAGGTGGACGGGGAAACCTTCCCGAAAGCTCGCCGCGGGCGTGCCAAGGCTGATGCAGATGCTGAGCAGCGCGCTCGGCTTCAGCAGCAGGCGATTGACGACGCCAAGGCCGAAGAGGCTGCGGTGACGGGCGCCGAGAATGCCTAAGACGAAAGCCGAGCTTATCGCTCGCGCTCTGCGGGCTCGGGGGGAGGTTGGTTCCGGCCAATCCCCCGAGCCTGAGGATTTCACGGCGGCCAAGGGCGACCTTGGCCCCGTGGTCGAACTGCTGTTTGAGCGTCGTATCGTGGATGCGCGCTTCATCCTCACGGTGGGCGATACCGTCCCGATCGTGCCGGATGCGTGGTTCCTCCCGCTTGCCCGCTGCCTCGCCTTCTACGGGGCGGATGAGAGCCTGAGCGCGGAGTACCAGACCCTTGCCGCGGTGAGCGAGGCTTCGCAGGAGACGTTTCACCAGATGGTGGACGCCTCCGATAGCGATGTGCCCGTGCGAGCGCTCTACTTCTAATGGTCGCCAAACCACTTTGATGGTATAATTTCCGCCCATCAGCGGAGATTTGTATGCCTCGCAAAAACAAGGTCGGCATTGGCCCAATCCTTGGCCGCGACGATCTGATGTCAAGGCTGCGATATGAGCCTGCCACGGGTGATTTTTTCTGGCGAGTTCATGCAGGCCGGTGCCGCCCTAACGAAAAGGCTGGGTGTTCCTGCTCCAACGGATGCCTTCGCGTCCGCGTTCAGGATCGCGAATATTTGCTCCATCGCCTTGCGTGGCTTTTTGTGCACGGGGAGTGGCCGGTGGCATTCATCGACCACGTTAACGGCGACAAAGCCGACAACGCCATCGCAAACCTGCGTGAAGCCACGAATTCCCAGAACCAAGCGAATAGGCGCCGTCCAACTCGCAACACCAGCGGGCTGAAGGGCGTCTGTCGGTCGCCGACAAAGGATAAATGGGTGGCCTACATCAACGTGAAGGGGAGGCGCCGCAACCTCGGCACCTATGAGTGGCATTGGCAGGCTAAAGAAGCCTACGTCGCCGCTCATCTAGAGGCTTTCGGCGCTCACTCGTCGCCATACTATGACGGCGAACCTCGCCTTGGTTAGCGTCCCGTTTCCGACTTCATCCACGCCGGGCGCTCGTCCTGGCGAGGGCAAGGGGCGGCTGGTCAACACCTACGCCTTCAAGGACGGCGACGAGATCGTTTACGGCGCTGTGCCGGGTCTTGTGGCGGGCGCCGTGGTGGGCTCTGGTCCTCGAGGCGGGCTTCTCGTCGGCAACACCCTGTATTGGGCCGTGTCGGGCTCCCTGGTCAGCCTGACGGGCTTGAACGGGCCTGCCACGACGGTTGGCGCTCTGCCGGGCGACGATCTGATCACGGCGGCCCGCAATAACCGGCAGCCGACGCCAGACGTGGTGTTCGTGGCTGACGGCAACGCCTTCACGACGGATGGGACGACGGTCTCCGACTACCCAGACCCAGACCTCGGCAGCGTCAATAGCGTGTCGTTTCTCAACGGCTCGTTCTACTTCACCAAGGGCGACGGGACGATCATCGCCTCGGGCCTCAACTCCACCGACATCAACACGCTCGCCACCGCGAAGGCTGAGGCCAAGCCGGACGGCCTTCTGCGCGGCATCGTGAAGGGGCGCCAGTTCATCGCCCTTGGTCCGACCTCTACGGAGTTCTGGGACGATGTTGGATCTACTCCCTTCCCGCTTGCCCGTTCTGAGGTTGTCGATACCGGCCTGTTCGGATCTCACGCCGTCGCCGGTTTCGAGGACGGATGGGACAAAGCATGGTTCATGGTCGCCTCCGATGGCACGGTGCGCCGATGGGACGGCTACACCCCAACGCCCATCTCAACCCGCGCTGTGGAGCGATCCATCGCTAGCGTCAGCAATCGCAACGCCCTCACAGCCTGCGTGTACACTTTCGGGGGCAACTCGGTTCTGAGCCTCAGCGGACCTGACTGGACGTGGGAGTATCACGTCAACGTCGGGGAATGGTTCGAGCGGGAGAGCTACGGGCTTTCTCGCTGGCGCGCTCAGACGAGCGTCAACGCCTTCGGGCGCTGGATCGTGGGTGATACCCTATCCGACCGTCTGATGGCCGTCAGCGAGCCTGCTAGGCGCGAGGGCGACGACCCGCTTGTGTGCGTCATGGAGGGTTATCTGGCGACGGCGCCGGCAACGGCACGCCTTGGACGCCTTCGCCTGCACTTCTCAACCGGACAGGGGCGTGAGGAGGGCACTGACCCGATTGAGACCGACCCGAAGGTGCTTGTGTCGTGGTCGGGCAACGGCGGGGCGGCTTACAGCGTCCCGGTAGCCCGCTCTCTCGGCCGTCAGGGCCAGTACGCCAGGGTAATCGGCGTCACGAGCCTCGGGCGGGCGAAGCACCAAGGCTTGCGCCTGCGTCTCGCGATCTCTGATCCAGTGTCCTTCGCATTCAAGAGGGCTGATTTGCCTGATGTCATCGTGAGGCGGGGGTAATGGCGCTGCCTGTAGACTTTTCCTATCCGCCACGCCGGCCTCCGAGCACAGAGCCGATTATGCGGCCGGATGGCACCATGTCGCCCGCATGGCTGCAGTATTTTGACCGAGACGATGAGTGGAAGCGCCGCGCGATGGTGCTCCTGAGCCAACTCGCAGGAGGCCCCTGACATGGGCATCTTTGACGCGCTAACCGGCGCTGCAGCTTCCAATGCCGCCCGGAAGAACCAAGCAGTGCTCGCGGCCACCTCTGGACAGGCCAATAACGCGATCAACGGCGGGTATACGAACGCCGTCAACGCGCTCACGGATGCGAACGGCCCCGGCGCCCTGACGGCGCTAGGCCAGGGCTACGACCGCGCACGCTCCGACCTTGGCAGCCAGTACGGGCAGACGCAGGGCTTCCTAGGCCAGTTGCAGGGCCTGTATGCCCCAATGGTTCAGGGCGGCGGCAACGCCTACAACGCGTATCTTGACGCCACGGGCGCGAACGGTGCGGAGGGCTCGGCCCGCGCGACCTCGGCGTTCCGAGCCGGCCCCGGCTATGAGTTCCAGCAGCAGCAGGGGTTGGACACGATCCAGCGCCTTGCTGCGTCTCGCGGCAACCTCGCGGGCGGGAACACGACGGCCGACCTCCTGAAGTTCTCTCAGGGCCTCGCCGATCAGTCGTTCCAGCAGTACACGAGCAACCTCGGCAACGCGGCGAACAGCTATGCGACGGGGATTGCGGGACAGGCGGCAGGCATCACGGGCCAGGGCGCGGCTTCGCAAGCCTACGGCAACGGACTGAGCGGGCTTGGAACGGGCCTCGGGATCGGCCTCGGCAACATCTACGGGCAGGCCGCGAACCTTTTGGGACAGCAGGGTCAATCCCTTGCCAACGTGCAAACCGGCTTGGGTAAGTCCCTCATGGAGAACAACAACACGCTAGCGGCCTCGCAGTCGCAGGCGAGTTCTAACCTGTTGGATACGCTCGGGGGTGCCTTCACGGGCTTTAGCAAGGCCGGCGGCATCAGCGGCTTCGCAAAGCTGTTCGCCTAAGGGGTACCGATGACCGTATCTCTCGTCCCGCGCACGAACCTCGGCGGCTATCTGGCCGAGCTTGGGCAGTCTATCGCCGACGAGCGCAATCTTCAGGAAGCGCGCCAAATTTGGGGCAATCAGCTTGACGGGCTCGTCGGCGCCACGCCGGCTCCTACTCTGTCCACCATCGGGCAGGCATACGCGTCCCAGACGGGCGCGCCACAGACCCCGGCCGTTCCTACGTTCGTCGGCTTGAGCGGTGCGAACCCGTCATCGTCCAAGAAGCTCGCGGGATCGAATGCGGATTTCGTGTCGGCGATGATGCCGCATGCGATTGAGGCGTCGAAGGCGACGGGCATTGACCCTCGCATCATCATCGCGCAGTCGGCAATTGAGACGGGGTGGGGCAAGTCCGCTCCTGGCAACAACTATTTCGGGATCAAGTCACACGGCGCGCCGGGCGGCAACACGATGGCGACCACGGAGGTTGTCAACGGCAGCCCGGTTCGCATCAGCGACAGTTTCCGCGCGTTCCCGAGCATGGCCGCGAGCGCGGCGGGATACGCCGACTTCATTAACAAGAACCCTCGATACGGCAGCCTGAAGGGCGCACAGGGGCTTGAAGGGCAGGCTCAGGCCCTGCAGGCGTCCGGCTATGCCACCGATCCGCAGTACGGCGCGAAGGTCCTTGCGGTCGCCAAGGGGCTGCCGGCGCCTTCTGCCGACATGCCGATGCCCGGCGCGCAAGCGGCAGGCTTCCAGATCCCGCAGGGTCAATCCGACGCGCCGGGCTCTGTCGTGTCGCCTGCCATCGCCAGTGGCGCGCAGGGCCTCAGCGGCGCGGCGCCGACGCAGGCTCAACCTCGGATCAGTGCTCAGCAGGCGCAGCAGCTTCGCGCGATGCTCGGCAACCCGGTTACGGCCCCGCAGGCGCAGGCGATCATTCAGCGCCTCACTGCTCCGCAGGAATACGGGTTTCAGGTCGTTGACGGCCAACTGATCCGCACGAGCAAGAGCGGGACGGCCGAACCGATCGGGCTGCCGAAGGCCCCGAACCTTCAGACCGTGAAGGACGATCAAGGCCGGACACTCAGCTTCAATCCGCAGACGGGTGAAACGCGCCTTGTGGCGCCCGGCGCCGACAACGCGGTTCGCAATCTCCTGACCCCTGAGGAGCGCGCGGCGGCAGGTGTGCCGGCGAGCTATCGCGGCCCGGCGCAACTGGATCGGGACGGCAAGTTGCTGTTCCCCGGCTCCGGGCAGATGGGCATCACTCCGCAGGAGAAGACCGACGCGGCCGGCTCCACGGTGCTTACAGAGCGGTTCAAGGCGATCGGAGAGCAGGGCGCGCAGGGGCAGGCGGATCTTCCGCTCTTGGGGGAGTTGCGTGCGCTCGGCGATCAGATCAACACAGGCGCGCTAGCCGCCGTGCAGGCCCGCTTGGGCGAATACGGCATCAAGACGGAGGGCTCGGGCAAGGTCGAGGCGTACAACGCGCTTCTTGACCGTCTGACGCCTCAGCAGCGCATCCCCGGCGCGGGCGCGACCTCCGACTTTGACGCTCGCATGTTCAAAGGGTCGCTGCCCCGCCTCATCAACACGCCTGAGGGCAACAAGCTGATCATCGACACCCTTGAGGCGGTCGCGAAGGATCGGCAGGCCCGTGGCGAGATCGCGGACGCCGCGCTTCTCGGCCCGAACCAAGAGGGCGGGATCACGCAGCAGGAGGCGCTTAAGCGTCTGAAGGCGCTTCCGAGCGTTCAGACCGGCTTCGCCTCAGGCATGCGGCAGCTTCAGCAGGCCGGACGGCTGGGCAAGGCTGAGCCGACCACCGACACCCGCCGCGAGGCCCCGACCAACGGCCTCAGCGTCGGCGCTTCGACCGTCATCGACGGCGTGACCATCAAGCGGGTTCGCTGATGCCGACTTTTGAACTGACCGGCCCTGACGGGGCGTCCTACGAACTGGATGCCCCGGATGAGCGCGCAGCCCTGTCGGCCTTCCGTGGGTTTTCGGGCGGGCAGCAGAAGCAGGCGCCGCCTAGCACGGCCTATGACGTTGCGCAGTCGCTCCCGGCCGGCGTGGCTCGCGGTGTAGCGGGCATCGTTGGCCTTCCTGGCGCCGCGCAGGAGGGCATGAGCTTCCTTGCCCGACAGACGGCAGGTCGTATTCGCAACTATGCGACGAAGGGCACCTTTGATGCCCCCAGCGCGGAGGAGACCGCAGCGCGCGATGAGGCGATCCGTGCGGCTGGCCCCTTCAACATCTCCCTGCCGACCCCGCAGGGCGTAACGAACCTCATTGAGAGCACCTACGGCGGCAAGCTGTATGAGCCGCAGACCACGGCAGGCAAGTTCGCCAACGTGGCCGGCGAGTTCGCCGCGGGCGGCCTCACGCCCGGCTCTGTCGGCCAGCGTGTCGCCCGCGTGGCTGTCCCTACCGTCACCAGCGAGGGTTCTGGCCAGATCGCAGACCAGATCGCGCCTGAGTACGGCACGGCGGCTCGTGTCGTCGGCGGCCTCGTCGGGGGCGTAGGCACGGCGCTCGCCGAAGTGCCGCGCGGCGCCAATGCGTTGACGGCCGAAGCCCTGCAGTCCGCGCGGATCACGCAGGGCGAGTTGCGACAAGCCTACGCCCTGATTGACGATGCCGCTCGGCGGCCCGATCCGGTGCGTCTGACGCTTGATGAGGCCCTGAACCAAGTCACGAACGGGCGGGCGGCTCGCCTCTCTCAGATCCGGCGCGTGGCCGAGAATAGCGGCGGGGAGGGGGCTGCGCCTCTGGCCGACATCACGGCGGGGCGAGCGCAGGAAGTGCGGGCCGCTGCGCGTGGCGAGACCGATCGCATCGCCCCTAATCCCTATCCAGCGGATCAGGCCGCCCAACGCGCGCAGGACGCGGCAGAGGGCGCCTTGGGCGACCTTCGGGCCTATCGCACGGATCAGGTTCGCGAGCCCTATGCACGGGCCGCGAATGATGTCGTGCCCGAAGCCGACATGCGGGCGGTCATTGCAGGCATTGATCAGGATATCGCGGCCAATGCGAACAACCCGGAGCTAGTCGCGGGCTTGCGAGACCTCCGCGCTCGTCTGATTGAGGAACCGGGACAGGCAGCGGTTCCGTCCGTCCCTGGCACGCGCACGCCGGTTATGGGGCCGAACGGGCAAATCATCCGCTATGAGACGAGGCCCGGCACCCCGGAGATCCCGGCCGTGCCTGAGCGCCCATATACGAACGTTGGCGAGCTTGACGCGGTTGCGAAGGCCACGCGCGACGCCTACGGCACGGCCGACACCGCCGCTATCGGGATTTCAGCAACGGAGAGGCAGGCGGGGCGCCTGACGAACCGCGGCGTTGGTTCTCTCAACGACACGCTTGTCGCCAACAGCCCCGATCTGGCGGCCGGCCGGCGGCGGTATGCCGACATCACGGAGAGCGTCGTTACGCCGGCCGAGCAAGGGCCGCTTGGGAGCATCGCTCAGCGCATTGCCCCGGAGAGCGAGGGCGCCTCTGCGAATATGGGGCGGGCGCTGGCAGGAGCGGGCCAGGGCGACCGTTACGACGCCGTTGTGCAGCAGGCAGCCCGTCGCCTCGTGCGACAGGACCCTCGCGCCGCGCAGACCATCGCGCGAGACTACATCGCCGACAAATTTGAGCGAGCGATGGCCGACCTTCAGGCGGGCGGAAACCCGAACGCAGGCGCCGCAGCCCGCAAGTCGCTGTATGGGAATGAGGCGGATCGCAACAACATCCGCGCCATGCTCACGCAGTTGCCGGGCGGGCAGGCGCGGGCGACCGCTTTCGATCGGCTGATGGAGATTTTCGAGGCGACCGGATACCGCCCGCCCAAGGGGTCGGATACGGCGTTCAATCAGGCAATCCAGCAGGACGCGCGGCAGGCGTCGGGCGCGGTGGGTCAGGCGGTCGGCACGGCTGTGCAGGGCGGCCTGAACTTGAAGCGAGCCCTAAGCGATCGGGTCGCGCGCTACCGCCTCGGCAACAACATGTCAGAGATTGCGTCCATCCTGACGGAACCAGCGGCGCGCCCGCTCCTCGAACAACTCGCCGGGACGCCGGTCGGCAGCAATCGCGCGCTCGGATTGGCGTTGCGCCTTACGTTTCTCGGCGAGCAGGCGGCGAGCGGATCTCGGTCGGCGCAGCCAGTCCCATAGGTTCACGGCAAGCGCCGTTCCGAACGCCACGATAACGACGTTCATCAGCACCATCGCACCGAAGTTCTTCCGCAGTTCGGGCTCCTGATACATCGCCGCTGAAAGGCCGACGATCAGGGCGGCCTGAACCGCCATCCAAACAAACCGCATCAACCCTCCCGGCTGCCCTCACAGGCGGCCTTTTTCGCGTGGAGACCCACCCCAATGGGGCTGTTACTCCCGATCCAGACATCGGCCTACGATCAAGCCGGAAACCGCGTGATGAACGCGCGTCTCTCCGTCTTCCTCGCCAACACAACGCAGCCGGTGGCTACCTACAATGAGCCCGGCTTGTCCACGCGGCAAGCCTACCCGGTTCCGGCGCGTGCCAACGGCACCTTCCCGACCGTGTACGTGGAAGACGGGTTGTATCGCGTCCGCATCACCGACGCGTCCGGCATGGTCCTAGATCAGATCGAGGATGTGCAGATCATTACCGTATCGGGCGGTGGCGGCGGCGGTGGCGCCGACGACCCGACGACCCGTTTTCAGACCGGCGACATCAAAGACCGCTACGATGTCGGCACGCATCAGGGCTGGGTGCGGTTCAACGGGCGCACGATCGGCTCGTCGGCGTCGTCCGCATCCGAACGCGCCAACGACGATTGCCACGACCTGTTCGTGCATCTTTGGACGCGCGATGGGAACCTAGCGGTCAGCGGCGGGCGCGGCCCGAACGCCGAGAGCGACTGGCAGGCCGGCAAGACAATCACCCTGCCCGACGCGCGAGGCCGCTTCCGTGTCTCGCTTGAGGACATGGGCAACTTGCCCTCGGGTCGCCTGTTCGGCGGCCTGTTCTCCTTCGGGACGGCAACGACGCTCGGCGCCTATGGCGGCTCGCCCGTGTCGCAGATCACGCTCAACGAGATGCCCAGCCACTCGCACACGATCAGTGCGTTCATGGATGCGCAGGGCGCTCACAATCACACGGGCGTGACGGATGCGGGCGGCGTTCACCGTCACGCCATCGACTACTCGCTTGACAGCACCTCCGCGCCCGGCGGCACGACACGCGCGAGCGGCGTCGGCGACGGTGGCGGGGCCACAGGCCAGACCCGCGATAGCGTCGCGCACAGCCACACCTTCACGACAAGTTCGGTCGGCAACCACGCGCACAACATCACGGCGTCTGCAACCGCTACGGGCTCTGGCGCCGCGTTCAGCACGCTTGTGCCCTTCATCCTTGTCACGACCTACGTGAAGCTGTGAGGCGCCCATGCTGACCCTACAGCGCGGCCCCGTCTCCCGCCGCAGCGACTGGAACGACACCTTCGAGGTGTTCAGCGCCGATGGCGTCACGGACCCCTCGGCCGCCGTCTACACCTTCACTGTCTGGGCCATGAATGGCGCCGGCTGGGTGCGCGACTATGGGCGCATCCTCGGCCGCAACTGCCGCGCCGTTATCAGCACGAACAGCATGGACGGCACGGGGCGGCTCGCTCCCGTAACGACCGACAAGTCGCTCGTCCTGGCATGGCGCATTCCGCGCGCCGAGATGCTGCAGCTTCGCCCCGGCGCCTACTTCGCCAGCCTCGGCGCGCTGATTGGCGACGACACGGGCGAGATCGGGAGTTTCGAGTTCGTGATCGACAGCAGCCCGGCCGGTGGTGAGGGCTACGTCGGCAACGTCGCCCCGCCGACTTCTCCGCAGACCATCGTCGTGGAAGAGTTCTGATGGCCGACCCGTACAAGGTCTATCGGTCTCGGATCTCGGGCCGTGTGCCCACGCAGATGGCGGCCGACGATGAGGCCGTGCTGGGCATCCAAGAAGCCGATGGCCTGCTGTTCACGCGTACGACGAGCGGGACGCTTCGCATCTCTCGGCTGATCACGCCGGAGGAATATCAAGCCCTTGTCGCCGGCATCGGCAGCGGGGGCGGCAGCCTTCCGACCCTCGCCACGGTTGCGACAAGCGGGCAGTATGCCGATCTGATTGGGCGCCCCACCCTGTTCAGCGGCTCCTACGCGGACCTCACAGGGAAGCCAGCCCTCTTTAGCGGAGCGTATGCCGACCTGACCGGCAAGCCCGCGCTATTCAGCGGCGCCTACGCGGATCTGACGGGCAAGCCGACCTTTGCGGCGGTTGCCACGTCAGGCTCTGCCTCGGATCTGTCCACGGGCACCCTGCTGGCGGCCCGACTGCCCTTGCCGACCAGCACGACGCTCGGCGGGGTGAAGTCCTCCACGGCCGGCGTGGGGCAGTTCGCCACCGGGATCGGCACGGATGGCGTTATCACCTATGCCACGCCCGCAGGCGGCGGCTCTGGCCCTGCCAGCACGGATGCCCTGCCCGAAGGCACGAGCAACCTCTACTTCACGCAGAGCCGGGCGCGTGCGTCCATCTCGGCCACCGGCTCGTTGGCCTATAACGCCACGACCGGCGTCCTCTCCTATACCGCCCCGACCCTCGCCACGGTGGCAACCACGGGCCAGTACGCGGACCTTCTCGGCAAGCCCACCATCCCGAGCACGACGGACGGGCTGACCGAGGGGACGACGAACCTCTACTTTACGCAGGCCCGTGCTCGCGCGTCCATCAGCGCGACGGGTTCGCTCGCCTACAACAGCACGACGGGCGTCCTCAGCTACACCGCGCCGACGCTAGCGGCGATTGCGACCTCGGGCTCAGCCTCCGACCTGACGACGGGAACGGTCCCTGCCGCCCGGCTGCCAGCCCCGACCACGACGACCCTCGGCGGTGTGCAGGCGAAAACGGCCGTCGCAAGCCAGTTCCTGACAGCCATCAGCACGGCCGGCGTCCCGGCTTCCGCGCAGCCGACGTTCACGGACATTTCGGGCACGGCTTCGGCGGCACAACTCCCCAACCCGACCACGAGCGCTAAGGGGGGCGTTCAGGCGAACGCCGGCGCGGCAAGTCAGTTCGTAACGGGGATCTCAACGGCAACGGGCGCGCTTACCTTCGCGCAGCCAGCCTTTACGGACATCTCCGGGACCGCCTCGGCCGCGCAGCTCCCCAATCCCACGACGACGACCAAGGGCGGGGTGCAGGCGAATGCCGGGGCGGCCAATCAGTTCGTCACCGGCATCAGCACCAGCACGGGCGCTCTGACGTTCGCGCAGCCCTCAATCTCAAACATCTCCGGTGGGGCCTGGACGACCTATACGCCGACCGTCACGGCAACGACCGGCACGCTCACGACGCTGGGGACCGTGTCCGGTCGCTATCAGCAACTTGGCAAAATCGTTTTCCTGCTCTGTGACGTGACGATCACGACGAACGGCACCGCCGGCAACGGCATCGTCGTTACGCTGCCCGTTGCCGCCCTGACGAGCAGTCTTTCCGCGATTTCTGGTCGGGAAGCCGCCAGCACCGGCAAGTCTCTGGGTGGGACGGTCAACGCATCGCAGGTCTTCGTCTACTTCTATGACGGCACGCACCCAGGTTCAAACGGGGCGCGCCTGATCTTCACGGCCATCTACGAGGCCGCCTAGCCCGACCACGGGCCTCCATACATCGCTGACTTGAGGAACCACGGATGAGCAATCGTCTCGGGGGAACGCCGCTTGGCACCTACCCGGCTGACCAGCGCGACGGCGCCGGCATCCATGTCGATAAGCTCGGGCTCACGACCCGCGCTCGGCTGGAATACCGTGCGCTACAGACTTCGGAAAGCCCGCCCTCTGCCGGCCTCGTCGCGGTGCAGGATGCGGTCACGGGCGAGTTCCAGGCGATCGACTTCAGCAATCTGCCGACCAGCAACCCCGCGGACGGCGGTGTCGGCAATGTGAAGCTCGCTGCAGCCCCGGCGCTCACGCTGAAGGGCAATTCTACGAACGCGTCCGCGCAGCCGCAGGACGTGCCGCTATCCGAAGTTGCCGGCGTCACCACTTTTTTCCAGGATGGCACTGGCGCCGTTCAGGACAATGTAGCCGCCGCGCTCAAGCGCCTCCCTGTCTATCCGGAGCAGTTCTATCAGGTCGGCGACACGGACGACGGCCCATCCATCAATCGTGCCCTTGCGGCGTCGGCAAATGTCGTCCTGAAGAAGGGTAAGACCTATACCGCGAAGAACATCGTCGTTCCAGGGCAGCGCGTCCTTGATTGCTCGGGCGCGATCGTCAACCCGGCGCCGGGCGCCGACTGGATGATCCGCCTGACGGGCTACCGCCCAATCGTCCGCGGTCTCGTCTCTCAGGACAACGACGGGGCGGTGAAGGCGTCGCAACTCACGGCCCCGGCGAGCGCGAACACGCTGGCGGTCCAGAACGCGACGGGCTTCCAGGCGGGACAGACCCTCATCGTGCGCCTTGCCACCGGCCGGTGGCACCCGTCCGAGATCCTGTCTGTCGCCGGGAACGTCATTACCCTTCGGGTCGGGCTTCCCTCCGGGGCGGCGACCGGGGCCGATGTTTTCGCGAGCTTCGGGCTCGTCAGCATCCGAGATGCAATCTACGCGCTTGTCGATAGCGCGCACATCGTCAACTGCGCCTTCGGTATCGTAACGTCCAATCTGGCAACCGACACGAATAAAAGCTTCTTGTCAAACGTCACGGTGGACGGCTGCAAGTATGTCGCCCTGTCCCTTGGGCGCAATACGCACAACGTTTTCCTAAATCAGGTCCAGCTATGGGGTGGATCTACTCCTAAACTGACGTTCACCGGGAACGGGACGACGACGAACTACCCGCTTGGCGCAAACCCGATTTACCTCAAGCGGGACGTGACGGTTTACGTGAACGGGGTCTTGAAGGCTCTGACGACCGATTACACGCTCACGAGCCCGACGCAGGTTACATTCAACACCGCTCCGGCCAATGGCGCTCTGGTCGAAATCTTCTACTATCAGACCGGCGCCGTTGGCCTGCTCTACGATCAAACCGGGTGGACCATCGAGCATTCGACGTACATCCACGAAAACGTTTTGAGCATCGCGTTCCAGCACGGCGTTTTTGCCCGTCAGATGACGATCCTCGACCTCACGGATGTCGTCTCCGACACATGCCAGTTTACGACCTGCCGCATAGAGAACTGCGATTATGTCACGCTGCCGAAGTTCCTCGGCTACGCCCCGTCCTGCGCGGACATCATCGCCAGCACCAACGTCAAGGCGCCAGCGAATTGGTACACCTCTTGGACGCCCGCGGCGGACACGTACGCGGGTGGAACCGGCCTCGCCTTCTTCCTTGATGCGGCGTCTTCAATCTCGATCGACGCGCGCCAGTGGTTCGGACCCAGCTACAATTTCCTCGCCCAAGGCACCGTGAACTGGAAGGACAGCACTCCGCTCACGTCCGGCGCATCGGCGCCTGTCGCGGCCGGGTCCACGACGTTCTTCGGCCCGGCTGGCGCGCTGCCGTCGTCGGCAGGGGATCTAGCATTCCTCCCGCCCCGTGCCGGCTACGTGATGGGCGTTCGCACGGTGACGACGGACGCGCCCGGCGCATCGCAGAGCTTCACCTACACGCTGCGCATCGGGGGCGTGGATACGGCTACGGTCATCACGGCTAGCGGAGCAAGCGCCTTCAGCGGAAGCGCCACCTGTTTCGTGCCCTTTACGGCCGGTCAGGCCGTGAGCACCAAGCTCGTCACCTCGGCGGGTGCCTTCGCGACCCGTCACGCCGTCATGCTTGATGTCGTGTACGTCGGATGACCGCGCTTTGGGGCGCCGTCGCCTTCATGACGGCGAGCCTCTTTCTCGTGACCACGGGCGGCTACCTGTCTGAGCGCGGCGAGACGGTAGGCGAGCAGGGCGCCGGGCTGTTCGTGCTCCTGATCGGCATCGTCTTCTTCGTCGGCGGCATCCTGCTCGCTCTCATCGCCTTACTGAGGGACTACACATGGCACTGAGCGCCATCGGCACCGCTGCGCTGGTCGCGCGCGAGGCCCTGAAGACGACCGCCTACAAGGATAGCGTCGGCGTCTGGACCATCGGCGTTGGGCACACCTCGGCAGCGGGAGCGCCCAAGGTGACGCCGGGCCTGTCCATCACGGAAGCGGAGGCACTGAGCATCTTCGCCCGCGACCTCGCGCAATATGAGGCCGCAGTGGACAAGGCTGTGAAGGTGCCGCTGTCAGAGAACGAGCGCGATGCCCTCGTGTCCATCTGCTACAACATCGGGCCGGGTGCGTTCTCCCGCTCCACCTTCGTCAAGCGCCTCAACGCGGGCGATCGGGCGGGGTGCGCGGAGGCGATCATGCAGTGGCGCAAGCCGCCTGAGATCGTCTCTCGGCGCACCGCAGAACGCGATCAGTTCCTCACGCCCTACAGCGCCGCGCTGCCCAAGGCTCGCAGCACCGATCGGGCTCGCGTGGGCGAGGGGGCAAAGCCCGCCAAGCCCAAGCCGGCATCCGACCGCATGGCGCCGATCCCTGCCGGCAAGTGGGCTGAGGACGTGCTGCTCAAGCCCGAAGTGGAGATGATCCAGAAGCGGCTCCGGGATTTGGGTTTCTTCATTGTTGGAAAAGTGGACGGTAAGTGGGGCATTCGCACCGAAGCCGCCATCAAGGCCCTGCAGCTTCAGGCCGGCATCTCGACGGACGGGCATTGGGGGCCGCAGACCCGCGCCGCGCTGTTCGATGACGCCAACGCCTTCAAGCCCGACCCGGCCCGCGCCAAGACGACGGCGGCGGATCTCCGCGCGCAGGGCTCCACGATCGCGATTGGCGGCAACCGCATCCAGTGGTCCTCCGTGTGGTCGGTCCTGCTGAGCATCGGCGGGGTGTTCGTCTACATGGCCCAGAATTGGAACGGGGCGACGCCGGATCTGCCCTTCCCGTTCAACCTCGTGCTGCCGTTCATGCCGCCGTGGCTGCTGCCGGTCCTCGTGATCGGCTTCAACCTCTATAACGCTCTCTTGGCGAAGGGCGTCGTCAACGCTCGCGTCCTCGCTGAGCGGACGGGCCTGCACAATGGCGAGCCCGACCCTGCGCCGAGCCCGCCTGTGACGACCGCGCCCGATGGGCCTCGCCCTGGCGGCCTTATCGGGTGGCTACTGCCGCGCTGACCTTTCACCAATCCCGACAAGGGGTTAATCTGAAAACAGAAGCAGCGGGGGGACAGCCGCTAAGTTTGGTCGCCGAACGGCCGATCCCCCCTGACCATGCAGAGAAAAGCGAGTTTCCCCACATGGCTGCGTACATGAGAGTACGACACGCCCCATGCCTGCAAGCGAAAAACGCCCGAAGCCGCTGGGGGCAGTGGCGAGATTGATGCTTGGAATGAATGGACCCCTCGCGCCTTATGCGGGGCCGTACAGCACCTATCGCCTGTTCGAGTGGTACATGGCGGTGACGATGGTGCTCATCGCCTTCACGCTGGCCCTGCCCGGCAACACGATGGAGCGCGCAGCCCTCAAGCCGATGGTGGCGGCCGGCTTCACGGAAGCCAACCTAGCGACCTTCTTTGCCGCCGTGGGCGCCGTGCGCGTCCTGGCTCTCTTCCTAAACGGGAAAATAAACAACAGCAGGGGCGGCCCGGCAGGCGCCTACATCCGCGCCTTCTGTGCCGCTGGCGGCTGCATCATCATGGGCCAGCTCACCTTCGCGCTCGTCTACGACGCCTTCACCGCCACGAGCCCCAGCTTCTTCATCCCCGTGCTGGGGACGGCGGCCGGCTTTGAGGCCCTGTCAGTCTATATCGCGGTTCTAGATGCCGCCAAAAGGCGGGGAACCCGCCTCGGACGCGCTCTCGACCAGCTTGAGAAAGCGGTGTGATGGAAGCGTTGTTTGTGTTCCTGAAGGAGATCCTGTCTTCGCAGCCATTCCTACAGGTCTTCGTTGGGGGGGCAACTTTCCTTCTGATCGCGTACATGGTCACAAGGGCCAAGCAGGATAAGGAGGAGTTGCCGCCGCCTGCTCACGGCACCCTCGCCGACATTCCCCCGATCTTTGCCCAAGGGCCGCGCGAGACCCTGGACTACATGCGCGAGATCCGAGATTGCGTGCGCTCCTCATCCGAGTACCTATCCCGGATTGCCGAGTGCGCCCGCATCACGCGGGAGCAGGCCGTGCGCCACACTGAACTTCTAGAGCGCATTGAGCGAGAGCAGGCCATTGAGAACCGTTCTCACACAGATCGGAGAGAGGGGCGGTAGGGGTTAGGTCCGTTTCGGAACCACCTTCATCGGTACGCCCATCAGCTTCGCCTCACCAGAGCGCAGACCGGCTTCGCACTCTTCAAAAGTCGGCTGGCTTGGTATCATGATGGATTGCCGCATGTGCTCGGCCACCGACCGCACATGGTTCTCAGGCACTTCAAGCACGGCGGCTCCCTCGCGTGCTTCTTTGATGAGCCGGTTGATGAGCGTCATGTTCGGCTCCTACCCGACTGCATGGTAGCAACCGTCATGCTGCCAAAGCTCAACGAGGTAGCATTCTTGATTGCAGCGAAGTTCGTTGATGCGCGCTTCCGCTGTCTCCTTGCTGTCGAAGGTCGCGGTCTCCTCCCAAGTATCGCCGCAGGCTGGCATCCGCTCGCGTCCGTGCGGTGGCCGCAAATGCACGCTGAAGTCCCTCGCCCAAATTTCCCTCCTCGCCAGTTTACGGACTGCTCGCAGGTCCAACGAACCTGCGCCGAAAAGCACAAACCGCGTCCCTTGCGGGAACTTCGCGTTTACGGACAGGTCTTTGCGCTGAAACGATTGAGGATTTCCGGGGTCCAGTTTGCTCATAACGGTCTGGTTGCAGGTTCGAGTCCTGCCGGGCCCACCACCTATTTTTTAACCCACTGAACAGTCTACGCTTTCTCGCCTAAATCCCGCACCAGAACGGCGGGTGCGGGAGCCTTGCGCGCCGCGCGAGCCAGCTTGGCCCGATTCGCGGTGCGCGTGTAGACGGCGCTTTCGCGACTGCCATCGGCCCAGCCGAACAGGGCATTCAGCTGCGCTTCGGTTGCGCCTTCCTCGGCCGCACGCCGCGCGCCGGCCTTTCTGAGACCATGCGCCGAGCCGGGGCATTTTGCCGCTTGGCACGCCTTCCTGAACCAATTGCCGAAGCTCTCCTTGCCGAACGGCAGCCCGCGCTCCGTCGCGAGGAAGGTGAGCTCGCCGGTCTTCGACGCGTCGATAGAGGCGGCCAGCGCCGGCAAAATCGGCGCCGTCACCACCATCCCGGTCTTCTCCGTGCGGATGGTGAACTCGCCGTTGCGAACGTGCGGGCGGCCTAGGCGAACCACGTCGCCGCGGCGCAAGCCGGTGTAGAGCAGCAGATCGAAGGCGAGCCGCTGGCGCGTGCCGAGGGGCCAGTGCGCCTCGAACAGAGCGACCTCCTCCTCGGTCCAGGCATGAAAGCCGGCGTCGTCTTCCGAGCGGGTGAGAGGCTTCAGGCCGGCCGTCGGATCGCTGGGGACATGCCCCTCGCTCACGGCCCATTGAAACAGACCGCGCATGGCCTTCAGGAAGTTGTTCGCGGCGAAGGGCCGATCCTTGCGGCGATGGATGCCGGCCTTGATGGCCTTTGTGCCGATGAGGCGCAGGGGCTCGCCGCCGGCTGTGCTCTCGATCTGTCGATAAAAGGCGTGCCGCTGCTTGCGAGTCGCTGGCTTGATGTTGTTCGCCCACTCAGCCGACTCGACGTATCGAGCGATCAGCCATGAGAGTGTGCCGGGCGCGGGGCCCTGGCCCTTGGCTTCAAGCTTGCCTTCCAGCGCTAGTCGGTAGTCCCGCCAGAACTCCGGGCTGTCGTAGGGCTCTCGCATGCGGATGCGCGGCCCTTGGCCGACGCGCACGTACCAGACCATCGTCCCGTGACGGGTCTTCTCCCGCGTGAGGTGTGGTGGCCGGCGCTTCGGCATGGCGGTCACAGGACCACCACGCGCTCTTCGTCGGCAAGCCTCTCGTCATATCGCTCGGGCCGCGTCTGCTCGCTAGCCGTCTCGACGGAGATCCCGTCAGGACGTGCCACGATGCGGACGACTGGCAGCCCGGCAGCCTTCGCAGCGCGGATGATTCGCGCCACGTCCGCCTGCGTGACAGTGGCTGGGCGTCGGGGCATCACAGCCTCCCTGCGGGCGCGTCGGCGGGGGCGAGCGGCACAATCGCTAAGGAAGCGGCAGCAAGCTCACCGAAAGAGTTGGGCGCGCTAAGCCTTTTGAGGCGAAGCGAAGCCTCACGATCTCTGGAAGGACGAAAGCGGCTCGGGCACCCTCCCGGCGTGGAGGATGCAGTGAGCAACTTCGCCTCGGACAGGCCATTTGCTGTCGCGGTTCGGCTGAAGCGAGACCGGCCGCGCGCTTCTATGCCGCCGCGTGAGAGCCTCGAGCTTCGTCTCCCGAGGCTTCGGCCCTGTGAGGTCGCGGGACAGGCTGGGCTAGAAGCCGTGCGACGCGAGCTCGACGACCTCCTCTCCAGGCACTGAGTTTCTGCGGGCGCATCGGCCCGGGCAGCGTTGGGATGGAGTGGGGGCACCAGGCGGCGCTCGACACAGGGCGGCCTGCGCTCGACCACGCGCACTCGGCCGACCGAGCGGCGAGGCAACAGCGGAAAAAATCTCAGTCCGGTACGCCAGCCGACACAGCAGCGAACTAAAGAGGTTAGCTCAGCGTGATAACATTTGTTGCTTTTGCCGCGTTCTACAGCTGCGGCTAAGCTGATCCGGCGCTGGGGAGCGTGTGTTCTGGAGTCCAGACGATGATGGACCGACCGCAAGTCCACGATGGCGCCGCAGCCAGAATTTCTTTCGACCTCCTGCGGGAAGCCTACATCGACCTCGCACACAGACTGCTGAGCATCGAGGAGGGAGCGGCCCGCGAACTTTTGCGCAGCGTTGAACAGCGGACAGTCCTGAGACTCAGCACGATCCATGACGTGGAGCCGGATTTCGCTCCCGACCCTGAGCTGCTCGAGGCGGCGGCTGAGCCCGTCTGCGCGGTCCTTCGGGAGGCACAGATCGGCGAGTTGAACCCTCTGTCGATGCGCTGGGATCGGGATGATCATCAACGCGACTCCCCTTCAGCTTCTCGAGCTACGCAGTAGAGATCGTCCGCGAGCTCGCGCGCCTCGGCCGGCGTCAGTGCGGCCCAGGCGTCCGTGGAGATCGGGCCGAGGCTGCGCATCACGCCGAGTTCGGGCGTGACCTCGCTGCGGCCCATGGCGTCGCTGTGATAAGTGCCGACCTGGATGGCCGAGCCCTGTGCCAGACCCGCACCGGTGCGCTCGCGGTAGCTCACGACCGCGCCGCCCCGGCCGGGCGGGTGAGGGTGGAGATCGGTCGATCAGGGCTGGCGAAGCCGAGGGTTACGCGTCCTGCTGCGTCAGCTACCATCCCGACCAGAAGAAGAACGATGGTGATCGGGATGGAAATGAAGCAGCGCGAGCTGGAGGCACGCCTCATCGCGATCGAATACGCCCTGGAAAACATCGTGAAATGCCTCAGCGCTCCAGGCGCACTCGATCGTGAGAAGGTTATCAGGCTTCTGCGGGAGGCGACGAAGGATGCGCGAGCCGCAGCTTCGAACTCGGGAGTGCCTACCGCGCTGGATGAGCTCTCCAGGCGCCTCTGAGCCAGCCTCTCGCCCCCGCCCCCGGCGCTGTGCTTGGCGGGGGTCATGCGGCGGCTTCCTGATCTGGCCCTTCGCATTCAGCCGTGACGATCTCCTGCGATCTTGAACCAGCCGCTCTGATGCAAGCGAACCCCCGCCAGCACGCCCGGTTGAATCCACGACGGCTTACAGCGGAACGACGCGGAACGACCATGCCCGAGACTTCGAATGGCTCTCCAACTCCAGAGCAATGGGCAGCTGCAGACCTCGTGGCAGGGATGGTAGCGCCATGGGCCTTCTCGGCGGCGACCGCTGCGGCCCACGCGCTGGAGACGGACGTGCCTTCGATCTCGCGAGGCTCGACCAGCATGGCAAGGATCGCCTGAGCCACTTTCAGGGCGGCCAGCATCTCGTCTCGAGACACGAAGGGCGCGGAGCTCGGCGCGCGGGCCGCTTGGCTCTGCCGGATCAGGTCGCTCGGCGGGACCGAGAAGTCGGGGATCGCCGCGAAGGCGTTGTCGGAGATGCGGAAGGGCGGGGACATCAGGCGGCCTTCACCATGAGAGGCGCCAGATCGGCGGCGATCGCCTCGCGCTCCGCGAAGCTGCCGGCGAGGCGATGGATGTGCACCTCGGTGATGCCGGCGCGGCGCGCCACAGCCATGAAGCCGGTAGCCACCATCTCGCAGCTCACCTCGGCAACGAACTCCACCTCGGCGATCATGTCGCCGTTCCGGCGCACCGCGACCGCAACGCAGCTGTCGAAGTCGTCGACCCGCAGCGTCTTCAGCGAGTGCACGCCCACGACGTAGCGGCGACCGGAGCGCCCGCGCCAGGCGCTGAGCTGCAGCACGAACGGACCGCGGTGTACGGAAGAGGTGCGCAAACGCTCCTCACGGACCTCGGGCAGGGCGGATCGATCGGCCTTCAGGTCGCGTAGCGCGGCCTGCCAGTCGAGAGGGTGAACACAGGACATGCGGGGCTCCATCGCGGCAGCGGCGATAGAGCTAATTTAAGCATCACTTACATTTATCCGCAAGAGCTACTTTGCAAGGTTCGCTTGCCATGGCGCGATCGGCGCTCCGTAAGCAATCTGTGGATGCCTGTGGATTGCGAAAATGCTGCTGGACAGAGTGCCGTGCTCCGTCCGATCACTACCTTTCTGAGAACAAATGGGGAACAGAATGAGCGGACAACGCTTGGACGGGTTCGATGATCTGACCGCTCTAGGCGTGGAGTGCGAGAACTGTGGGCGACGCCGACGCTTGAACCGAACCCAGATCACTAGGCTGATCGGAAAAGGCGTCGGCACGGTCGAGCAGCTGGGAAGAAAGCTGCGGTGCAAGGTGTGCGCTGAGCAAGGCCGCATCAGTCGCAACGTAACCATCACGCCCTACTACCGTTGCGATGAAGCAGGTGCAGTCGCGGCTTACGAGAGGCCTAGCGCTTCCTCATAGGGAATGACCCTATATATTTTCCGCACTTCATCCCGCTCAAATTCTAGAGTGCCGGGTGGGTTGAACTGCTCAACGATATACTTGCTGGGAGTTCTTGCCTTCAACCGCTTGAGGAATGCCTTGCCGGGCACTCCATCCTCCATCGGATGAAGTTCGATAATGACATCATCGCCAATTGCTGGAGGCCGGTGAGGCGTGACATACACAAGAGCATTCTCGCGCCATGCTGGATACATGCTGTCGTTAGAGACATAGATTGCGAAGATGCCGCGCGCGTTTGCGAGTCCTGCTGGGCGCACAGTCCTGTCTGTCTCTTGGCCATTCAATTGGAAGTCGGCATCTTCGCCACCGACTGCGGTTCCCAGCACCGGAATATCTCTGGTGAGAATATTGAGGGACTCGAACGCGGGGGCTTCCGGCGCGAGGCGAACGTTTTCATCGGCTCCGGCAGCGATGAATGCGTCACCGTTCCCTGTTTCCAATGCCAATACTGCCGCGATGTTCACCTTATTTTCTGATGGATCAACGCCAGTCTTTTCGATGTAATATTCGCGGAACGGAGGATTAGAAATAACCAACTCATAACTTTGAGCCAGTCTCAGAAAATTATCCAGATCTGGCTTTGTGCCGCCGCTCTCCCATTGCGAGACGGCTGAGCTGCTGATCTTCAGCCTGCGCGCGACCTCGGCCTTTCTCAGGCCTTTCGCCTCTCGCGCTCCCTTGAGCGCATCACCTAATTTCGTAGCCATACAAGTACGATAAGCTCGCCTTACAGAAACGCAAGCAAAGCCGCGCTTGCACTCACCGCTAAGAGATGCTTAAAGTCGGCGCATGTGCGAAGCGGCTCTTAAATCTGCGATTGAAAAAGCGGGCGGCCCGGCTGCCCTCGGTCGCACGCTCGGCATCTCATCAGCCGCGATCAGTCAGTGGAATGTCTGCCCGCCCCTGCGTGTCTTGGCCGTAGAGGCGGCCTCGGGGGTGTCACGCAGCGAGCTTCGTCCGGACCTCTACCCGCGGGAAGAGGTCAAGGCCGACGAGGCCGCCTAATGCGCGGCGTCTGGCTAGGTCTCCTCATCATCCTGCCGCTCTACGGCGCCGCCCTCGCGTGGGTGGTCTGGTCATGAGCGGCCTCATCGTTTCGCGCATCTGCGCGTCCGTTGCCCGAGTGGGCGCTTTCTTCCTCGACTTGCCGGCTGCCCTGCCAGGGGCGGCCGGCCCTTCCTTCGCGCGCGCTCGCTCTCGCTGCCAGGGTCTGCGGCGCGTCTGCCTCATCTCGCTGTCCAAAAGGTCCGCCGCGTGACCACATCCGCGCTCTCTGCTCCCCTGCTGTCCCCAACCTCGATGCTCAAAGCATCGGAGGTTCGAGTGGGACATTCACACCGGCGCGCGAGTCATTTGACTCCCGCGAGCCAGACAGTTGTCGCGGAGCGGATCATCGCCTTCCTGCGCCAGTCGCACCCACTGAAGACGGCCGACAACGTGTCCGCCGAGACCGGCATCCCGGCCGGTACCGTGCAGAAGTGGCTCGATCGCGGGTCCGCACCCAGCGCCTTCGCCGTCTTCCGGCTGATGGGAGCCTACGGGCCAGAATTCGCTTCCGCCGTCTTCACCTCGGCTCCGGCTTGGCTCGACCGCGCCGTGCGCGAGGAGCGTGCCGCGCAGCTGAAGGCCGAGATCGCCGCTCTCGAAGCCAAGCTGGAGGGCGTGCGCGCATGAGCGGCTTCTGGCGGATTTTCTGCGCTGGCTGCGCAGCCTTCTTCCGACGCCTCGGCCTAGTGCTAGGGCGCTGGTGCGACGGCGTCGCCGACTGGTTCGAGGAGCAGGCGCGATGAGCCTGCACGCTCTAGTCGTCACGCTACCCTATCCGCCGAGTGCCAATCGCATGTGGCGGCACGTCGGCAAGAAGGTGCTGCGCTCGGCCGAGTACGAGCGGTGGCGCTCTGTCTGCGCGCAGATCATTGGCCTCGAAACACGCGGCCAGGGGCTCGCTGGCGCCTACGCCATGACGCTCAGCATCGGTCGGCCAGACCGCCGTCGCCGCGACATCGACAACCTCATCAAGCCGGTCGGCGACGTGCTCGTCCTGGCCGGCGCGGTTGCCGATGACTGCGACTGCCAGCGCGTCGAGGCCGCCTGGGCGCCGGACGTGAGCGGCGTGCGCGTCAGACTGCTCGAGACCAATCGAATTCCGCCTTCCACGACCGCGGCGCGGTCGGGATGCGCCGGCGACGGGAGCGACGCTTCGGCGTCGTCTCCCGAGCTGGCCGCTTAGCAACGCCGAGGGGCACCCGGGGCACCGCCGACGGGCGGTCAGGTCGCCATTCCCTGTCTTGTTCCGGGTGCCCCCGGGCCTTCCCAAGACATGGCGACCGCACAGGAGAGAACGAATGGCTATTTCCTGGGATCAACTCACGCAGAAGAAGAGGCCGCGACCACCGGTCATCCTGCTCTACGGGCCCGAGAAAGCCGGCAAGACGACTCTCGCCTCGGAATTTCCGAACCCGGTCTATCTGCAGACCGAAGAGGGCGACGGCATTCTCGACATCGCGAGCATGGGCAAGATCGAGAGCTTCGGCGAGCTCATGGATGCGATCGGCATGCTCTACGAGCGCGAGCACGAGTTCGGCACCGTGGTGCTCGACAGCGTGACCGCTGCGCAAGCGCTGGTCTGGGCCGAGACCGGCGAGCGCGGCGACGACAAGGGCAACAAAAAGAAGCGCATCGAGGATTTCGGCTACGGCAAGGGCTACGTCTACGCCCTAGTCGTCTGGCAGGAAGTGCTCGACGGGCTCAACGCCCTTCGGCGCGACCGCGGCATGACGGTCATTCTGATCGCGCACTCCAAGATCGAGCGCTTCGACGATCCCGAGACGGTCGGCTACTCGCGCTACGAGATCGACCTGCACGACAAGGCGCGCGATTTTTTGAAGCGGGAGGCCGACGTCGTCCTGCTGCTCAAGCCCGACGTGACGGTGAAGTCGGAGGATGCCGGCTTCAACAAGACCCGGGCGATCGGGCAGGGCGGCCGCTCTGTCTGGATGCATGCCACCTCGCGCCCGGCCTACGCCGCCGGCAATCGCTACGGCCTGCCCGAGAAGACGCTCTACGAGCCCGGCAAGGGCTTCGCCGAGCTCGCGCCCTTCTTCCCCCATCTCGCGACGGCCGACGCCGCTCGCATCGCTACGGAGTGATGAGTCATGGCACATCTCGGAGAGAGCATCGACGTCGACAACATCGTCCCGGAGCGCGGCGACTTCGAGGCGCTGCCGGCCGGCCCGTACATGGTCCAGATCACGGACAGCGACGTGGCCGAGACGAAGGCCGGCACCGGGCTGATTCTGAAGCTCACCATGGAGGTGATGGACGGGCCGTTCGCCAACCGGAAGCTGTGGACGAACCTCAACTTCCGGAACCCGAATGCGACCGCTCAGCGCATCGCGCAGGAGCAGATCAAGCAGATCTGCGACGCGGTCGGCTTCCAGGGCCAGCTGACCGACAGCGAGGTGCTGCACTTTCGGCCGATGCGGGTGCAGCTCGTGGTCAAGCGTGACGAGCAGTATGGCGATCGCAACGAGGTGAAGAAGTACTCGGCACTGAACGGCAGCGCTCCCCCGGCCAACAAGCCGCAACCTCAGCCCGCGGCACAGAAGCCGGCTTCGAGCGCCGCGCAGCGACCTGCGTCCGGCGGCCAGACCCGGCCATGGGGCAACCGCGCCGCCTGACGTAGCCGGGCGGCCGGCCCCGGTTTGCCCTCCTGAACCGGCCGCCCTTCCTCCCCGCCCGATTCACATCGCACGGAGCCCGTGTTCGATGAACGCTACCGCCTTGCCTGACAAGGGAGCCGCCTGATGGCCGCGCTCCCACCACCCCTTTCTCAAACCGCGCTCGCCATCGACGCTGCGTTCGTCGCGGCCGCGCGCGATGGCGACAGCGCCGGCGTGCCGATGTCCGGCGTCGCCAACGAGTGTCAGCGCGCCCTCTGGTACGCATTCCGGTGGTGCGCGCCGCTGGAGGCGCCGACCGGCAAGCGCCAGCGCATCTTCGAAACCGGCAACATCTACGAGGGCCGGCTGCTCGACATGCTTCGCATGATCGGGTGCGAGGTGCGCGAGATCGACGAGACGACGGGCCAGCAGCTGCGCGTCGAGCTCGCCGGCGGGCACCTCCGCGGCAAGGTCGACGGACGCGTGACTGGTCTGCCGGAGGCGCCCGTCGCCGAGCACGTTGTCGAAGCCAAGAGCATGAACGAACGGGCGTTCAAGGCTCTGACGAAGGCGGGCTCGGTGCGAGAGGCGAAGCCGGATCACTTCGCCCAGCTGCAACTCTACCTGCACGGAACCGGCCTGCGCCGTGGCCTCTATCTCGCGGCCTGCAAGAACGACGACGAGATCTACGTCGAGCGGGTCGAGTACGACCCGGCTTTCTGCCTGGCGCTCGTCGACCGGATCGAGCGGATCGTGGCATCGCCGGCCCCGCCGCCTCGCCTGCACGACGACCCGACGAGCAAGGCGGCCTTCGCCTGCCAGTGGTGCCCGGCGCGCGCGCTCTGCCACGAAGGCACGTTCCCGCGGCAGAACTGCCGCACCTGCATCGAGAGCGAGCCGCAGGACGGTCCCAAATGGACCTGCGCCCTGCACGCCCGGACGCTCTCCTATAGCGAACAGCAGGCAGGCTGTCCCGACCATCGCTTCGTCCCGGCGGTCGTGCCGGGCGAGCAGACCGACGCCGACCCACAGCGCCGCACCGTCACCTACCGCATGCCGGACGGCTCGGCATGGGTCGACGGTGAGAGCGCGGGGAGGGCGGCATGACGCGTCCTGCCGATCCCACGCTCACGGCGCTCTACGAGAACGCCCTGCGCGACATCGCGGAGATCCTGGCCGACGCCACCGAGGAGGTGGCGCTCGCCGCCCTGCAGATCGCGGCCGACGCACTCACGCACGCGCTCGACGAGATGGAGGCGCGGGGATGATCCAGCCGCGCGCCTACCAACTGGAGACGATTCAAGCGCTGCTCGACTATTGGCGAGACGGCGGCGGCAACCCGCTCGTCGACCTCGCCACCGGCACGGGCAAGTCCGTCTGCATCGCCGGGCTCATCGACGAGGTCTTGGCCGAGTACCCCGACATGCGGGTGCTGTCGCTCGTGCACACCCGCGAGCTCGTCGAGCAGAACGTGAAGGCGCTTCTGAGGGTGAGGCCCGGCGCCGGCATCGGCATCAACGCGGCCGGCCTGGGGCGCCGGGATCGGCATCAGAAGATCCTGTTCGCGTCGATCCAGTCCGTCTACCGCGAGGACGGCTACTCGCTCGGGCCGCGCGATCTCGTCCTGATCGACGAGGCGCACCTGCTGCCGAAGAAGGGCGAGGGCATGTACCGGCAGCTGATCGACAGGCTGCGCGAGCGCGTGCCGGATCTACGCGTGGCCGGCTTCACCGCCACCCCCTACCGGCTCGATTCCGGGCGGCTGGACGAGGGCGAGGGCCGCATCTTCGAGCGCATCGTCTACAGCTACGGCATCGGCGACGCCGTGGCCGACGGTTGGCTCGCCCCGCTCGTCTCCAAGAAGACACTGACCGGCATGGATGTATCGGGCGTGGCCCGGCGCGGCGGCGAGTTCGTCGAGGCGGATCTGCAGCGGGCCGTTGATCGCGACGACGTCACGGATGGCGCCTGCGACGAGATTGTCGCGATGGGCGAGGGACGGCGGTCCTGGCTCGCCTTCTGCTCCGGCGTCGACCACGCCTTCAACGTGCGGGACGCCCTGCGCCGCCGTGGGGTCGCCTGCGAAACCGTCACGGGCGAGACGCCGACCGCGGAGCGCGACCGGATCATTCAGTCGTTCCGGGAAGGCCGCATTCGGTGTCTGACCAACGCGATGGTGCTGACCACCGGCTTCGACGTGGTGGGCGTCGATCTGATCGCGATGCTGCGTCCGACCCTGTCAACCGGGCTCTACATCCAGAAGTGCGGGCGAGGCACGCGGCCAGTCTACCCGTCCGGGTTCGATCCGAACTCGGCGACGGCCGAGGAGCGGGTCGCCGCGATCGCAGCCTCGTCAAAGCCGAACTGCCTCGTGCTCGACTTCGCGGGCAACGTGCTGCGGCACGGCCCGGTCGACGCCATCGCGCCGCCGTCGGAGCCGGGCGCTCGCCGCGCGGCAAAGCCTGTCGAGGTTGCGGTGAAGCCCGATACCGTGCGTGCCAAGGCCTGTCCGAACTGCAGCACCCTCATCGACCTGCATGCATTCGCCTGCACGGCTCCCGGCTGCGGCCACGAGTGGGAGCGCCCCAAGCCGCAGCACGAGGCCATGGCCGATGCCGAGAGCGTCGTCATGGCCGGCGTGCGCAGCGCAGGCCCTGCCTTCAAGGACCCTTGGATCAAGGTCACTGCGGTCGAGTTCGCCCGGCACACGAAGCGGAACGATCCGAGCGCGCCGCCCACGCTCCGGGTCGACTACACCTGCGGCTTCACGGGCCAATCGGAGTGGGTCTGCTTCGAGCACGCCGGGCCGGCGCGGGCCAAGGCCGAGAAGTGGTGGCGCGACATGCGCGGTCGCATGCCCGTGCCGCGCACCGTCGCCGAAGCCCTTGAGCGCTGCGAGGCCGGGGAGACGGCGCGACCCAGCGACATCGTCACGAAGAAGGACGGTCAGTACGTCCGCGTGGTCGGGCGCCGGTTCGCGGCCGACGAGCTGGAGCGCGTGCGCGCCTACGTCGTCGTTCCGGTCGAGGCGCGCGAGAACGTGGAGTGGTGGCGGGTGCTCGGCCTCGACCCCTTCGCGCACGCGGATGAGGTGAAGACCGCCTTCCGACGGCTGGCCCGCGAGCATCATCCAGACACCGGCGGCTCGCATGCCGCCATGGCGAACATCAACCGTGCCTACCAGCAGGGGCTGGAGGCGACACGATGAATGCGGTCTCGCGCATCAAGGGCGACCGAGAGCCCGTCATCTGCGGGGTCTGCCGCCGCCGCGCGATCGGACTCGGGTGGGCCGGACGGCAGGGTCATCCCGTGATGTGGCTCTGCGACAGCCCGGTGTGCGGGACGTTAGCGAGGAGCGTGTACGAGATGCCCAAGGTAGCCCTGGACCGGTTCGAGCAGGCCGCGCGCGACGAGGCCGGCGACATGGCCGGCGCCTACCTCGAGAGCATCGGCAAGACCGATCTGGCGAGGCTGACCGAGGAAGAGTGGAAGACCTTCCTCCATCAAGTACTCGTCGGGTTCGAGGCGAGCCTGCGCCGCAGGTTCCTCGAAAACGCCGCCCCGTTCTGAGATGCCGACATCTGGCCCATACGCCTCGATCGGCGCCAAGCTCGTCGAGCAGGGCTACGCCGCGATTCCGATCATCCCGGGCACGAAGCGACCCGGCGTGCCGAACGGACTGGGCGGCTGGATCGGCATGGACGACTGGCAGGCTCGGTTTCGCGGGCGCCTCCCGATCGAGACCGAAATCGACCGCTGGTCGGGCAGCGACGGCGGCGTCTGCGTCGTACTCGGGCCGCCGTCCCGCGGCGTGGTGAGCGCCGACATCGACACCGACGAGCCGGCGATTCGCGCTGCGATCCTCTCCGTTCTGCCCGAGACCATGGTGGGCAAGGCCGGCCAGAAGGGCGAGACCCTGTTCTACCGGGGCAGCGACAGCTTCCCGTCGCGCGCCTTCAACGTGCCAGGCCCGGACGGCAGGCCGGTGCGCGTGCTCGATCTGCTCGGCCCCGGCAAGCAGACGGTGCTGCCACCGACCCTGCACCCGGACACCGGCCAGCCCTACCGCTGGACCCGGCCGGAGACGCTGGACGGCGTCGCGCCCGAGGATCTGCCTTGGATCGAGGACGACATCGGCGAGCGCATCGCCGAGGCGCTCAAGCCCTTCGGCTACGCGCCGGAGCCGGAACGTCCGGCCCGCCGCGAGGTGGCGGAGCACGGCGACGAGGCCCCGCACCGACGCCTCAACAACCTCGCCATGGGTCATCTCGGCGCCTGGGTGCCGGATCTCGGGCTCTACAAGCTGCGGCGCTCGCGCGACGGGTACAGAGCCGTGGCCTCCTGGCGCCCGTCCCAGCGCGGGCGACCGCTGGAGAAGCGCAGCCCGAACCTGAAGATCCATCCGGACGGCATCCGGGACTTCCACGACGGCGACCGCGCCTACACGCCGCTCGACCTCGTGATGTGCGCGCGCGACTGCGATCTCGATGCCGCCTTCGAGTGGCTGGCGGGCCGGGTCGGGTTCGGCGAGACCGTCGCTCTCGATCTGCAGCCCCGCCCGGTCGAGATGCGCGAGGGCGTCCTGATCGACGCAGAGACCGGCGAGGTGCTGCAGGATGCAGTTGCGGAGGAGCGCGGCGACGCGCGCGACTTCCTGCGCGAGCACCTGCAGGTGCCCGGTCTCGTCGGCGAGATCGCGGACTGGATCGAGGCGACCTCGCCGAAGCCGATCCGGCTGTTCGCCGTGGCGGCCGCGCTCGTGACGGTCGGCACTCTGGTCGGCCGGCGCGCCTACTGCGGCACGCCGCGCTCCGGCGCGCACCTCTACGTCATGACGATCGCGGGCACCGGCGCCGGCAAGGAACGGCCGCAGGAGGCCGTGCGCCAGATCCTTGACGCGGCCTCGAGCCATCGCCTGCACACCGGTGCCGCGGCTTCCGCCTCATCACTCGCGCTGCGGCTCGCCGAGCGGCCCGTGCAGGTCCAGGTGGTCGACGAGGTCGACAAGATCCTGCGCCGCTCCGGCAGCCGCATGGCGAACGCGCAGGAGGCCGAGCTCGTGCAGGACTACTGCACACTCTGGGGCCGCGGCATGGGCACGTTCATGCCGAACGCCACCACGACGCGGGGCGATCTCCTCGTGCACCGGCCCTGCCTGTCGCTCTACGGCGCCACGACCTTCGTCTCGTTCTACGAGCACATGAAGGCCAGGATGCTGGCCAACGGCTTCCTGAATCGCTTCCTCGTGCTGCCCCGGTACGAGCGCGTGGCGGTGCAGGAGCACGTCGCGCCGGAGGAGAACATCCCAGGCCACATCGTGGCTTCGGCCAAGCGCCTGTTCGAGTTCCAGGACGCGCCGCCCGCGGGCGTCGACCCACGCCGACACATCGCGCCGACCGCCACGCTGATGGACCCGACCCGGCCGCCGCCCATGGTCGTGCTGGAGATGACGCCGGGCGCCCAGGCGATCTACGACGCCTGCCGGGTACGAGACGAGGCCATGCTGGCGAGGGCCGACGCGGATCCCCTCTTCGAAGCCTGGAGCCGTGCCGCCGAACTGACGAAGCGCGTGGCGCTCGTCGTGGCGTGCGGCCGCTACGCGGACATCGGGCTCGCCGGGGCGGTGGTGGAGGAGGTCGACATGGCCTTCGCGCGCCGGCTCGTCGACTGGTCGCTCGACCAGTTCATGACGAGCTTGCGAGAGAACCTCGCCGAGAACGAGCACCAAGCCGGGCTGAAGCTGGTCCTGCGCTTCGTCGCCGGGGTAGGGCGCCCGGTGACGCGATCCGAGATCTACCGGCGAGTCGACGGCAAGCTCGACGCGCGGCAACTCGACGGGGTGATGAAGTACCTCGTCACCAGTGGCGCTCTGGAGGAACTCGTCGAGAAGACGGGCGGGCGGCCGAAGACGTTCTACCGGGCTGCGGATGGTTCGCGGCGATGATGATCGGAACCGCGCATTCGATGCGCCCGCAGGCACAGCGGCCGAGCTGGTGAGCGCGGCGAGTTGCACGAGCGGGCGTCGGTGTGGCTGATGGCGCAGGGTGAAGCTGATTTGCAACGAAGCCACTCTGCCTGCTAACCACTGCCGCAAAATGACACCCCCGCCTCCCTTTGCCTCCTAGACGGCTCGACTCCACGTAGCGCATGTTTCGCCACCTGACTGAGTGGGTTTGACCCCATGGCCGACAATGAACCCTGGGATGCGCAAACCCTCCAAGTGGTGTGGTTCTCACCCCGCTCTCGCGAGGTGAGCGCAGAGAAGGTCTATCAGGCGCTCACCGGCCGCGAGCCTGACAGCGTTCAAACCAATCGGGCACCTCAGCCAACGAACCCCTTCTTAGGGATCGCGCAAGGCTCCCTGGACCATGCCGACGCCGTTGTGCAGGTGCAGCAGATGCGCGTCGATTTTTTCCTGAACGCGAGGCCGAGAGATACTGCAGATCTACCAACAATAGCCGACACCGGACGGCATCTAGATGAATTGGTAAGCCGCTTCCAGGGTGCGGCAGGTGCTGTGCCAGACGCGGTTCGCTGCGCAGTCGTTTTAACACTAGTAAAACCCACCTCGTCATTGGAGGAGGCCGCCTCCTTAGTCAGTGAGGCGTTGAATATTCCTACAGATTTGCGTAGCGCCACAGATTTAACATTTAGTGCAAATGTCAGAAAGGAATTTGCGAAGGGCGGGCAAAAGATGAATAGGCTGCAGCGTTGGTCCGCAGACGCATACCAGATGCTGAACGTGCAGATTGGCGCGCAGCCGATGGCAATCGCCCCGACCGCAACCACGCTGGAGCAGTTCGGTGCGACGCACTACATAGACGTCAACACGATGCCGGTCAGCCGTCCTATAGAACCCGGGGTCTTGGCGGAGTTGATCGGAGAAATGGGCGCGGAAGCGAAGCGGCTTCGCGGATCGCAGTCCCTTAAGGCGCTGGAGAACTGATATGGCTGCCGGAACGGCCGAGGTCCTGCCACTTTTCAGCGGAGAAATAGAGGCGACTGAGATCTACATGCCTGCCATCGCCGACCAAGCAAATGACGCTACCCAGGCCTTACACCGGTGGATGCGCGCAGCCGCCAGCGGAGTCGCCATTCAGACGCGGCGCCCAAAGCTATTCCGGAAAGATCAGAGCAGCCGCACCAACGCTGAATTCCGAGCCCAGGAGTGGACCGAGGGTTCGTCATACGAAGCTGTGTACTCGACCTTAGCGGCAATGGCAGCCTTACCCGAGGGCGACGAGCTCGCGATTACCGCCGAGGCCGAGCAAGACGCGAGAAGCTTCATTATGCTCCTGGCCCTATATGGGGTCCCTGCTCCTAAACTCATGTCTCATAGCGGCGACACAGTTGTGCTTGGCTGGCGCAAGGACGGATTGCAGCAGTATCTCACTTTGGAGGAGGGTTGCGCCACGTTGCTCAGAGTATTGAGCGCGCCCCGCAGGAAAATGAGCTGCGAGTTAGACCGCTCCAACGATGAACAAATGCTTGGTCTGATCAAGATACTAGAGCGCTTTCCACCTACTCCGGATCGTAACCGGCGGCGGCGAAGTAGTTGGCGCACTCGGCTGGCGTGAAGGCGTCGAGAAGATCGCCGACGGCCGTCCAGAGCCGATC
>NZ_JAVDVV010000008.1:0-185524 GCF_031457035.1 Methylobacterium sp. BE186
CCGAAGACGGGGATGAGCTACTACGTGGCGCGCATCCAGGTGCCCGAGGAGCAGACGGCGCGGCTGAACGGGGCCAAGCTGGTGCCGGGCATGCCCGTGGAGAGCTTCATGCAGCTCGGCGAGCGCTCCGTGCTCTCCTACCTCACCAAGCCCCTCACCGACCAGATCGCCAAAGCCTGGAGAGAACGATAGACGCGGGCGGGACGCGCCGATCCGTCTTGCCTCCCGGGGGCGAATCCTGATAAGGCAGCCGCCTTTCCGCGATGCGTCCGCTGCCATCGCCGGGGATGCCGAGAGGCGCTCCCGTTCCCGAGACTTGAACCGACAGGCGGCCGGGACCTCCGCGCCGAGAGAGAACCGATGAAGATTCGCAACTCGCTGAAGTCGCTCCGCGGCCGGCATCGTGACAACCAGCTCGTGCGCCGCAAGGGCCGGGTCTACGTGATCAACAAGACCCAGAAGCGCTTCAAGGCGCGCCAGGGCTGAGACCCTCCGCGGCCCGCGGGCTTCCCGCCCGCGGGCGCCGCATTCCGCGCGGCCGGAGCCCGCGCGGCAAGCGAGCGCGTTGACGCGCGCGCGCGGGGCGCACAAGCTCTCCCGATGCTGCGCCTCCTCCCCCTCGCCCTGGCAGCCCTCCTGGCCGCCGCGCATCCCGCCGCCGCGGCCCCGCCCGGCACGCTGTCCCGCGAGCCGCAGGCCGAGGACCGCGACAAGCCGGAGACGGCCAAGCCCAAGCCGCCCGCGAGCCTCGACGAGTTGTTCGCGCGCCTGCGCGACTCCGAGGACGATGCGGAGGCGCGCGGGATCTCCAAGCTGATCGAGCGGCGCCTCGACCGATCGGGCAGCGCCACCGCCGACCTCCTCACCGAGCGCGCCCGCCAAGCCATGGCGAGCCAGGATTTCCCCCTCGCCGTCGAGCTGATGGACCGGGTGCTGACGCTCGAGCCCGGCTGGTCCGAGGGCTGGAGCCGGCGGGCCAGCGTGTTCTGGCACCTCTCCGACAAGGCCGCCGCGATCGCCGACCTGCAGCGCGCCCTCGTGCTGGAGCCGCGCCATTTCGAGGCCTGGGCGACGCTCGGCCGGCTCTACCTCTCCATGGACGACAAGGCGCGGGCGCTCGGCGCCTTCCGCCGCGCCGCCGCCCTCTATCCGCGCATGGACAAGGTCCAGAGCTCGATCGAGCGGCTCGCCCCCGAGGTCGACGGCCGCGACCTCTGATGGGCGTCGCGCAGGCGCTCGCCGGGCTTGCCGGCCTCGTCGCGGCCCTGATCGGCGGCGTTCTCGGCCTCGGCGCCCTGGCCAGCCTCCTGATCACGCTTCGTGCCGAGGCGGAGTTTCCGCCGGCCGGCCGCTTCGTCCCCGTGGCGGGCGGCCGCCTCGCCGCGATCGAGGCCGGCCCCCGCGAGGGCGCGCGCGGCACCGTGATCCTGCTCCACGGCGCCTCGGCGAACGGCGCCGAGCCGATGGAGGGGGTGGGCCGCCTCCTCGCCGCCCAGGGCTTCCGGGTGATCGCCTTCGACCGGCCGGGCTTCGGCTGGAGCGACCGCCTCGCCGCCGCCACGCCCGCCGCGCAGGGAGCCGTCATCGCCGAGGCTCTGGAGGGGATGGGGATCGGCCCCGCCATCGTGCTCGGCCATTCCTGGTCCGGCGCGCTCGCGGCGAGCCTCGCCCTCGACCATCCGGAGCGGGTGGCGGGCCTCGCCCTGGTCTCGCCGGTGGCCCTGCCGTTCCCGCAGCGCCCGGATCCGCCCTGGTACTGGCGGCTCGCCCTGCAGCCTCTCGTGGCGTGGCTTCTCAGCCGCACCCTAGGTCCGCCGGTGGCGATGACCTACCTGGAGCGGGCGGCGAGATCCGTGTTCGCGCCGCAGGCGGTGAGCGACGATTATCTGACCCGGGCGCGGGCCGCCCTGGTCCTGCGGCCGGGTACGCTGCTCGCCAACGTGCAGGACCTGACCGGGCTGCCCGCCGCTCTGGCGGCGCAGGGCCCGCGCTACGGCGGCATCCGGGTGCCGACCGTGATCGTGGCGGGCGAGGCGGATCCGATCGTGCGCACCGAATTCCAGGCCCGCCCGCTCGCGCAACGCATCCCCGGCGCGGAGCTCGTGGTGCTGCCGGGCATCGGCCACATGGTGCATTACGTTGCCGCCGAGGCCCTGGCGCGGGAGGTCGGCCGGCTCGCGGAGCGGATCGGCGAGCGCAGGCCGCTGCCGGCGGCGGCCCCATGATGTCAGGTGGCCGGCCTCTCCCGAACGGGAGAGGCGAGGCGTCGCTCACGCCCGGGCGGCGTGCTCGCGGGTGACGAAGGCGATGCGCACGAGGTTCGTGGCGCCCGGCGTGCCGAAGGGGACGCCCGCCACCACGATGACCCGGTCGCCGACCTCGGCGAAGCGCTCGCGCACGGCGAATTTCGCGGCCCGGAAGGCCATGTCGTCGACGTCGCTCGCGTCGTTCGTGACGATCGGGTGCGTGCCCCAGGCCATGGCGAGGCGGCGCGCGGTCTCCCGCTTCGGCGTGAGCGCGATCACGGTCGCGTTCGGGCGGGAGCGGGCGAGCCGCAGGGCGGTCGAGCCCGAATGGGTCCAGGCCATGATCGCGTTGAGGCCGAGGGAGCCGACCATCTGGTGGGCCGCGGCCGCGATCGCGTCCGAGGCGGTGGCCTCCGGGGCGGAGCGCTGCTGGGCCGTCAGGATGTCCCAGTAGAGCGCGTCCCGCTCCACCTGCTCGGCGATGCGGCTCATGGTCGAGATCGCCTCGACCGGGAAGGCGCCGGAGGCGCTCTCGGCCGAGAGCATCACGGCGTCGGCGCCCTCGTAGACCGCGGTCGCCACGTCCGAGACCTCGGCGCGGGTCGGCACCGGGGCCGTGATCATGGATTCGAGCATCTGCGTCGCGACGACGACGGGCTTGCCGAGGCGCCGCGCGCCGCGGGTGATGCGCTTCTGCACGCCGGGCACCTGCTCGAGGGGCATCTCGACGCCGAGATCGCCGCGGGCGACCATCAGGCCGTCGGAGACCTCCATGATCTCGTCGAGGCGGGTCAGCGCCTGCGGCTTCTCGATCTTGGCCATCACCAGGGCGCGGCCGGCGGCCAGCGCCTTCACCTCGGCCATGTCCTCGGGGCGCTGCACGAAGGAGACGGCGATCCAGTCGGCGCCGGCATTGAGCCCGGCCTCGAGGTCCAACCGGTCCTTGTCGGTCATGGCGGGGACCGGGATCACGGTGTGGGGCAGCGAGACGCCCTTGCGGTTCGAGATGCGGCCGCCGACCTCGACGCGGGTCACGGCGCGGCCCGGCCCCACCTCGGTGACGGTCAGGCGCAGCTTGCCGTCGTCGATGATGACCGAATGGCCGGGCTCCAGCGCCGAGAGGATCTCGGGATGGGGCAGGTAGACGCGCTCGGCGTTGCCCGGCGTCTGGTCGCTGTCGAGGACGAAGCTCGCCCCGTTCGCGATCATGGCGCTGCCCTCGGCGAAGGCGCCGAGCCGCAGCTTCGGGCCCTGCAGGTCGACGAGGATCGCGATCGGGCGCTTGGCCTCGCGCTCGATGGCGCGGATCACCTCGATTTTCTCCGGCAGCTTCTCGCGCGGCAGGTGGCTCATGTTGAGCCGGAACACGTCAGCGCCCGCGTGGAAGAGCTTCGTGATCATCTCCGGCGTGTCGGAGGCCGGTCCGAGCGTGGCGACGATCTTCGTGCGGCGTGAGCGTTTCAATCCGGCCTCCATCAAGGCAGCGCAAGCCCGGCGGTGCGTCGTGTCCGGCCGGTTGAGGGCGAGCGGCCACAAGCACCGGCCGGGCCGCCGCGTCAAGCGGCCGGGGCCGGCAATCGCCGTTTCACGGGGGAGGCGCGCGCCACTCCGGGGCCGAGGCTTCGGACGTCGCCTTCGGAGGCAGGGGAAAGAGGGTGACGAAGCGCTCCGCGAGCGCCCGGTCGCCCTCGAGGCTCAACGCGCCGGCGAGCGCCTCGAAGGACTGGCCGCCATAGATCGCCGCGGCGATGACCGGGGCGGGGCCGGAAAAGACGAGGTCCGCCCCCTCGAGCGGCCCACGCTCCACCGTGATCGCCCCGTCCGCGACGCGGGCGAGGTAGGTTTCCGCGCCGATGCGGAAGCCGATCCGGGCCGACAGGCCCGCCGCCCGCCCCGGGTCGAGCATGGTGCGCAGCGACAGGAACAGCGAGGTGGCGCTGAAGGGCAGGCTCGGGTCGTGGAGCGGCGAGCGCGCCGCCCAGCGGCCGAGGGCCTGGAAGATCGGCTCGCTCTCGGAACCCCAGGGCGTCAGCGCGTAGACCTGGCTACCGGCCGGCGGCGGCAGCCTGCGGCGCACGAGGATCCCCACCGCCTCCAACCCTTCGAGGCGCTGCGTCAGCACGTTGGCGCTGATGCCGGGGAGATCCGCGCGCAGGTCGCTGAACCGCTTCGGGCCGAGCATCAACTCCCGCATGACGAGGAGCGCCCAGCGCTCGCCGACGAGATCGAGGGCGTGCGCGGCCGCACAGGCATCCTCGTAGCGCCGGGACGTTCTCGAACCCTCAGTCACTTTTTCTAACTTCATAGTTGCAATTTATAACTGAATCGGGCATCAGGGTCAAACTTGGCCGCGAGGGGCCGGGCGAGGAAGGAAAGTCCGATGCCGCAGATGATCTTCGTGAACCTGCCCGTGCGCGACGTGGCGAAGTCCACGGCCTTCTACGAGGCGGTGGGCGCCACCAAGAACCCGGCCTTCTCGAACGACGACGCGTCCTGCATGGTGTTCTCGGATGTCATCCACGCGATGCTCCTGAGCCATGCCTTCTTCGGCACCTTCACGACGAAGACGATTCCGGACGCGCGCGAGACCTGTCAGGTGCTGATCTGCATCTCGCAGGAGAGCCGCGAGGCGGTCGACGCGATGGTGGCGAGGGCCGCGGCCGCGGGCGGGCGCGCGGATCCCGGCCCGACGCAGGATTACGGCTTCATGTACGGCCGCAGCTTCGAGGATCCCGACGGGCACGTCTGGGAGATCAGCTGGATGGATCCCGTGGCGGCGGCGCAGGGTCCGGAGGCCTATGCCGCGGCGAACGGCTGAGGCGGCATCGAAGGGTCGCGGCGAATCGGGCACGATCGGCCGCCCACTGACGAGAGAGGGAGACCCGCATGTCCGAGCGCGCCAACAGCTTCGTCTGGTACCAGCTCATGACGACCGACACGGGAGGGGCGGAAGCCTTCTACCGCGCGGTCGTGGGATGGGAGGCGCAAGCCTGGGAGGGAGAGGGCGGCCCCTACACGGTGCTCAGCGCGGATGGGCGCCCGGTCGCCGGGATCGCGCCCCTGCCCGACGAGGTGAAGGCGCAGGACGGCCATCCGGGCTGGAGCGGCTTCGTCGGCGTCGCCGACGTCGACGCGATGGCGGAGCGGGTGGCCGCGGCCGGGGGCGGCGTGCGCAAGGGTCCCGAGGACCTGCCGGGCGTCGGCCGGTTCGCCGTCGTCACCGATCCGCAGGGCGCGTTCTTCGTCCTGTTCCAGCCGAGCGGGCCCGCTATGGCGGAGGCCCCTGCCGGCACGCCCGGCCATGTCGGCTGGCACGAGCTGTTCGTGACGGACTGGGTTGCCGCCTTCGACTTCTACGCCGGCCTGTTCGGCTGGACGAAGGACCGGGCCGTCGAGCTCGGGCCGATGGGGACCTACCAGACCTTCGCGGCGAACGGGCGCGCGATCGGCGGCATGATGAACCGGCCGCCGAGCCTGCCGGTCTCGGCCTGGGGCTACTAT
The DNA here is from genome assembly GCF_031457035.1 of Methylobacterium sp. BE186. Lineage (NCBI taxonomy): Bacteria > Pseudomonadati > Pseudomonadota > Alphaproteobacteria > Hyphomicrobiales > Methylobacteriaceae > Methylobacterium > Methylobacterium sp. BE186. The sequence continues at coordinate 5,748 of NZ_JAVDVV010000008.1, forward strand.
GTCACGGTGCCGGAGATCGATGCCGCCGCCGCCCGCGTCACGGAGCACGGCGGCAAAGTGCTGATGGGTCCGCACGAGGTTCCGGGCGGCTCCTTCATCGTGCAGTGCATGGACCCGCAGGGCGCCTTCTTCTCCCTCGTCGCCGCGCGGCGGTGAGGGGGGTCAGGGCGAGGGCGCGGCCGGCTGGTTCGGGTCGGTGAGCTGGATCGTCCAGCTCTTCTGCTCGCCGGTATCGACCTCGAAGAAGCCGTTGCGGTCGTAGCCGCGGGCGAGGCAATCCTCGACCCCGCGGATCGTGAACTCGGCATCCTTGGTGCACATCAGCGAGCGCCCGCTCCACTCGCCGCCGCGCGTGTAATCCACCGCGAAGACGTAGTAGAAACGGGCCGCGAGCGCCCCCTTGAGGAGCGTCTCGCAGGCCTTCGGCGTCAGGTCCCACCACCCTTCCGTGACCCAGCCCTGCGGGTCCCGGTAGCCGAGCGCGACGCCGACCTTGCTCGCCGTCAGGTTGCACATGCGCAGGTCCGCCCGCGCGGGCCCAGCGCCGAGAAGGCAGAGGCCGGCCGCGAGGGCGAGACCGAGCGCGAGGCGGGGCGCGCGCACGCGCTCAGCCGACGAGGATGATGCGGCAATCGTTGACATTGGTGCGGGTGGGGCCGGGCTGAACGAGGTCGCCGATCGTCGCGAAGAAGCGCGTCGAGTCGTTGTCGGCGAGCATCGCGGCCGGATCGAGGCCGGCGGCGCGGGCGCGCTCCAGGGTCGTCGGGTCGACGAGGCCGCCCGCCGGGTCGGTCGCCTCGCCGCGGCCGCCATCGGTGCCGTCCGTGTCGGCCGCGATGCCGGCGATGCCGGCTTCGCCCTCGAGCGCGATGGCGAGCGCCAGCGCGTATTCCTGGTTCGGACCGCCATGGCCCTCGCCGCGGATCGTGACGGTGAGTTCGCCGCCGGAGATCAGCGCCACCTTGCGGCCTTGCGCCTTCGCCTCGCGGGCGAGGCGCGCGTGCTCGGCCGCCACCTCGCGGGCCTCGCCCTCGAGATCGGGGCCCAGCATGACGGGCTCGTAGCCCGCCTTCCCGGCGGCCGCGGCGGCCGCTTCGAGCGCGTCGATCGGCCGGGCGATGATGCGGTACTCGGCGCGGGCGAAGGCCGGGTCGCCCGCTTTCGGGGTCTCGTTGTTCGGGTCGTCGAGGAGCGCCCTGGCGGCCTCGGGCAGGGGGATGCCGCGGCGCTCGCAGATGGCGCGGGCCTCCGCCAGCGTCGAGGGGTCGGGCACGGTCGGCCCCGAAGCGATCACGGCCGGGTCGTCGAAGGGCACGTCGGAGATGGCGAGCGTCAGGATGCGCGCGGCGTTGCGGGCGGCGAGCGCGAGGCGCCCGCCCTTGATGCGCGAGATGTGCTTGCGCACCGTGTTGATCTCGTTGATCGGCGCCCCCGAGCGCAGGAGGGCGCGGGTGATGGCCTGCTTCTCGGTGAGCGTCAGGTCGCCGGCCGGTGCGATCCAGTTCGCCGAGCCGCCGCCGGAGAGGAGCACCAGCACCTCGTCGTCGGGGCCGGCCTCCGAGGCGATGCGCAGGGCTTCCTTCGTGGCCTCGATGCCGGCGGCATCCGGCACCGGGTGACCGGCCTCGACCATGCGGATGAGCGGCGCCTCCTCCCCATAGCCGTGGCGGGCCACCGCGAGGCCGCTGATGCGGTCGGCCCCGAGCCCGTGCTCCTCCCGGTAGAACCGGCTCGCCACCGCGGCCATGCTGCCGCCCGCCTTGCCGGCGCCGAGGATGATCAGACGGCCCTTGGGCGGGGGCGGCAGGTGGGGCAGGAGGCAGCGCGCCGGGTGGGCAGCGGCGATCGCCTCGGTGAGGAATCCGTTGAGCAGGCTGCGCAGGTCGGTCGCGCCGGTCTCGTTCGGCGTCCCGGTCGGGGCGGGCGTGGTGGCACTCATGCGGGCGTCCTCGCGCGTCGTGTCGTCTTCTTCTCGTGCGTCCTCGCCCTCGCGCCCGCGTCAGCGAGGGGAGGGCGACGGGCCTCATGTTGCCGTGAGCGCACGATCCTTGATACGTGCTCTGCCCGAGCCTCGACCCGTCGGCAAGCTGGAAACGAACCGGATCCCCCATGCCCGTCCCGCATCCGCCCCACCCCGTCGAGACGGTGCCCGGCGATCCGGCCTGCGGTCTGCTCCTGATCTGCGACCACGCCTCGAACTTCGTGCCGGAGGACATCGTCCTCGGTGTGGCCGAGGCGGAGTTCGGCCGTCACATCGCCTACGACATCGGCGCGGCCGGCGTGACGCGGGCGCTCGCCCGCCATCTCGGCGCCCCCGCGATCCTCACCCGCTTCTCGCGCCTCATCATCGACCCGAACCGGGGCCGGGCCGACCCGACCCTGGTGATGCGCCTCTCGGACGGGGCGGTGGTCCCGGGCAATGCCCGCATCGACGAGGCGGGCAAGGCGGAGCGCGTCGCCCGCTTCTACGAACCCTTCGACCGGGCGATCGACGCGGGCGTCGCGGCGGGCGAGGCGGCCGGCGCCCCGCCGGCCATCGTCACGATCCACAGCTTCACCCCCTACTGGCGCGGGGTGGCGCGGCCCTGGCAGGTCGGCATCCTCTACGACCGGGACGACCGCCTGAGCGCGCCTCTCATCGCCGGCCTCAGGGCCGACCCGGCCGGGCTCACGGTCGGGGACAACGAGCCCTATGACGGGGGCCTGCCCGGCGACACGATCGACCGCCACGCCACCGCCCGCGGCCTGCCGAACGCGCTCGTCGAGATCCGCCAGGACCTGATCGCGGGCGAGGGCGGCCAGGCGGAATGGGCCGAGCGCTTTGCCAAGCTGCTCGGCCCGATCCTCCGCCCCGCCGCTTGACGCGGGCGCCCGCGCCGCCGACCTGAGCGGACACGCCCCATCCAGGAGCAGACCACGATGCCCGAGATCGACCCAAAGACCCAGACGGAGCTGGAGGCCGCCGTGTTCCGGCGCCTCGTCTCGCACCTGCGCAACCGCCCGGACGTGCAGAACATCGACCTGATGAATCTGGCGGGGTTCTGCCGCAACTGCCTCTCGAACTGGCTGAAGGACGCCGCCGACGAGCGCGGCCTGCCGCTGACCAAGGACGAGAGCCGCGAGCAGGTCTACGGCATGCCCTACGAGGCCTGGAAGGCCCAGCACCAGGCGGAGGCGACCCCCGAGCAGCAGGCCGCCTTCGCCGGGCGGCAGGCCGAGCCGCACTGAGCCCGGCGGGCCCGGCTCGGCTAATCTCCCGGTAAGGTTGCTCGCCTACCACCCCGCGTGAGGCGCCGCGCGCGGCGCGCAGATGGAAGGACTTTCGGAGACATGGCAGCCTCAGCAAGCCCGGCGGTCGACCCCTCCTCGGTCGCCGCCGACCAGCTCAAGAGCTTCATCGAGCGCATCGAGCGCCTGGAGGAGGAGAAGGCGGGCCTCGCCGGCGACATCAAGGACGTCTACGCCGAGGCGAAGGGCACCGGCTTCGACACCAAGGCGCTGCGCAAGATCATCTCGCTGCGCAAGAAGGACCATGCCGAGCGCCAGGAGGAGGAGGCGATTCTCGAACTGTACATGCAGGCCCTGGGCATGGCGTAGCCGCGCCCGCTCAGGTCCGGGCGGCCTCGTCCGCACGCACGAGGTCCCGCCATTGCAGCACCAGCCGCTCGAAGGCGGCGACATCCTCGGGCGCGAGGCGGCCCAGCGTGCGCGCCACGTAGGCCTCCTGCGCCGCTATGCCCCGCGAGGCGAGGCCCGTGCCCGCCGGGGTGAGGTGGAGCGCGTGGGAGCGCCGGTCGCCGGGAATCGCGCGGCGCTCGACGAGGCCCGCCTCGACCAAGCGGTCGATCAGCCCCGAGACGTTGCCCTTCGTGACGTAGAGGCGCGCGGCCAGTTCCTGCTGCGTCAGGCCCTCGCGCTCGGTCAGGGTCGAGAGCACGTCGAATTGCGGGATCGAGAGCCCGATCTCGCGCAGTTCCGCCCCGACGGCGGCCGAGACCCGCCGGTTCAGGCGGATGAACCGGAACCAGACCCGGAGCGGATCGACCGGATCCGGCTCGTGAGCCGGGGCTTGGCCCGGACTTTCCATGGCTGTGACACGCGACATCGTGGCCTGCCTATAGCAGACCCGCGGCCGGCGGGCAGCGGGGCTCCCCGAGACAACTGTGGGAGGTTGCGCGCCGGCCTCATCCGCTGTCGGCAGCGGGCTTCCGGAGGCCGCTCTTCTCCGACCGGTACGTGTTCTGGTTGCGGTCCGCGCCGCGGGTAGCGCGGCGGCCGGGCGAGTTGTAGAGCTTGGGTCCCGCCGCGTGCCCCCTCCCGCCTCAGCCAGCCTCGGACAGCGAACCCGCCACCATGCGCCGCCTGCTCATCGAGGAACCCGTCACGCGTGCCGGCGGCCTGTCGCGGCAGGTGGCGTGGCTGGCGCTCCTCGTCACGGGGATCGCGCTCCTGCTCGTCCGCGATCCGCGGGCGGAGACCGGCCCGGCGCTCGCGACCCTCGGCAGCGGGCTCGCCCTCGCCCTCGTCTCGGTGCTGCTCGCGGCCTACGCCCTCCTGCGGGTCTGGCGCGAGGGCGCGCGTGGGCTCGGCGCGGCCTTCGGCGGCCTGTTCCTGGCGCTGCTCGTCCTCGCCTACCCCGCCTACGGGGCCCTGCGGGGCCTGCGCCTGCCGGCGATCAACGACGTCACCACCGACATCGAGAACCCGCCCGCCTTCTCACGCTCGCGAACCGCCTTTGCCGCCCGCGACGGCCGCTACCCGCCCGATCCCGGGCCGGCCGCGCGCGAGCGGCAGCGCGGCGCCTACCCGCAGATCGCGCCGCTGACCCTCGACATCGACGCGGACCAGGCCTTCGAGCTGGCGCGGAAGGCGGCGATCAACCGGCGCTGGCAGATCGTCGAGGCGATTCGCCCCGGCGGACGGATCGGCAACGGGCGGATCGAGGCGATCTCGCGCAGCCTCGTCCTGAACCTGCCGGACGACGTCACCGTCCGCGTGCATCCCCGGGCGGACGGGGCGCGGATCGACGTGCGTTCGGCCTCGCGCCTCGCGGGCCGGGATTTCGGCGTCAACGCCGACCGGATCCGGGCCTATCTCGACGAGGTCGCCAACCTCGCCATCGCGGTGAAGTGAGGGTTCGCACGCGATCCGTCCCTTCCGGGGTGCCGGATCGCGCCGCCGATCAGATCCCGGCCCCGGCCCGGTAGCGGCCGTCGAGGCGGGCAGGCCCGTCCGTGAGGACGAGGCCGCGCTCCACCAGATCCTCGAGATGGGCGAAGACCGAGAGGGCCGCGGCCCCCAGCAGCGCCGGGTTGAGCCCCTGATAGATCGCCTCGACGATCCCGCGGATGTCGGCCTCGCCCGCCGCGATGCGGGCGCGGATCGCGGTCTCCCGCTGGCGGCGATGGGCGGCGAGACCCCGAACGAAGCGGCGCGGATCGCGCACCGGGCCGCCATGGCCGGGCCAGTAGACCGTCTCGGACCGCTCCCGCAGCTTGTCGAGGGAGTCCAGGTAGGCGCGCATCGAGCCGTCCGGGGGCGCGACGATGCTCGTCGACCACGCCATCACGTGGTCGCCCGAGAACAGCGCCTCCTCCTCCGGCAGGGCGAAGGCGAGGTGGTTCATGGTGTGGCCGGGCGTCTCCACGGCGGCGAGCGTCCAGCCGGGTCCGGAGACCGTCTCGCCCTCGCGCAGTTCGCGGTCCGGCCTGTGCAGCCTGTCGGCGCTGGCGTCGAGCATCGGCAACTCGCCCTCGGCGAGCGAGCGCGCCGCCCGGTGCGGCCCGCACCCGACGATCGGCGCGCCCGTGCGCGCGGCGAGGAGGCGCGCGCCCGGCGAGTGGTCGCGGTGGGTGTGCGTCACCACGATCGCCTCGACGCTCTCGCCCGCGAGGTCGGCGAGGAGCGCCTCCACGTGGCCCGCATCCTCGGGCCCCGGATCGATCACCGCGACGCGGCCGCGCCCGACCACGTAGGTGCAGGTGCCGCTCGCGGTGAACGGGCCGCCATTCGGGGCGATGCGGCGGCGAACGAGCGGCGTCAGCGCCTCGATCGTCCCCGGCGCGGGCGTAGCACCGTCGAAGGCCGGCTCGGCCTCCGGCCCGCCATTCGTCTCACCCATCGATCGGAACTCGGGTCTCGGCCTCGGGCGGCGTGCCCGGACATCCGCGCGGGCCTACGACATCGCGCCGCCGCGGACAACGGAGCGCCGCTCAGCGGGCGTAGGGCGAGGGCTCGACCACGCGCACCGGGCCGAAGCCGCCTGACGCCCCCTCGGCGCGCAGGACACCCCGGAAGCCGTCGCCGATCGCGGCGACGCGGACGATGGTCCCCCGGTCGGCCGCGCGCATCGCCTTCCGGAAGGCGCGGATCTCCGCCTCCCGGCGCAGGACGCCGACCCTGTCCTCGATCGTCCGGGTCCGGGCGGCGGACAGGCCCCGCGCCCGGCGGAAATCGACGAGTTCGAGGGCGCCCGAGCGGGCCGGGCTCACCACGCCCACCGTCGTGCGCATCGCGACCACGTCGCCCCGGCGCAGGGTGCGGTCCTGCGCGATCGGGAAGAGGGGGCCGCCGCCCGCGGGCTGGCAGGAGCAATCCGCGACGCGGCGCTGGCGATAGACGTTCGCGAAGGCCGCCCCGAGATAGGGCTGTCCCTTGAGGCTCACCGCGCGGTCGAGGTCGTTCTCGCCGCGGGACAGCGTGTAGAGGCTCGTCGCGGCATTCGGGCAGGCGGCGGCGCAGGCCGCCTCGTGCACCGGCAGGTTCTGGCGCGAGGCGAGGTTGCCGAGGGGGAAGAGATAGCCGTCGCAGGCACGCACGCAGACCGTGCGCGTCCCCGCGGGCGCCGAGGCGGCGATCCGGTCCGCGCGGGGCGTGGCGCGGCGTCCGTGCACGCTCCGCCCGCGCAGGTCGGCGAGGCGCCGCCCCTGCTGGACCCAGCGCTCGCGCGGGAGGCGATGCGCCTGGGGCAGGGTGGCGTAGCGCAGCGGCCGGGAGGCGGGCAGGGCGACGCGCTGCGTCGGCTGGGGGCGGAAGAGGTCCTCGAAGAAGCCGAAGATCCCGTTGCGCTCGGAGGCCCGCACGAGGCTGGCGCTGATGACCACGGCTCCCATGCCCAGGATGAGGCCGGCCAGAGCCGTCCCGAGCATCTGCCGAGGCGTGCCGCCGGAGACGAGGAACCGGACCAACCGCACCCTCATCGTCATGGATCTCTCCCCGGACGCCGCCGAATCGTCCGGCCAAGCTCGCGCGGAGCCTATTAAGCGGGGCGACCGCCGCGCGACAATTGCGGAAGACCGCGCAGGCTCCGCGACGATTGGTCGATCCTCGACGGAACAGCAGCCCGGGCGGGCGCAAGACTGCGCGCAACACTACGGATGTCCACCCCGCAACCGGACCTCGGAGACTGAGCGAGGGCGCGAGACACGGGGATCGCGCGCACGAAAAAGCCGCCCGGAGGCGGCTTCGAGAGGATCGACGAGCCCGGAGGCCGCTGGGGGAGGGCGCTCAGCGGCGGTGGGCCGGGTGGCTACGCACGCGGACGGGCACCGGCTGCGGAGCGGGGGAGGGAATCACGCCACCGAGCAACCTCTCCACGCCCTTGAGCGCGGCATCGGCCGCCGCGGTGGCGGCCTCGGTGAAACGCTTGGCGGCGGTGGCGAAATCTCTCATCGCGGAGCTCATAGTCAGGGCTCGTTTCCGGGGACCGTCTACGAACGCGAAGCTGGCCGGCCCTGTTCCGGGCCGCAGCACGCGGTCGTGCGGTGCGACACTCAAGATGAGAACCGAACGCGCCCGGCGGGAGGGCCGGAGGCGATGCGCCGCAGCCCTCCGTGAGAAGGCTGGGACGAGGCCCTGGCACGCGGGCCGCCGGCAAGAGATCACCCCCGCGAGCACTCGGGGGCGCGCAGAGGAACGGATTCGAAAACTTGGCGTTATTGCCTTCAGAAGGTGACGGCTCAGCCCGCACCACGCTTGAGAAGGAACACGCAAATGCTCGGATGGGCCGTAACGTTTCTTGTCGTGGCGCTCGTGGCCGCGCTCCTCGGCTTCGGCGGCATTGCCGGCACGGCGATGGAAGCCGCCAAGCTCGTCTTCTTCGTCGCCATCGTGCTGTTCGCGATCTCGGCGGTGATCGGCCTGATGCGGGGTCGTTCGCCCACCCTGTAACCTCGGTGACCCAGCGCGGCCTGCAGAGAGCGGCCGCGCGAAAGGCCGCTTCGCCGATCAAGGCGGGGCGGCCTTCTAATTCGAGCGAGGCTTGGCGCGAGAGCGGCCTCAGGCCTTGTCGGGCTCGGAGGCGTCGAGACGCGCGATCAGATCGCGGAAGCGGTCGGGCACGGGCTGCTGAATCACGGCGTCGTACATTGCCCGCAGATGATTGCCGATGCGCCGCTGCGTCTGCTCGCTCAGACCGGCTCCCGAATCCTGACGTCTGGAATCAGAGGCGCTTCCGCCACGCGCCTTCTCTCCGCCGCCCCGCTCCGGACGGTCCCCGGCACCACCATCATCGTTCATCCACAGGTCCCCTTGACGCCGCAGAGCGGCGCCGCCGCGATTGTTTTGCGGCTTGACATACGTCATGGCTGCTGCAGCAACGCCGTGACACACAATCGGTTCCGCCCACCCGGAACGGAGTCGGACCGTCCGCGTTGGGGCGGAGGCTAGCAGAAGAACGGCAAGGCCCAGGGGATCTTATGTCGACATCGCAACTCGTCGTGCAGCACCTGCCCTATCTGCGCCGCTACGCGCGCGCGCTCACGGGCAGCCAGGTCGCTGGCGATGCCTACGTGGCGGCCACGCTGGAAACGCTGGTGAACGAGCCCGAGACGCTCGGCCGGAGCTCCAACGTCAAGGCCGACCTGTTCCGCGTCTTCACCCGGATCTGGAACTCGCTGTCGGTGAATGGCCAGAGCGAGCAGGTCCAGCACGATCTGCCCGCCGAGGTTCGGCTCGGCCAGATCACGCCGCTGCCCCGCCAAGCCTTCCTGCTCTCCTGCCTCGAGGGCTTCTCCGAGGAGGATGCGGCGATCATCCTCGACGTCGACGTCTCGGAGGTGCGCGACCTCGTGGACGAGGCGGGCCGCGAGCTCGCCGCCGACATGGCGACCGAGATCCTGATCATCGAGGACGAGCCGCTGATCGCCATGGACCTTGAGGCCCTCGTCGAGGGTCTCGGCCACAACGTGATCGGCGTCGCCCGCACGCGCACCGAGGCGATCAAGCTCGCCGGCGACAAGCGGCCCGGCCTGATCCTCGCCGACATCCAGCTCGCCGACGGCTCGTCGGGGCTCGACGCGGTCAACGACCTCCTGAAGACCTTCGAGGTTCCGGTGATCTTCATCACCGCCTACCCGGAGCGGTTCCTCACCGGCGAGCGCCCGGAGCCGGCCTTCCTGATCGCCAAGCCGTTCCAGCCGGCCAACGTCTCGGCGGTGATCAGCCAAGCGCTCTTCTTCCAGCAAAGCGCCCGCCGCCGGGAAGCCCGCACCGCCTGACCCAGCGTCGATCGGGACCACCGACAGCAGCCCCGGCCCGCAAGGCCGGGGCTTTCGTTTGCGCGCTCCCCCGCATCGGCCCGGGCGCCGGGGCCAAGTCCGCAAGAGTAGGCGAGTGCGCAAGAAAAAACGGGCCGGAGGGATCCGACCCGTTCGAAGGTTCCGGCCAATGCACAAGGGGAATGCGGGGAGGACCAGGTGGCCGGGTGTCATGCTAACGGCCAGGAAGCGGCCAGGTTCCGGACGCATCCGATTTTTCCGGTGGTCTGCGGCATTTCCGCCACAAGGATGCCTGTGGAAGACGGTGGACGGGGCCTGCGGCGTAGCGGGTCTGATCGGCCGAATACTCACTCTGAGCTAGACGATCGCAATTAAGGAACCGGTTACCCCCAGCACGCGTTGTCCCGACATCCTGTCAAGCTCCCATCGGAGATCCCGACGATGCTTCGGTCCGGCTTCATTCTCGGCGTGAGTGGTCCGGCTGTCGTCTTGACCCTGCTCGTCCACCCGATGGTGCGGCACAAGGCCGACACGTGGAGCACGGTCCCCACGGCTCAGGCGCAACCCGTCGCCGCCTCGGAGTCGAGCGCGATCGTCCTGCCCGCGCCCCTGCCGGGCATGCGCCCGGTCTCCACGGCGCTGAGCCCGATCCGCTTCGCGACGGCGCCCCGCCCCGCGGGCCAGAGCCCGACCGGCCCCGCCGTCTCGCAGCAGCAGGGAACCGAGATGGGCGAGCAGGCACCGATCCGCCCCCGTCGCATGCGCGACGGCTGCGAAGGCGCGCTGAGCTCTCTCGTGGGCCCGGAGGCGCGGCGGATGGTCCCGGGCCGCTGCATCGCCTGAAGCGAGCAGGCCGCCCCCAGGACGCAGCCAACTCAGACTCATGCGGGGGGTCAGGCCGTCGGCACCCGATCAAGAGGAACGAAAAACCCCTCGCCGGTGACGAGGGGTTTTTCGTTTTGGTGCTCGCCGGGATGGCAGCGAGGGTGAGGCCGCGCCCGAGAGGGCGGGCGCCACCCCCGCGGAAGTCCTACTCCGCGCCCCCGCGGCCCGTGCCGGTCGACTGGCCGCCCTTGCGGCCGGCGGACGACGCGAGTTCCCGGTCCTGCGAGAACGAGCGCTTCTCGGCAGGCACGCTGCGCCCGCCCTTGCTCGCGATCTCGCGCTGGCGTTCGAGGTCCATCGAGGCGAAACCTCGCTTCGAAGTCGAATTTCCAGTTGCCATCAGCGCCTCCTCAGGCTTTGCCTCACACGAGGGTCAACCTTCACCAGTAACCGATGGTTCCTCTGCTCGATCGTCGCCCCGTGAGCGGCAACCCCGAACCTTCCGATGCGTTGTGCGGGCAGAACCGCGCGGCCCAAATATTCGCCCCCTGCAGCACTGGGTCATTTTGGGTCAGTCACGGCCGCGCAGAGATGAAGGCATGACATGACAAATCGCGAGATGGCGAAGGGCGCAGCCTCGGCAGATCCCGCCGCGGCACCGCGGCCGAACGAGCACCCGCTCCCGCCCATGCCCGCCCCCGAAGACAGCAGCACGCCGACGACCCGCGAGGAGCCGGTCGACTCGCCCCAGCCCAATGCCAGCGCCAAGCGGGCTCCTCCGGCCCCGACCCATCCGGGCCTCGCGACGGACCGGACCTGACGCCTGGCTTCAGGCCCCGCGACGCCGCCTCGTCCGGGAGAGGATCAGGATTCCGCCCGCGATGGCGACGATCGTGGCGAGCGCGGCGGCCATCAGAAGGCGGCGGACCAGCGGCGTGTAGAGGCCGGTCGCCGCATCGAACCCGTAGCAGAGCAGGGTGAACCGGTCGGCGAGCGTGCCGACCCGCCCTTCCCCCGCCTCGACGATTGCGAGGCGGAGGTCGCGCCCGTTCATCGCCAGCGGCGAGAGGACCCGCGCCAAGCGCCCGTCGGGCGCGAGGAGCAGGGACGCGGCGGGGTGGGCGATCGCGTCCGCCCCAGGGTCCCGGATGAAGCCGTAGCCGAGGGCGCCCGTCAGCCGCTCGATCGTGGCCTGATCGCCGACGAGCGCGCGCACGCCCTCGCCGAGAGCCGCACCGGCGCCGTCCCTGTCGAGGAGGGTGCGGGCGGCGGGCGGCCCGTCCCGCGGATCGAGCCCGACGAGGATCAGCGATATGTCGATGCCGGGCCGCAGGCCGGTGGCCCGCAGCGCCGCCGCCGACAGCGACACCATCGGGTCGCAGACGTTGCCGCAGGTATAGTCGACCGGAAGGAGCAGGGCAGGGCGCCCATCGAGCGCGGCGCCAAGGCCGATCGGGCGCTCTTCGCGCGCCTCCGTGAAGACGAGCTCCGGGGGAACGCGCGCACCGGGCGGCGGGGCGACGGCGACGCTCGCCATCTCGGCCCGGGTGAGGCGCGCCTCGGCAGCCGGAGCCAGGCCGCAGGCGAGGGCGATGAGGAGGGCGCGAAGGCGCCTGTAGCGAGGCCGGGCGCGGCCTGCCGCGACGGGGGCCTCTGGACAAGGGGCGCGCAACCCGCATGGATACGGGCCCTCTTCGATCTCGTGAGACGGACGGTTCGGCCTTGGCGCGTCACGGAGCAGCATCATGACCCTCGACGCCGAGGTCCTGTCCCTCAGGCAGGTGCCGCTGTTCCGCGAGGTGGAGCCGGCACGCCTGAAGCTCCTCGCCTTCACGAGCGAGCGCGTGCATTTCGAGCCGGGCCAGCGCTTCTTCGCGCAGGGTGACATCGCCGACGCGGCCTACCTGATCCTCGAGGGCAGCGCCGCGGTGTCGATCGAGGGCGCGCAGGGGCCGTTCCGGCTGGCGCTCCTTACCGAGAACGCCCTCGTCGGCGAGATGGGCATCCTCGCCGACCAGCCGCGTTCGGCCACCGTCACGGCCGAGACCGCGACGACGGCGCTCCGCGTCGACCGCGGCGTCTTCCTCGAACTGCTCGGGCAGTTCCCGCAGATCAGCATCGCCGTGATGCGGGAACTCGCCCTGCGCCTGGAGCAGACCAACCAGGCTCTGGCTCAGAGCCGGGGCTGAGATCAGCGGTACTTCCAGCCCCACTCGCCGTAGATCGGGTAGCCCCGGCGATAGGCCTCGTACTCGGCGCCCCGGTCGTTCGGGCGGTAGCCGTTGCGGTAGGCGTAGGGGCTCGGCTCGATGTAGCTCGGGTTCTGCAGCTGCTGGCGCAGGTAGCCGTCGCCCTCGCCCGAGGAACCGCCGCCGCGCGCCTGGGCGGCGCCCGCGGCAAGGGTCAGGGTGGCTGCGGCCACCAGGATCGTCCGGATCATCGTCGTCTCCGATTTCATCTGGTCGGACAACGATATGGGGACGGCGACGGTTGCGGGCCAGGATGGCCGGCGGGGCGCGAAATGCGCCCCCTCACGCGCTCGTGTAGGTCACACGCTCGTGTAGGTGATGAACTCCATCAGGGAGCCGTCCGGGTCGCGGAAATAGACGCTCGTCCCCTCGCCGGCCGCGCCGTTGCGGGTGACGGGTCCGACCTCGACCGGAACGCCCTGGGCGGCGAGATGCGCCATCGCCGACTCGATGCTGCCCGACCAGCGGAAGCAGAGGTCGCTGTTGCCCGGCATCACCGGCTTCTCGGCCCGCGGCTCGCCGATCTGCCCGGGCCCGTGGACGTTCAGCTGCACGCCTCCGAAGCGGTAGGCGAAGCCGCGCCCGACCGGGATCACCTCGGCACCGAGGACGTCGCGGTAGAAGGCGGTCGAACGGTCCCAGTCCGAGACGTGGATGACGCAATGGTCGAGGTGGATCGCAGGGCGGAGCGCTTCGTCGGGACCGGTCCCGGCGTCGATCGGCAGGGTCTGCGTGTCGGCCATCGGACGCCCCGTCTCGCTGTCCTCGATGACCGGGAGATAGGGCGGCCGGAGCGGGGCTGCGAGCGGTTCGGTACCCTCGCATACGGTCGATCCCGAAACCGTGAGCGCCGCGGGCGGGCAAGGCCATTGGCCACGCGATGCGGCGCAAAAGTCACATCGGATCCGGGCCGGAGGGGTTAGCAAGGGCCGGATCGAGACGAAACCAGCATGGGGGGCGCATGAACCGCCGCATCCTGATCGCCGCGATGTTGATCGCGCCGCTCGCAGCCTGCAACAGCCGCGGGCCCGTCAACATGGCGGCCGAGGACGATTCGGCCTGGTACATCGGGTCGATGCCCGACAAGCCCTACGACGTGCCGCTCGTCGACAAGTCGCGGCTGGACCCGAAATACCGGCGGCAGATCGTGCGCTACGGCGGCCCGGAGAAGCCCGGCACCATCGTGGTCGACATCGACAACCGCCAGCTCGCCCTGGTGCAGGAAGATGGCACCGCCGTGCAGTACGGAGTCGGCGTGGGCAAGCTCGGCTTCTCCTGGAAGGGCGAGGCGCGGGTCGGCCGCAAGGGCGTCTGGCCGGATTGGAGCCCGACCACCACGATGGTCTCGCTCAACCCCGACCTGCCGCGCACCCGCAAGGGCGGCCTCGACAATCCGCTCGGCGCGCGCGCCCTCTACCTCTACCAGGGCAACCGGGACATCCTGTTCCGCATCCACGGCACCAACGAGCCCTGGAGCATCGGCGAGCAGCTCTCCTCGGGCTGCGTGCGCATGCTCAACGAGGACATCGTCGACCTCTACGAGCGGGTGCCCGTCGGCACGACGGTACTCGTCAAGCGCAACGGCAAGTACCGGGTCTGAGCGGCGGGCGCTCTGTCGCGCAACCCGGGGACGAGATCCATGACGATCACGATCGCGAAGCTGCAGCCCATCCTCGCCATCGCGGCGGGCGCGCTCATCCTGCTGCGCCCGCAGCTCCTCCACTACATCGTCGCCGCCTACCTGATCCTCGTGGGTTTGATTGGCCTCGGCGTCTTCCGCGCTCTATCTTGACGGTGGCGGCCCGCGCGTCGGGCCGCGGCCGCCGGCTCGACCGGCCGGTGACAGGAGGCGGGGAGCGTCAATCCCTGCGCAGTGCGAAGCTGTGCCGTTCATCTTGCATTGCAGCAGGAGATGGTCCACCCCGCCGCCACAAGCTCGGGGCTGTCACAAATCTGCGAAGTGGACGGGATCGATATGGCGACCGACGGCACGACGAAGTGGGTCTACTCGTTCGGCGACGGCAAGGCCGAGGGTAAGTCCGCGATGCGCAACCTGCTCGGCGGCAAGGGCGCGAACCTCGCCGAGATGTCGAATCTCGGCCTCCCCGTGCCTCCCGGCTTCACCATCACCACCGAGGTCTGCACCTATTATTACGATCACGGCAAGCAGTACCCGCCCGAGCTGAAGGATCAGGTCCAGGCGGCGCTGGCGCAGGTCGGCGCGCTGACGGGCAGGACCTTCGGCGACGCGGCAGCCCCGCTCCTCGTCTCCGTCCGCTCCGGCGCGCGCGCCTCGATGCCGGGCATGATGGACACGGTGCTGAATCTCGGCCTCAACGACGAGACGGTCGAGGCGCTCGCCCGCGGCGCCGGCGACCCGCGCTTCGCCTACGATTCCTACCGCCGCTTCATCACCATGTACTCGAACGTCGTGCTCGGGGTGGAGCACCACGCCTTCGAGGAGGCGCTCGAGCATTACAAGGAAGGCAAGGGCCTCAACCTCGACACCGATCTCGGCGCCGAGGATTGGAAGCACCTCGTCGGCACCTACAAGGAGATCGTGCGGCGCGAGCACGGCTCGGACTTCCCGCAGAAGCCCGAGGACCAGCTCTGGGGCGCGATCGGCGCCGTGTTCAATTCGTGGATGATCCCGCGCGCCAAGAAGTATCGCGAGCTGAACAGCATCCCGGAGAGCTGGGGCACCGCCGTCAACGTGCAGGCGATGGTGTTCGGCAACATGGGCGACACGTCGGCCACCGGCGTCGCCTTCACCCGCAACCCGTCGACCGGCGAGCGCGCCCTCTACGGCGAGTTCCTGATCAACGCGCAGGGCGAGGACGTGGTGGCGGGCATCCGCACGCCGCAGGACATCACCGAGAAGGCGCGCATCGAGGCGAAATCCGACAAGCCCTCGATGGAGTGCGCGATGCCGGAGAGCTTCGCGGAGCTGACGCGGATCTACGGCATCCTCGAGAACCATTACCGCGACATGCAGGACATGGAGTTCACCATCGAGAGCGGGAAGCTCTGGATGCTCCAGACCCGCAACGGCAAGCGCACGGCCAAGGCCGCCCTCAAGATCGCGGTCGATCTCGCGAGCGAGGGCCTGATCAGCCACGAGGAGGCGATCGGCCGCGTCGAGCCCGGCGCCCTCGACCAGCTCCTGCACCCGACGATCGACCCGAAGGCCGAGCGCAAGGTGATCGCCTCGGGTCTGCCGGCCTCGCCGGGCGCGGCGACCGGCGAGATCGTGTTCAACTCCGAGGATGCCGAGGCCGCCCGCAAGGCGGAGCGCAAGTGCATCCTCGTGCGCATCGAGACGAGCCCCGAGGACATCCACGGCATGCACGCCGCGGAGGGCATCCTCACCACCCGCGGCGGCATGACGAGCCACGCGGCGGTGGTCGCCCGCGGCATGGGCAAGCCCTGCGTCTCCGGCGTCGGCACGATCCGCATCGACTACAAGGCCGGCACGCTGACGGTGGGCGGCGTCACGCTGAAGGCGGGCGACCGCATCACCATCGACGGCTCGACGGGGCAGGTGCTCCAGGGCGAGGTGAAGATGCTGGAGCCGGAACTCTCCGGCGACTTCGCCACCCTGATGGAATGGGCCGACGCGGTCCGCACCATGAAGGTGCGCGCCAACGCCGACACGCCGACCGACGCCCGCACCGCCCGGAACTTCGGCGCCGAGGGCATCGGTCTCTGCCGCACCGAGCACATGTTCTTCGAGGGCGACCGCATCGTCGCCGTGCGGGAGATGATCCTCTCGGACGACTTGGACGGGCGCCGGCAGGCCCTCGCCAAGATCCTGCCGTATCAGCGCCAGGACTTCCTGGAGTTGTTCACGATCATGTCGGGCCTGCCCGTCACGATCCGCCTGCTGGACCCGCCGCTGCACGAGTTCCTGCCGCACACCGACGCCGAAGTGGCCGAGGTCGCGGCCGGCATCGGCGTGCCGGAGGACAAGCTTCGCCACCGGATGCGCGAACTCTCCGAGTTCAACCCGATGCTGGGATTCCGCGGCTGCCGTCTCGCCATCGCCTTCCCGGAGATCGCGGAGATGCAGGCCCGCGCCATCTTCGAGGCCGCGGTGCAGGCCGCCAAGGATACCGGCGCGCCCGTCACCCCCGAGGTGATGGTCCCCCTCGTCTTCACCAAGGCCGAGTTCGACATCGTCAAGGCTCGCATCGACGCCATGGCGAAGGCCGTCTCTGAGGAAACCGGCGCCACCGTCGATTACCAAGTGGGCACGATGATCGAACTGCCCCGGGCCGCACTCCGCGCCAACGAGATCGCGGAGACCGCGGAGTTCTTCTCCTTCGGCACGAACGACCTCACCCAGACCGCGCTCGGCATCTCCCGCGACGATGCCGGCACCTTCCTCGGCGCCTACACGCAGAAGGGCATACTCGCCGCCGATCCCTTCGTGACGATCGACCAGGAGGGCGTTGGCGAACTGGTGCGGATCGGCGCCGAGCGCGGCCGCTCGGTGCGGGCGAACCTGAAGCTCGGCATCTGCGGCGAGCACGGCGGCGACCCGGCCTCGATCGGCTTCTGCCAGGAGGTGGGGCTCGACTACGTGTCCTGCTCGCCCTACCGCGTGCCGATCGCCCGGCTCGCCGCGGCGCAGGCCGCCCTCGACGCCCGCTCCGGCGGCGAGGGATAAGGACCGCCTTTGCCCTCGTGGAATGCGGGGAAAACCCGTGCTCCACAAACGGCTTGCGGTTGATTCCTTAACCCCTTTCTGAGATCCCGGCGCCTGGTTTCTCGCCCTGCGCCGGGCAGTGCGAAAAACCGATCGAAAAATTCCCGTCCGACAGCGAACCGAGGGCGCATCGGCACGTTAGGTGCTTGCGACGGACTGCGACGCGCGAGCGTCGCCCGGTCCGCCCGGGCGAAGCCTCCCGCGGGAACGACGGCCATGAACGACCCGAGCCCGACCCCCCTCTATATTGGCGAAAATTCCGGCACCGTCCCGATCCATCGGGCGGTCGAGAAGGCGTATCTGTGGGTGCTCGCCGCCCTCGGCGGCACGGCCGCCGCGGGCCTCGTCGTGTTCGCGGTGGCGACGCAATGCGGCAGCGACGCCGAGCGCATCGCGAACGCGACGGGCAGCGGCTATCTCGAGACGCTCGTCACGGCGCTCGCCGCGAACCACGGCCGCAAGCCGCTCTGATCCGGCCGGACGCTCCCCGGCCCTGACACGGCCCGCAGGCCGGCCTCCCGGCGCGGGCTAGCGCTGGCCGGGCACGGCCCGCATCGCGGAACCCGAGAAGCGGCCGGTGGCGAGATCCTCGGCCTGCCCGTTGCGGGTGAAGCGCGTCGCCACGAGGCTCGCGGGTTCGGCCACGAGGACGGGCGGGGCGGCGTTCGGCACGGGCCGCGCGAGCGCCACGTGCACGGGCGCGGAGCGCGGTGCGGAGGCGGGGCCGCCCGTCGCGGACACTGCTTCGAACAGGGCACGCAGCTGGGTCTTCTCGTCCGCATCCGCCGGCACCAGGCTGGCCTTGCGCGCCGGTGCGGGAGCCTCGGCCGGCGCGGCCTGCGCCATGCCGACCACGCCGAGGCCGGCGAGCTGGACCGGGCGGGGCGGCGGCAGGGGCATCGACAGCGCCTCCGCTATTGCGGCAAACTCGGCCGGGCGGCGCGGCGGCAGGGGCGCGGCGAGCGCGACGGCGGCGTCCGCCTCCGGCGCGGGCTTCGCCGGTGCCTCGGCAGTGAGCAGGCTCTGCGCGTCCCGCCCGTTGCGCTGGAGCAGCGAGCCGCGCAGCGCCTCGCTGGCATTCGGCGCGGCGTAGGCGAGGGCGGCCCGGGTGCCCGTCATGTCCTCCGGATCGGCGCTCGCGACGGCGACGACGGGCTTTGCCCGCCGCGACGGAGCGGGGGCCGCAGGGCCTGGGGCGGGCTCTCCGCCGCCGCCGAACAGGCCGGCGAAGAAGCTCTTGATGCTCGGCCCCTCGTCCTCCTCGGCCTGCGCCACGGCGGTGACGCCGAGCACCGTGCCGCCGCGCGCCAGGATCTCGGCGCGGGCTTCCTCGTAGCGGGCCAGCGGCCGGTTGTCGGAGGGGAGATGCACGGTCTTGCCGTCCGGGAACAGGCGGGCGAGCTGGTCGTGCGTCATCCGCGGCCAGGAGCGCACGGAGCCGACGTCAAGATGCACGAAGGGCGAGCCCGCCCGGGGATACCAGCCGACGCCGCCCCGCTGCATGCGCATGCCGATCCCTCGGATCTGATCGATCGAGACGTCGGGCAGGTAGAAGTCCATCGCCTTGCCCAGCATGTGCTGGCTGAACTCGGCGACCGCGCGGGAGCGGCGGCGCAGCATCGCGTTGGTCCCGGGCGAGCGGTAGGCCGAGACGATATGGATCGCCTCCGAGGAGCCGAGCTGCCGGTAGGCTTCCCACACGGTGTCGAACAGGCGGGGATCCATCTTGGTCTTCTCGTCGACCCGCCAGTCGCGCAGGAGCCAGTTGAGCTGGTCGAGGCCGGCCCGGTCGTAGCGCCCGTCCCGACGGAACGTGATGGTGGCGCTTTCCTTGGTGTGGGTGTGGAAGATCGTGAGCGAGCGCGTGTCGCCGTTGGCGACGGCGTCCTGCGTGCCGCTGGTCCCACCGAGGAGGGTAAGGGTCAGCGCCGAGACGGCCAGCGCCGCGCGTCGGAGGGGTGTCGTGCTGTGGGGGCGGCGGGCGGCGTGACGGGGGTTCGGGGCCGGTTTGGGCCCGGCTCTCAGCAGCCTACGCACGATGTCCTCACCCCTTGCCAGATGCCGCGCCGGGCGCGGACGTCATGGTGAACGCAGGGTTGCCGAAAACCGTAAAGGCCGGGTTATCGGGTCCGCAGGCTGAACACCGTCGGGTCTTAACCGCTAAGGTGCAACCGTGGCGAAAAAGGGCCGACAAGAGCGCTGGCGCACGCGGACCTTGTGGATCCGCGGGCGTTTCGTCCCGGGGCGTACCGAGTTCAGGCGCAGACGCGGGCCCGGTCGGCGCCGGAACCCGGATGCCGGTCGCGTTCCGGCGTCCCTCCGCCGCGATCGCGGCCCCGGATCACCACCACCCGCGCGAGACGGGCGCCGAGCGGGGCGTCCAGAGGCCCGGCTCGCCGAAATCGGCCGGCGCCTGCGCGGATCGGGCGGTCCGCCGGGGAGCCCGGGGGGCGTGCTCGACCGCATGCTGCGGCTTCAGCTTCGGCATCTCGGCGGCGCGCCGCTTCGGCTCCGCCGGAGCCCGGGCGACGAGGGCTGCCCCGCCCGGCAGGCCAAGGGCCGCGCGCAGGCGGGCGTCGACGCCGTAGAGGTCGGGCAGGATCCGGAACTGGCCGGCATCGTCGATGTAGGCCGTGAAATAGGCGAGGTGGACGGGCAGCTTCTCGGCCAGCCGGATGGTGCGCTCGCCCTTGCCGATGAGCTTCGTCAGACGCTCGCTCGTCCAAGCCGCGGGCAGGACCGAATCGGCGAAGCGGAAGGGATCGTCGACGCGCACGCAGCCGTGGCTCATCGCCCGGAAGGAGGCCGAGAACAGCGAGCGGTTCGGCGTGTCGTGCAGGTAGACCGCGTGGTTGTTCGGGAACAGGAACTTGATGAATCCGAGGGCGTTGCGCTCCCCCGGCGGCTGGCGCACCGAGATCGTGTTGCCGCGGCGCACGACTTCGTAGCCGCGCCGCGCCGCGTAGTTCGGGTCGCGGGCGAGGCCCGGCAGGAACTCGTTCTTCAGGATCGAGGGCGGCACGTTCCAGGACGGGTTGACGACCGCGTATTCCATCATCCCGGAGAAGATCGGCGTGGGCGATTCCGTCTTGCCGACGATCACCCGGGTCTCGTCCCTGAGGACGCCGTCGCGGAACACCCGCAGGCGGAACTCGGGGATGTTGACCATCACGTAGTCGCGCCCGAGGGCCGGCAGCCAGCGCCAGCGCTCCATGTTGACGAGGATCTCGGCCTCGCCCTCCGCCCGGACCGGCTTGGCGTCGGGTGCGCCGAGGGCCGCCACCGTCTGGGGCGTGAGGTCGCCGCTGGCGGGCAGGCCGCGACGCTTCTGGAAGGCCGCCACCGCCGCGGCGACGCCCAAATCGTAATCCTCCGGCTCCCCCGGCGCAGCGTCGAGGGTTCCGCTCCTTCGCGAGGCGAGGCCGAATCGGGCGCGGATGAGGGGCACGCGCGCGTCGCGCATGCCGAGCTTCAGGACGGGCCCCGGCGGCAGCGCCGCCGGCGTGCCGGCGGGCGCGCGCTCGCGGATCGCGGCGAGCCGCGCCTTCAGGGCGCGGTAGCCGGCCCCCTGGGGATTGTAGCGCTGCAGCAGGTCGCCCGCCGCCTCTCCGCCGCTCGCGATCGGGCCGAGCACCGCGTCCGCCGCGGGCAGATCGAGGGTCGGGGTGATCAGGCGCGACAGCGAGGTCGGGTTCACGCGCCCGCCCCGCGCGTCGCGGGCATAGAGGGCGATCGCCGCCGAGAGCTTGAGGTCGGCCTCCGCGATCTCGGCCTCGGTCTCGGGGCGGGTCATCACGCCGAGCACGGGCACGGGATAGGCGGCGGGATCGAGCCCATCCTCGCCCGCGAGAGCGAGACGCGCGGCGGCGGCCTTGGCAGCGGGCGTGAAGGCGCGCTCCGCGATCCAGACCGGCTTGAAGGCGCCGAGCGCGTAGAAGGCCTGGATCGCCTCGCGCTCCTTCGCGGTCAGGCGCCCGAGCAGGGGCGCGGGGTCGGCGAGGCGTGCGGCGACAGCCGCGGCCTGCGGATCGGCCGGGGGAGGGGGGGCGGCCGGCGCCGGGGCCTCGGCGGTTCCTTCGGGCTTGGCGGGCTCGGGCTGCGGGGCGGACTCGCCCACCTCCTTCGGCCCGGCGGTCGTCGCCTCGGCCTTCGGCTCGGCGGGATCCGGCCTCTCGGCGAGCGCGTCGGTGCGGACCGGGTCCGGCGTCGGCGCCGCCTCACGGGTGGGCACCGACTCAAGGGTGGGCGCCGCCTCGAGGGTGGGCGCGGCCGCGGCGGGCGCCGCCTCCACCGGGTGCGCGGCCTCCGGCTGGATCTCGGCGGAAGCCGGCCGGAGCTGCGGCGCCGCAGCCGCCAGGACGGCCAGGGCGAGGGTGGCAGAGCGCGACAGGCTCATGGCTGCTCTCCGGGACATGCGGCCGAGCCGCCAAGCCCTTCGTAGGGTTATGGTCTCAAGCCCGGCCGTGTGCAATCGCACGGGCCGGACGCCGCCCTCAGGCGGCGGCCTCCTCGGACCCCTCGTCAAGGCCGAGATCCTTGAGCTTGCGGTAGAGGGTCGACCGTCCGATTCCGAGGCGGCGCGAGACCTCGGACATCCGGCCGCGATAGAATTGCAGGGCGAAGCGGATGATCTCGGCCTCGAGAGCCTCCATCGTCTTCATCTCCCCCGTATCCTCGACGACGAGGGACATGGCGTGGGGGTCGCGCACCTCGACGCGCACGATCTCGCGCACGGGCTCGGGCGCGCCGGTCGAGAGCATCGGCTGGCTGGGCGCGGGCGGGATGCGCACGTCGAAGCCGTCGACCTGGGCCGCGATCTGGGGAAATTCCGAGACGGTCAGCTCGTCGCCGTCGGCGAGGACCACGGCCCGGAACAGGGCGTTCTCGAGCTGGCGCACGTTGCCGGGCCAGCCGTAGCGCGTGAGCAGCGCCATCGCCTCCGGCGTCACCGAGCGGACGCGCTTGCCTTCCTCGGCCGCGAAGCGGGCGCAGAAGGAACGCACGAGGTCCGGGATGTCCTCGCGGCGCGCGCGCAGCGGGGGCAGAGTCATCGGGAAGACGTTGAGCCGGTAATAGAGATCCTCGCGGAAGCGGCCCTGCTTGACGAGGTCGAGGAGCGAGCGGTTCGTCGCCGAGACGAGGCGGATGTCGACCCGCACGCTGCGCTTGCCGCCGACCGGAT
Organism: Methylobacterium sp. BE186; assembly: GCF_031457035.1. Lineage (NCBI taxonomy): Bacteria > Pseudomonadati > Pseudomonadota > Alphaproteobacteria > Hyphomicrobiales > Methylobacteriaceae > Methylobacterium > Methylobacterium sp. BE186. The sequence goes on from NZ_JAVDVV010000008.1 coordinate 28,209, forward strand.
CGACCTCGCCCTCCTGCAGGGCGCGCAGGAGCTTGACCTGCGCGTCGAGGGGCAATTCGCCGATCTCGTCGAGGAAGAGGGTGCCGCCCGACGCCTCGACGAACTTGCCCACATGCCGCTCGGTGGCGCCCGTGAACGCGCCCTTCTCGTGGCCGAACAGCGTCGACTCGACGAGGTTCTCGGGGATCGCCCCGCAATTGACGGTGACGAAGGGCTTGCCGCGCCGCTCGCCCGAGCCCTGGATGGCGCGGGCCAGCACCTCCTTGCCGACCCCCGACTCGCCCTCGATCAGGACCGGGATGTTCGACTTCGCCGAGCGCTCGGCCAGCCGGATCACCCGGTCCATGTCCGGGCTCTTGGAGGCGAGGTCCTTGAAGGTGAGCGCACCCGATGCCCGGCGGCGCATGCGCCGGACCTCCTCCTCGAGCTGGTCGACCTTGAGGGCGTTGCGGATCGAGACCTGCAGCCGCTCGGCGCCCGCGGGCTTGACCACGAAATCGACGGCCCCCGCGCGCATGGCGTTGACCACCGCGTCGATCGAGCCGTTCGAGGTCTGGACGATGACCGGCGTGTCGAGCCCGCCCTTGCGCATCTCGGCCAGCACGCCGAGCCCGTCGAGGCCCGGCATGACGAGGTCGAGCAGCACCACGTCGATGCCCTCGCCGGCCCGCAGGAGGGCCAGCGCGTCCGCCCCGTTCTCGGCGACCAGGGCCTCGAAGCCGAAGCGGCGCACGGCCGCCTCGGCGAGGCGGCGCTGCACGGGATCGTCGTCGACGATGAGGATCGTTGTCGACATGGGGGCTCCCATCCGTGGCGGCGCGATCGGACGGGCGACGGGATCGCAGGCTCCCGCGCCCGGCCGTGCGGCGCCCTGTTTCGTTTCGAGCCGCAGGGTCGCGCAAAGGCGTAAAGTCCCGCTTAACGACGTTGCACGATTTCGCTGTGGGCCGTTCCGGCCGCCAGAGGCCGGGCACACGATCGCGTGCGACGCCGTGACCGTCGCCGGCCGCACCGAGGCATCGGTTGATCGTGGGCGGTCCGCGCTCGATATCAGGGGGAGCGGGGCCGGATCTCCCCGCGAGAAGGAATCACGAATCCATGCCGAGCCGAGCCGTCGCGCCTGTCCTGATGCCGGAGCCGTCGCGCAACGTGGACGGGGCGCACGCGGCCCGCGCCGCTGCCCACGCGCTCGACCTTGGCGCCCTGCCCGAATGGGACCTCTCCGACCTCTATTCCGGCATCGACGCGCCCGATTTCCGGAACGACCTCGCCCGCGCCGAGAGCGAGTGCCGCAGCTTCTCGGAGCGCTACGCCGGCCGCATCGCCGATCTGGCCGCCGGGCCCGACGCCTCGGGGGCGCTCGGCGAGGCCGTGCGGGCCTACGAGGGAATCGAGGAGCTGCTGGGCAAGCTGATGTCCTATGCGGGCCTCGTCTATTCCGGCGACACCACCGACGAGCGGCGCGCCAAGTTCTACGGCGACACCCGCGAGCGCCTGACGAACGCCTCGGGCGACCTCCTGTTCTTCGCCCTCGAACTGAACCGGGTCGACGATGCGGTGATGGATGCCGCGATGGCGGAGGGTCCGCTCGCCCACTACGCGCCCTGGATCGAGGATCTGCGGCGGGAGAAGCCGTTCCAGCTCGAGGACCGGATCGAGAAGCTGTTCCTCGAGAAGTCGGTGACCGCGAACGCCGCCTGGGACCGGCTCTTCAACGAGACGATCGCCGCCCTGCGCTTTCCCGTGCGCGGCGAGCCGCTGACGCTGGAGCCGACGCTCAACAAGCTGCAGGACCCGGACGGTGCGGTCCGCAAGGAGGCGGCGGGCGCGCTCAGCGAGGTGTTCCGGGCGAACCTGCGCATCTTCACGCTGATCACCAACACGCTCGCCAAGGACAAGGAGATCTCGGACCGCTGGCGCGGCTTCAAGGACGTGGCCGACGCCCGCCACCTCGCGAACCGGGTCGAGCCCGAAGTGGTGGCGGCCCTTGTCGAGGCGGTGCAGGCGGCCTATCCGCGCCTGTCACACCGCTACTACCGCCTCAAGGCGAAGTGGTTCGGCGTCGAGGCGCTGCCCTACTGGGACCGCAACGCGCCGCTGCCGAAGGTCGAGCAGCGCACGATCCCCTGGGCGGAGGCGCGCGACACCGTGCTCGACGCCTACGGCGCCTTCTCGCCGCGGATGGCCGGCATCGCGAAGGACTTCTTCGACCGCCGCTGGATCGACGCGCCGACGCGTCCCGGCAAGGCGCCCGGCGCCTTCGCTCATCCGACGGTGCCCTCGGTCCACCCCTACGTGCTCGTCAATTACCAGGGCAAGCCGCGGGACGTGATGACGCTCGCCCACGAGCTCGGCCACGGCGTGCACCAGGTTCTGGCAGGCCCGAACGGCGCCCTGATGGCGCCCACCCCCCTGACCCTCGCCGAGACGGCCAGCGTGTTCGGCGAGATGCTGACCTTCCGGCGCCTGCTCGCCGGGACGACGGACACGGTGCAGCGCCGCGCCATGCTCGCCGCCAAGGTCGAGGACATGATCAACACGGTGGTGCGTCAGATCGCGTTCTACTCGTTCGAGCGGAAGGTCCATCTCGCCCGTCAGGCGGGCGAACTGACGGCCGAGCAGATCAACGCGCTCTGGATCTCGGTCCAGGCCGAGTCGCTCGGGCCGGCGATCACGCTCGACGCGGGCTACGAGCCCTTCTGGGCCTACATCCCGCACTTCATCCACTCGCCCTTCTACGTCTACGCCTACGCCTTCGGCGACTGCCTCGTGAACTCGCTCTACGGCGTCTACGCGAAGGCCGAGGAGGGCTTCGTGGACCGCTACTTCGCGCTGCTCGCGGCGGGCGGCTCGAAGCCGTACGGCGAGCTCCTCGCCCCGTTCGGGCTCGATGCCAGCGACCCCTCCTTCTGGCAGATCGGCCTCGGCATGATCGAGGGCATGATCGCGGAGCTCGAGGCGATGGAAGAGCAGGGCTGAGGCCCAGCGCCGCGACCCTCAAATTTGGCGCGACCCGAAGGAAATGTTATACTTTCCGTATAACAACCTGCGGGTGCGCCGATGAAACTGGAAGTGAAGAAGATCGGCAACTCGACGGGCCTCATCCTGCCCCGCGAGCTGCTGACCAAACTCAATCTGGAGCAGGGTCAGTGGCTCCACGTCACCGAGCTTCCGGACGGCGGCGTGCGGTTGACGCCCTACGACCCGGACTTCGATCAGGCGATGGCTGTCGTCGACGACATCATGGACGAGTATAAGGACACCCTGCGGGCGCTCGCGAAGTGAGCGAGCCCCGTTGGCTGACCTTCGACGAGGTCAGGGTCGCCCATGAGCGGCAACTGACGCGCTTCGGCGGGCCGCCCGGAATCCGCGACGAGAACGCGTTGCGATCAGCCCTCGCGCGCCCGGTCAACCGCTGGCAGTACGAGGAGGCCGATCTGGCCGAACTCGCCGGAGCCTACGCGTTCGGTCTCGCGCGCAATCACGGGTTCGTGGACGGCAACAAGCGCATCGCCTTCGTGGCAATGACGTTGTTCCTCCGCTTGAACGGCGTCGCCTTCCGGCCCGATCCGGCGGAGGCCACAACGATCATCCTCGGCCTCGCCGCCGGAGAGGTCGACGAGACCGGCCTCACCCGCTGGATCCGCGACAACTGGCCGGCGGCCTGAGGCGGGCCGCGGAGGGGGGAGGGCGCGGCGCGCCGCCCCACCGCCCTGGCAGCGAGACGGGTTCGGCTTATCTCCGGGTCTGATCCCCGAAGACCCGTCAGAAGAACCCGATGGCCGAGATCGACCGCGAAGCCAACCGCTTCTCCGCCCGCGCGAGCCGCTACGCCCGCGTCGGGGCCAATGTGGGCGGCGTCGCCGCGCGGATGGCGGGCGCGCGCCTGTTCGGCAAGGAGGGAACAACCAACGCCGCCGCCCTCGCGCAGGCCCTCGGCGGCCTGAAGGGCCCGATCATGAAGGTGGCGCAGCTCCTGGCCACCGTGCCGGATCTGCTGCCGCCCGAATACGCGGCCGAGTTGCAGAAGCTGCAGGCCGACGCGCCGCCGATGGGCGCCGCCTTCGTCAAGCGGCGCATGATGGCGGAGCTCGGGGCAGACTGGCAGTCCCGGTTCGGCAGCTTCGACCTGAAGCCCTCGGCCGCGGCCTCGCTGGGACAGGTCCACCGGGCCGTTTCGAAGGAGGGGACTCGGCTCGCCTGCAAGCTCCAATATCCGGACATGCAATCCGCGGTTGAGGCTGACCTGAAGCAGCTCGAGGTCGCCTTCGCCCTGCACCGGCGCATGAATTCCTGGCTCGACACCCGCGAGATCGCCAAGGAGATCGGCGCCCGCGTGCGCGAGGAGCTCGACTACGCCCGCGAGGCCAAGCACGCCGCCCTGTACGGCGGCGTCCTGCGGGACATCGACGCCGTGCGCGTGCCCGACGTTCATCCCGACCTCTCGACCCGCCGTCTCCTCACCCTCGGCTGGCTCGACGGCGACAAGATCCTCGGCTTCGCGGACAGCCCGGTCGAGATCCGCAACCGCATCGCCCAGGCGATGTTCAAGGCGTGGTGGCACCCGTTCAGCCGCGCCGCCGTGATCCACGGCGACCCTCATCTCGGCAATTACACCGTCTTCTCCGAGGGCGGCGAGGCCCAGGGCATCAACCTGCTCGACTATGGCTGCGTGCGCATCTTCCATCCCCGTTTCGTCGGCGGCGTAGTCGATCTCTACCGGGGGCTGCTGACGCAGGACGAGGCGCGCATCGTCCACGCCTACGAGGTCTGGGGCTTCAAGAACCTCAATCGTGAGTTGATCGAGATCCTCAACATCTGGGCCCGCTTCATCTACGGGCCGCTGCTGGAGGATCGCACCCGCACCGTCGCGGACGGGGTCAAGCCCGGCGAGTACGGGCGCCGGCAGGCCTTCGAGGTGCATCAGGCGCTCAAGGAGCGCGGGCCGGTGACGGTTCCCCAGGAATTCGTGTTCATGGACCGCGCCGCGGTCGGCCTCGGCGCCGTGTTCCTGCACCTGCGCTCGGAACTGAACTATCACCAGTTGTTCGAGGCGGAGATCGAGCACTTCTCCCTCGACGCCCTGGCCGCGCGGCAGGGCGAGGCGCTCGCGGCCGCGGGCCTTCCGAAGCCGGATTAGCCTCGGCCCCCAGCCGTGCCGCCGGCGCGCTTTTTCAGGGCGGAACGCGCGGAACGGACTGGACAATTTCTCTGGTATACCAGAAACTGCGCCGCAGGGATGGGGCAGCGGCGCATGCCGATTGCGACGCGTTAGACCTTGCGTTAAATCCGCTCGGGACCAAGCAAGACCACGTCAAGGGGACGAGCGCACGATGGCCGATACGAAGACTTTGTCCGGGGTCCGGTACAGCCCGGCGATGGACGAGAAGACGCACGAGCAGACGTATCGGGGATTCGTACGTTTCGTCGAGATCGCCACCGGCGTGGTGATCTGCTGGGTCCTGGCACTGGCCGTGGGCGGCATCCGCGAGGCGTGGCTCACCGCGATCCTCGGCGTGGTCCTGTCGAGCGTGGCCGGCGCCGTCGGCGCGCTGGCGCCGGGGATCGGCTGGAAGGCGCCGGCGGCGATCGGCCTGTTGCTTGCCTTGTACCTCGCCTTCGCCTGAATCCAGGCTCGGTGTCGGACGGCCGACAGTTACATTGTTCGCATTTTCATCAGACTAACCGGGCCACCCGCCTCGTCTTGCTGCGCCGAATCGCAGAAGGGGAGGCGGTCAATCGAAGGGGAATTCCTGAATGCGCATCGCTGTGCTGTCGGAGGCGGATCCCGCGGAAACGCGGGTCGCGGCGGTGCCCGAGACGGTCAAGAAATTCATCGGCCTCGGCGCCGATGTGGTCGTCCAGTCGGGCGCCGGCCTGAAGGCCGGTGTTCCGGACGGCGAGTACGAGGCGGCCGGCGCCACCGTTGCGCCCTCCGCCGAGGAGACCGCGCGGGACGCCGATCTCGTCCTCAAGGTGCGCCGCCCGGCCGCCGAGGAGCTTCCGCTCTTCAAGAAGGGCGCCGCCGTCGTCGCCATCATGGATCCCTACGGCCGTGAAGCCGAGCTGAAGGCGATCGCCGATGCGGGCGTTTCCGCCTTCGCGATGGAGCTGATGCCACGCATCACCCGCGCGCAGGTGATGGACGTGCTCTCCTCTCAGGCGAACCTGGCCGGCTACCGCGCGGTGGTCGACGGCGCCGCCGAGTACGGCCGCTCCATGCCGATGATGATGACGGCCGCGGGCACCGTCCCGGCCGCCCGCGTCTTCATCATGGGCGTCGGCGTGGCGGGCCTCCAGGCCATCGCCACCGCCCGCCGCCTCGGCGCCGTCGTGACGGCCACCGACGTGCGGCCCGCCACCAAGGAGCAGGTCGAGTCCCTCGGCGCCAAGTTCGTGGCGGTCGAGGACGACGAGTTCAAGCAGGCCGAGACCGCGGGCGGCTACGCCAAGGAGATGTCGGCCGAATACCAGAAGAAGCAGGCGGAGCTGGTCAAGGGCCACATCGCCAAGCAGGACATCGTGATCACGACGGCCCTGATCCCGGGCCGCCCGGCGCCGAAGCTCGTCTCCGAGGAGATGGTCGCCTCGATGAAGCCGGGCTCGGTCCTCGTCGACCTCGCGGTCGAGCGCGGCGGCAACGTCGCGGGCGCGAAGGCGGGCGAGATCGTCACGACCGACAAGGGCGTGAAGATCGTCGGCCACACCAACGTGGCGGGGCGGCTCGCCGCGACCGCGTCGGCCCTCTACGCACGCAACCTCTACGCCTTCCTCGAGACGCTGATCGACAAGGAGACGAAGGCGCTCGCGATCAAGTGGGACGACGAGCTCGTCAAGGCGACGAACCTCACCCGCGACGGCGAGGTTGTGCACGCCTCGTTCCAGCCCAAAGCAGCCTGATCCCGCCGGAGACACTCCCGATGGCAACCCTTCCCCCCGACCAGGCGGTCGATCAGACCCGCGTGCTCGCGGACACGGCGCGCGCCGCCGCCGAAGCCGCCCGCCGCGCTGCCGACCAGGCCGCCTCCATCGCCGACGGCCTCGGCCACGGCGCCGCCGCCATGACGCACGGCGCGGTGGACCCCACCGTGTTCCGCCTCGCCATCTTCGTGCTCGCGATCTTCGTGGGCTACTACGTGGTCTGGTCCGTGACCCCGGCACTGCACACGCCGCTGATGTCGGTGACCAACGCGATCTCGTCCGTCATCATCGTCGGCGCGATCCTCGCCGCCGGCGTGCCGCTCGTCGAGCACGGAACCGGCTGGGCCCGCTTCTTCGGCTTCATCGCCATTATCCTCGCCAGCGTGAACATCTTCGGCGGGTTCCTCGTCACACAGCGCATGCTCGGCATGTACAAGAAGAAGGCCTGAGGCGATGTCCGAGAACGTCTCATCCCTTCTCTACATCGTCTCCGGCGTCCTGTTCATCATGGCGCTGCGGGGGCTCTCGCACCCGACCACCTCCCGGCAGGGCAACCTGTACGGCATGGTCGGCATGGGGCTCGCCATTCTCACCACGCTGGTGGGCCATCCGCCCGCGGGCTTCAGCGCCTGGATCCTCGTGCTCCTCGGCCTCGCCATCGGCGGCGGCGCGGGAGCGGTGATCGCCAAGCGCGTGCCGATGACGGCGATGCCGCAGCTCGTCGCCGCCTTCCACTCGCTGGTTGGCCTCGCGGCGGTCTTCGTCGCGGCGGGCGCCCTCTACGCGCCGCAGGCCTTCGGCATCGTCGAGGGGGGCCACATCCACGGCCAATCCCTCTTCGAGATGGGCCTCGGCGTCGCCATCGGCGCCATCACCTTCACGGGTTCGGTGATCGCCTTCGCCAAGCTCGACGGCCGGATGTCGGGCAAGCCGATCATCCTGCCCCAGCGGCACGCGATCAACATCGCGCTCGCCATCGCTCTCGTCGCGCTGCTCGCCGTGTTCATCGGCAGCGGCAGCAAGGTGGTGTTCTGGCTGATCGTGATCCTGTCGCTGGTGCTCGGCGGCCTGCTCATCATCCCGATCGGCGGCGCCGACATGCCCGTCGTCGTCTCGATGCTGAACTCCTACTCGGGCTGGGCGGCCGCCGGCATCGGCTTCACGCTCGGCAACCTCGCGCTCATCATCACGGGCTCGCTCGTGGGCTCGTCGGGCGCGATCCTGTCCTACATCATGTGCCACGCGATGAACCGATCGTTTTTCTCGGTCATCCTGGGCGGCTTCGGCGGCGACTCCGCCGTGGCCGGCAGCGGGCAGGTCGAGACGCGCCCCGTCAAGCAGGGCTCGGCGGACGACGCCGCCTACATCATGAAGAACGCCGAGCGCGTGATCATCGTGCCCGGCTACGGCATGGCGGTGGCGCAGGCCCAGCACTCGCTCCGCGAGATGGCGGACCTCCTCAAGAAGGAGGGCGTCGACGTCAAGTACGCCATCCATCCGGTGGCGGGCCGCATGCCGGGCCACATGAACGTGCTGCTCGCCGAGGCGAACGTGCCCTACGACGAGGTGTTCGAACTGGAGGACATCAACGGCGAGTTCCCGCAGGCGGACGTGGCCTTCGTGATCGGCGCCAACGACGTCACCAACCCGGCCGCCAAGACCGACAAGACCTCGCCGATCTACGGCATGCCGATCCTCGACGTGGAGCGGGCCAAGACCGTGCTCTTCATCAAGCGCGGCATGGGCTCGGGCTACGCGGGCGTCGAGAACGAGGTCTTCTTCCGCGACAACACCATGATGCTGTTCGGCGACGCCAAGAAGGTCGTCGACTCGATCCTCAAGAACCTCTGACGGAAGCCCTTCGGGCACGGAACCGGGCGGGGCGGGCGCGCGAGCGTCCGCCCCGTTTCCGTTCCGGGTCCGGCACCGGACGGATCATCGCGGATCGGCTCGCGTTGGCGTGGCACCTCGCCCGACCACCGCAGGAGCCTGATGACCGCTCTCAGACGACGGGATCTCCTCGCTGCCGGGATCCTGGCCCTGGCGCTTCCCCGCCCGGCTCGGGCGGCCCCGGTGGTGCGCGTCCTCGACGCGCGCTTCGCGTCCGTCGTCGATCTCACGGCCCGGCTCGAGACCGTCTACGCGGGCGGGCGCTGGTGCGAGGGGCTCTGCCCGGCCCCGCATCTCGGCGGCCTCGTCTTCAGCGACGTGAAGGCGAACCGGATCTGCATCCTCGGTGACGACGGCCGGGCGCGGCCGTTCCGCGACCCGTCGAACAACGCCAACGGCAACACCCTGGACCGCGAGGGCCGTCTCGTCACCTGCGAGCATCGGGGGCGGCGGGTCGTGCGCCGGGAGCCGGACGGAGACCTCACCGTGCTCGCCGACAGCTTCGCGGGGCGGCCGCTCAATGCCCCGAACGACGCGGTGCTGGGGCCGGACGGCGCGATCTGGTTCACCGATCCCGTCTTCGGCATCCGCCTGCCCGACGAGGGCGTTATGGCGGAGCCGGCGCAGAGGGCGCGCCGGATCTACCGGGTGGCGGAGCCCGGCCGCGTCGAGGCGATGACCGACGCCGCCGACCAGCCGAACGGCCTCGCCTTCGCGCCGGACGGGCGGACCCTCTATCTCAGCGATGCGGGCGCTGCGCTGCAGCCCGAGGGCGCGCGCAACATCCTCGCCTTTCCGGTCGGGCGCGGCCATCGGCTCGGGCCGAAGCGGCCCTTCGCCGAAGTGGAGACCGGCGCGCCGGACGGCCTCGCGGTCGACGCGCAGGGCCGGCTCTATGCGGCCTGCGAGGACGGCGTGCGCGTCTTCGACCCGGACGGCACCTGGCTCGGCCGCATCGCGACGCCGCGCGCCGCCGCGAACCTCGTCTTCGGCGGACCGGACGGGCGCCGCCTGTTCGTCGCGGCCGGCTCCTCCATCCACGCCATCGACCTGACGGCGGCCGGCGCGCGCCGCGCCGGCTGAGACCACGAGAGGACGTACCATGGCCCTTGCCCGCCGCGACGTGATCGCGCACGGCCTGACCGCTGCCGCCGCCCTCGGCCTCGCCCGCCCTGCGGAGGCCGCCCCGGCGGGCGGCACGCAGGTCGCCACGAGCCGGAGCGCGGGGGCGATGGAACTCGCGCTCCTCGCGCACGCCCCGTCGACCCCGACCGGCCTCGCGATCTCCCGCTCGGGCCGCCTCTTCGTGATGATGCCGCGCTTCGACGCCAAGGTGCCGATCACGGTGGGCGAGGTCGCGCAGGACGGCTCGGTCCTGCCCTATCCGAGCGAGGCCGCGAACCGGCCGGATCCGACGAACCCGCAGACGAGCCTGCTGCACGTGCCGAACGGGGTGTTCGACCGCGACGACACGCTCTGGCTCCTCGATGCCGGCCTGCCCGAGGGCAAGGGGCCGCCCGTGCCGGGGGGCGCGAAGCTCGTCCAGGTGGATCTTGCCGAGAACCGGATCCGCCGGATCGTGCCGCTCGAATCGGGGATCACCCCGTCCTCCTCCCTCAACGACCTCCGTGTCGACATCCGCGAGGGCCGGGCTGTGGCCTACATCACCGATCAGGGTCAGGGGGAGGAGGGCGCGATCCTCGCCGTCGACCTGAGATCCGGGCGCGTCGTGCGGCGGCTCCAGGGCCATGCCAGCACCCGATCCCAGAAGAACCTCGTCAAGTTCGTCGAGCACCAGCCCGTGATGCTGCGCCCGGAGGGCGGCCCGGAGAAGCCCGTGCAGGGCGGCGCCAACGGCATCGCGCTGAGCCCAGACGGGGGGCGGCTCTACTACGCCCCCCTGATCGGGCGCCGCCTCTACGCGGTGGATGCGGCCTCGCTCCTCGATCCGGACGCCACCGACGCCGAGGTGGCGGCCGGGGTCGAGGATCTCGGCGAGAAGGGCATGACGGGCGGGCTCACCACCGATGCCGAGGACCGCGTCTATCTCACCCTGCAGGAGCAGAACGCGGTCGCCCGCCGCCATCCGGACGGGCGGATCGAGGTGATCGCCTCGGACGAGCGCCTGATCTGGGCCGACACGTTCTGGATCACGCCGGACCGCTGGCTCTACGTCTCGGCCGCGCAGGTGAACCGGCGCCCGGAATACAATGGCGGCGCGGATCTGCAGAAGCCGCCCTACGCGATCCTGCGCGTGCGCATCGACGCGGACCCGGCGGGATAGACCCCCTGTCTCATGCGGGGGAGCCTGTCGCTTTCGGGCGGCAGCGCCCGGCCGCGGTTGCGGCTATGATGACCCCGTGTCCGCCACAGCCATGCCCGATCCACGCGCCCTCCTCGATGTGACTGCCTCCCTCCTCGGACGGTGCTGGCGGGAGCGCTGTGCCGCCCAGGCCACCGAGCATCACGCGCTGACCATGACCCAGGCCCACGGCCTGCCGGATCTGCTCGCCCGCGTGCTCGCGGGCCGCGGCGTGCTGCCGGGCGAGGCGCAGGGCTACCTGCAGCCCCGCCTGCGCGACCTGATGCCCGATCCCGACTGCCTCCTCGACATGGAGGCCGCCGCCGCGCGGCTCGCCCACGCCGTGCGCCGGGCCGAGACGGTGGCGATCTTCGGCGATTACGACGTCGATGGGGCCGCGAGCACGGCCCTGCTCGCCGATTACCTGCGCGTCCTCGGCGTACCGACCCGCATCCACATCCCCGACCGGATCACCGAGGGCTACGGGCCCAACGCCGAGGCGGTGCGGGCGCTCGCGGCCGATGGCGCGAGCCTCCTCGTCACGGTCGATTGCGGCACGAGCGGCCACGCCCCCCTCGAGGTGGCGCGGGAGATCGGCCTCGACGTCGTCGTCCTCGACCATCACGCCGCCGCCGAGACCCTGCCGCCGGCCCGCGCCATCGTGAACCCGAACCGCCTCGACGACCTTTCCGGCCTCGGCCATCTCTGCGCGGCGGGCATCGTGTTCCTTACGCTGGTGGCCCTCAACCGCACCCTGCGCCGGGAGGGCTTCTTCCGGGATCGCGCGGAGCCGAGCCTGCCGGACGCCCTCGACCTCGTGGCGCTCGCGACCGTGGCCGACGTGGTGCCGCTCGTCGGCCTCAACCGCGCCTTCGTGGTGCAGGGCCTCACCGTGATGCGGGCCCGCGGGCGGCGGGGCCTCGCCGCCCTGTTCGATGCGGCCTCCCTCGCCGAGGCGCCGGAGGCGTGGCATCTCGGCTACCTGATCGGCCCGCGCATCAATGCCGGCGGCCGGATCGGCGACGCCTCCCTCGGGGCGAAGCTCCTCTCGACGCAGGATCCGGCCGAGGCGGCCCGCATCGCGGCCGAGCTCGACCGGCTGAATCGCGAGCGGCAGGTGATCGAGGCGGAGGCTGTCGCGGCAGCGGAAGCCGAGATGGACCGGGCGCTCGGCCTCGATCCGGACCGGCCCGTGCTCGTCGCGGGCTCGCCCGACTGGCATCCGGGTGTGGTCGGCCTGATCGCGGCCCGCCTCAAGGAACGCTTCGGCCGGCCTGCCTTCGCCTTCGCGCTGCGCCCGGACGGAAGCGCGGTCGGCTCCGGCCGCTCGATTCTCGGCGTCGATCTCGGGTTGGCCGTGCGCCTCGGCGTGGAGGCGGGGCTCGCGCGGAAGGGGGGCGGCCACGCCATGGCGGCGGGCGCCACCATCGCGGGCAGCGATCTCGCCCGGTTCCAGGCGCATCTCGCCGAGACGCTCGGCACGACCGTGAAGACGGCACGCGCGGCGGAGGCCCTCCTCCTCGACGGCACGCTGAGCGCGGGCGGCGCCACGGCGGAGACCGTGCGGCTGATCGGGCGGGCGGGGCCCTTCGGCTCGGGCTCCCCGGAACCCGTCTTCGCCCTGCCGCGCCACCGGGTGGTCGATGCCGGCCTCGTCGGCAACGGGCACGTGCGGGCGCGCCTTCGCAGCCGCGACGGGCAGGCGATCGGCGCCATCTCCTTCCGGGCCGCGCAGGGGCCGATCGGCCAAGCCCTCCTCAACGGCATCGGCCGGGAGTTCCACGTGGCCGGCACCCTCGCCTGCGACCGCTGGCGCGGCGCCGAGCGGGCACAGGTGCGAATCTGCGATCTCGCGCCGTGCGGATGAGGGGCAGGCAAGCCGGTTGACACCCGCTTTGCCCCTCATCATAAGGGCCGCACGCGGCCTTGAGGGCCGGCAGTTTGGGGGAATGTCCCGAGCGGCAAAGGGGGCGGACTGTAAATCCGCTGCGTAAGCTTCGTAGGTTCGAGTCCTACTTCCCCCACCAAGCATCTTCACGGATCGCGATCGAGGAACCGGCGCCTTCTCAAGGGCCGACGGCCGTGCTAATCGGCCCCTCGCGCGGGTGTAGCTCAATGGTAGAGCAGCAGCCTTCCAAGCTGAATACGAGGGTTCGATTCCCTTCACCCGCTCCAACCGATCCCTGCCTTCCGCGCTAATGCGTCGACCGGCCGCCTCGCTTCGATCGCGGGCGGCGGGGCGGTCACGGCACTTGCCGGCTGCGCGCCCGTGACGCGCGTGGCGCCCGCCTCATGCATCCCCTCCTGATCAAGCTCGGCCTGCGGTTCGAGCAGCCCGCCGACGAGCGCGATTTCGTCCGGCATTTCACGCTCGACGATCTCGGCCGCACGCGGGCCGCGATGCTGCTCGGCGCCTTCGTCTACTGCGCCTTCTCCGTCTGGGATTGGATCCTCGATCCCGCCGTCTGGACCACGACCCTCGCGATCCGGCTCGCGGTCGCCGGGTTCGTGCTGCTGCCGCTCACGGCTGCCCTCGGATCGCGGCCCGCGCAATCCTGGGCGGAGCCGATCTACCTCGCCTACTGCGCCGTGCCGGGCTGCGTACTCAGCCTGATCTACCTCCGGCTCGAACCCGGCTTCGACCATGCGGCCGCGGGCATGATCATCGTCATCCTGTTCGTCTCGACCCTGCTGCCGCTCCGCCTGACCTCACTCGCCGCCTTCTGCGTCCTGACCTGGACCTGCTTCGCGCTCTGCGAGTCCTTCGCCGTCCACGAGCGGGCCGGCATGCGCTTCGTGAACAATTTCGAGATCGGCATGGCCTACGCGCTCTCGCTCTACGCGGTGGGCGCGCGTGAAGTCCGGGCAAGGCGCCAGTTCCAGACGGAGCGCGCCCTGCGGCGCGAGATGGAGCGTTCCGAGAGGGCGCTCGCCGAGTTGCGGGATGCCCAGGCCCATCTCGTCCAGGCCGAGAAGCTCGCCTCGCTCGGGCAGCTCGTGGCCGGCGTCGCCCACGAGATCAACACGCCGCTCGGCCTCGCGCTCACTACCTCGACGGCCGTCGAGGGGGACCTGAGGCGGCTCGTGGCGACCGTCGAGTCGGGCCAGGTTCGCCGGTCGGACCTCACGCAGGCCATCGCGCGGCTCCGGGAAGGGATGGGGCTCCTGTTCGCGAACCTCACGCGCGCGGCCGATCTGGTGACCAGCTTCAAGCAGGTGGCGGTCGATCAGGCCAACGAGGAGCGGCGCTCGTTCGAGCTGCGTCCCTGGCTCCATGAGCTGATGAGCACCCTCGGGCCCCTGCTGCGCCGCAAGGGTCACGCGTTGCGCATCGCCTGCGAGGATGCGGTGATCCTCGATTCCTACCCGGGCGCGCTCGCGCAGGTGATCAGCAACCTCGCCCTCAATGCCGTGATCCACGGTTTCCCCGAAGGCCATGCCGGCCATCTCGACCTGTCGGTCTCGCGGACGGAGGAGGGCGGCCTGCGCCTCGTCTTCCGCGACGACGGCGTCGGCATCCCGGCGGACCAGTTGCAGAAGGTCTTCGAGCCCTTCTTCACGACCCGGCGGGACCAGGGCAGCACGGGCCTCGGCCTGCACATCGTCTTCAACCTCGTCGTCTCGAAGCTGCAGGGACGGATCGAGCTCGCGAGCGGGACCGGAACCGGAACGCGCTTCACGATCACCCTGCCTCTCGCCCTCGAACGGGTCCGCGAGCGGGAGGAACGGGCGACCCTGTGATATCCTCCCCGCCCGATCGGCGCCCGGATCGGGCTCGCTCAACGACCGGAGGTTGAAGATGAGTGACGGATACCCATCGATGACGGCCCTGTTGGGCCTCCTGGCCCTCGCCGGCTACCAGAACAGGGACAAGATCGCCGAGTTTCTCGGCGGCCGCCCGCAGGGCGACCCCGCGCCTGCCGGACCGGCGGGACATCAGGGCGGCTCGGGGGCCGGCTTGGGCGGAAGCCTGGGCGGGGGTCCGGGCGGCGGCCTGGCCGGCGGCTTGGGCGGGCTCCTGGGCAGCCTCGCGGGCACCTCCGGCGGCAGCGGCGCGGGCGGCTTCCTGCACAGCGGCCTCGGCGAGATGCTGGAGCGCTTCCAGCAGGCCGGGCATGGCGCCGCGGCGCAATCCTGGGTGAATACCGGCCCGAACCAGGAAATCAGCCCGCAGCAACTCGAGACGGCGATCGGCCCCGACGTTCTGGCCACGCTCACGCAGCGGACCGGGCTGTCGCGGGACGATCTGCTCGCGCGCCTCTCGCGGGATCTGCCGCAGGCGGTCGACCGGTACACCCCGGACGGACGGGTGCCGGCCCGCTAGCGGATCCTCCGCCCGCGGGCCGACCCGCTCAGGCCACCCGGGTCGGCCGGGACGTGAGCTGCGCCTGCAGGCGGCCGGCTTCCTCGGGGCCGAGTGCGAGCACGAGCCTCACCGCCTCCTCGACGAAGGCCGAGGGCGTGGAGCCGGCCCGCTTGGCCGCACGGGCCACCGCGAGCCCGAGGGCGAGATCGATCTGCACCGGTGCCGTGCGGCCCACCGCCTCCATGCCGGCCGGCACGGGCGGCGGGACCGGTGCGGGTTGCCGCGGCAGCCCGCGCGCCTCGCGCCGCCCCTGCGTGGCCAAGCGGTCCGCACGCTCGTTGAGCGGGTCGCCGGCATGGCCCCGTACCCAGGTCCAGCGCACGTCGCGGCGATTCGCCAATTCGTCGAGGCGCTTCATCAGGTCGACGTTCTTGACCTCGCCGGTGGTCGTGCGCCAGCCCTTCGCCTTCCAGCCGCGCATCCACTCGGTCACGGACTTGACCACGTACTGGCTGTCGCAGCGCATCTCGATCGGCGCACCCTCCGGAAACTGCTCCAGCGCCCGGATGGCCGCCGTCAGCTCCATCCGGTTGTTGGTGGTGCCCGGCTCGCCGCCGCAGAGTTCCACCGCACCCTCGGGTGCCGCGATCACGACACCCCATCCACCCGGCCCGGGATTGGGGTCGCAGCCCCCATCGGCGTAGACAACGGTTCGCATGGACGCGTGATCCTTCGGAAACGGGGTCGGCGCCGGATCTGCCGGATGCGGTTCCGGCGCGGCACCTCCTTGCTAGCCGCAGGCCGGAAACGAATGGTTGATCACGGCCGCGGTCCCGCGATCCTCCGCCGCTCGCCCGGCAACGCTTCGTTAACCATCGTGAACCGATCCTGGCGCATCTGCAGGGGATTCGGATCACGATGCCGTCCACACCGCTCCGACCTACAGCCACAGCCCTCGCGCGCTACCCGATCCCGGTCGAGCTGATCGCGGCGCTCTACCGCGCCAGCGCGAGCGACTTCGCCCGCCTCGTCGCTCACATGCCGGAATACGGCCGCGCCCGGATCGCCGCCTACTGCGTGGAGCGCGAGCGCCTGCACCAGCTCGGCGTGCGCCTCGCCGCCACCTGTGGGGAGGCGGCGCTGGTCAAGGCCGCCGGGGCGGAGGTCGGTGCGGCCCTCTTCGCGCATGCCCGCAGCGAGACGGCGGAGCCTGAGGCCGGCCCGACGCCCGCGCCGTCACACCTGCAGATGATCGACCTGTCCGGCGGCGCGACGGAGCAGGCCCCGCAGGGCCGCGCCAGGGCCGCCTGACGCGGCCCGGGCCTTCTTCCGGATCTCGGCGTCGATGCCGGCAGATCGGCTCGGGAGACAGAGAACCCGTGCTCGATCCGTCGACGTGCCTCGGAACCCTGTATGGATCCGCCGAGCGCCTACCGGAGACCGCCGGACGCCACGATGACCTCACCGGTGATCCAGCGCGATTCGGGGGAGGCGAGGAAGACCGCGAGCGGGGCGATGTCCTCCGGCTGGCCCGTCCGCCCGAGCGGCGTCCTCGCCACCATGTCGCGCTCCATGTCCGAGCCGATCAGCCCCAGCGTGTGGACGCCCTCCGTCACGACGACGCCGGGCGCGATCGTGTTCACGCGGATCCGGCGCGGTCCGAGCTCCTTCGAGAGGACCTGCGTGATCGAGGCGACCGCCGCCTTCGTGGCGGTGTAGATGGCCGTCGACGGCGGCGCGAGCTCGGTCGCTGCGGAGCCGATATTGATCACGCTGCCGCCCTCGGGGCCGAACTGCCTGACCGCCTGCTGGGTGGCGAGCAGGAGCCCCAGCACGTTCGTGTCGAACTGCCGCCGGTATTCCGCCTCGCTGAATTCGTCGATCGTGGCGAAGCGATAGACGCCGGCATTGTTCACGAGGACGTCGACGGCGCCGAAGAGGCGCTTCGTCTCCGCGAACAGGTGCTCGACCTCCCCGGCCTGCCCGACATCGGCACGGATCGCGACCGCCCGACCTCCCGCCTCCTCGATCTCGCGGACGACGCGCTCCGCACCCTCCGCGCTCGAAGCGTAATTCACCACGGTTGCGGCCCCTTCGGCCGCCAGCGCCTTCGCGATCCCCGCGCCGATGCCCTTCGAAGCGCCCGTGACGACCGCTACCTTGCCTTGCAATCTCGCCATGACCCGTCTCCTGCCGCCCCTCCATTCGACACTTAGATGATCATCGAATTGTTGCCTGTGCGGAGCGGCACCCGGCTGCAGGCGCTCAGATCTCCGACAGGCGCGCCAGATAGGCGCCGAGGATATCACGCTGCAGCACGAGATTGGCGAACTTGCCCTCGCGCCGGATCTCGATCAGGCCGGCGGTCTCGAGTTCCTTGACGTGGTGCGAGAGGGTCGCCGGGCTCACGTTCTGGGTCTCGTTCAGGCTGCTGCACGGGCACAGGCCGCCGTTGAGGCCGAGCTGCTTCAGGATCTCGTAGCGCCGCGGCTCGGCGAGGGCGCGGGCGATGCGGGCGAATTGGCGATCCGTGAGCGGGGGTGTCGGAGGCGATCCCATGGCGGAGGACGCATAGAGCACGAGGCGGGGCAGGGAAATCCCAGCCGCCGGTGAACCGCACACGATGACAGAGATCTCGAGCGCGCGATGCGCCGCCGGAGCCGCAGGCTTCCCCTCAAGTCAGAAATTCGGCGAGGGCGGCGAGGACGAGGTCGGGCCGCTCCTCCTGCAGGGTGTGGCCGCAATCGAGGGCGCGGCCGCGCACGTCGAGCGCCTTCTCGCGCCAGGTCGCGAGGACGTCGTAGCTGCGCCCGACCGTGCCCTTCGCGCCCCAGAGCGCCAGCAGCGGCACCGCGATGCGCCTGTCCGCATCGGCGGCATCGTGCTCCAGGTCGATCGTCGCGGCGGCCCGGTAATCCTCGCAGATGGCGTGGCGCGTCGCCGGATCGCGGTAGACGCGCAGGTACTCGGCGAACAGGTCCGGGCTCGGCACGCCAGGGGTCTTCGACTGACCCTCGGCATGGGTGCGCAGGAAGTATTCCGGATCCGCGCCGATCAGCCGTTCCGGCAGAGGCTCGGGCTGGATCAGGAAGAACCACCAGAAATAGGCGGTCGCGAACGCCTTGTCGGTGCGCGCGTACATCGTCGCCGTCGGAGCGATGTCGAGCACGGCGAGCCGCGCGACGGCGTCCGGATGGTCGAGGGCGAGGCGGTGGGCGACGCGCCCGCCGCGGTCGTGGCCGATCACCGCGAAGCGCTCGTGTCCGAGCGCCCGCATGACGGCGAGCGCGTCGCGCGCCATCGCGCGCTTGGCGTAACCGGCATGGCGCTCGCCGCCCGGTGGCTTCTCGGAATCGCCGTAGCCGCGCAGATCCATCGCGACGACGCCGAAGCGCTCGGCGAGCACGGGCGCGACCGCGTGCCAGGTGGCATGCGTCTGTGGGTGGCCGTGAAGCAGCAGCAGGGGCGGCCCCGCGCCGCCGATGCTGGCGCGGATCCGCACCCCGTCCGCGTCGATGTCGCGAAGCTCGAATCCGTAGAGGAAGGGGTCCGCCTTCATGTCCGGCTCCTCACCGCGCGAGCCAGGGACGGTCGGCGTGGTAGCGCCTCTCGAAGGCGCGGATCGCGGCCGCGTGGTCGAGCGTCGTCCCGATCGCGTCGAGGCCGCGGACGAGGGCGTCCTTGCGCGAGGCGGGGATCTCGAACCCGATGCGCACCCCGTCGCCGGCCAGGATGGTCTGCTCCGGCAGATCGATCGTGAAGCGGTTGCATCCGGGCTCGGCGGCGAGAGCCGCCAGGGTCTCGACCCGCTCCGGGTCGAGACCGACGAGGAGGAGCCCATTATTGGCGGCGTTGTCCGCGAAGATGCCGGCGAAGGTGGTGCCGACGAGCGCGCGGATGCCGAGCTGCAGGAGCCCCCAGACCGCGTGCTCGCGGGAGGAGCCGCAGCCGAAATTCGGTCCGACCACGAGGAAGCGCGCGCCCTCCCAATCCGGCCGGTTGAGCACGAATTCCGGCCGCTTGGCGCCGTCCGGCCGGAAGCGGAGGTCGTGGAAGGTCCCGGCCCCGAGGCCGCTCCGGTCGATACCCTTCAGGAACTGCTTGGGCATGATCACGTCGGTGTCGACGTTGGCGGCCAGCAGGGAGGCGGCCGGGCCGGTGACGGTGGTGAAGGGCTGCATGGCTTCAGATCCCCTGGGGCTGCTGCGCGAGGCGGCGCACATCGGTCAGGTGGCCGGTCACGGCGGCGGCCGCGACCATGGCGGGGCTCATCAGGTGCGTGCGGCCCCCGGCGCCCTGGCGGCCCTCGAAGTTGCGGTTCGTGCTCGACGCGCAGCGCTCGCCGGGGGCGAGCACGTCGTCGTTCATGGCAAGGCAGAGCGAGCAGCCCGACTGGCGCCACTCGAACCCGGCCTCGACGAAGACCCGGTCGAGCCCCTCCGCCTCGGCGGCGCGGCGCACGCTGGACGAGCCCGGCACCACCATACCGCGCACGCCCGCGGCGATGCGGCGGCCCCGCAGCACGGCGGCGGCCTCGCGCAGGTCCGAGAGGCGGGCATTGGTGCAGGACCCGATGAAGGCGCGGTCGATGCGCACGCTCTCCAGCGCGGTGCCGGGCACGAGGTCCATGTAGGCCAGCGCCCGCTCCATGTCCCGGCGGCGGTTCGTGTCGGGCTCGGCGCCGGGGTCGGGAATCCGGCCGCCGACCGGGGCCGCCTGATCCGGGCTGATGCCCCAGGTCACCAGCGGCTCGATCTCGGAGGCCGCGAGACGGATCTCCCGGTCGAAGACGGCGTCTGCGTCGCTGTGCAGGCCCGACCAGTGCCGCAGGGCGCCCTCCCAGGCCTCGCCCTTCGGCGCGCGGGGCTTGCCCGCGAGATAGGCGAAGACGGCCGCGTCCGGCGCCATGACGACGCCGCGCGCCCCGCCCTCCACCGCCATGTTGCAGATGGTCATCCGGCCCTCCACGGAGAGCGCCGCGACGCCGTCGCCGGCGAATTCCACGGCGTATCCCGTGGCGCCCGAAGCGCCGATCCGGCGGATCAGGGCCATCACCACGTCCTTGGCCGTCACGCCCGGCGAGAGGGCGCCGTCGAGCCACACGCGCATCGTCCGCATCCGGCGATACCGCAGCGTCTGCGTGGCGAGGTAGTGCTCGATGTCGGAGGTGCCGATGCCGAAGCCGAGGGCGCCGAGGGCGCCGTAGGTGGTGGTATGGCTGTCGCCCGCGGCCACGATCATGCCGGGCAGGATGAAGCCGAGTTCGGGCGCGACCACGTGCTCGATGCCCTGGAGCGGGTGCAGCACGTCGAACAGCTCGATGCCGAAGGTGCGGCAATTCTCATCGAAGTAGCGCACCTGGCGGGCGCCGCCCGCGTCCGGCATCGCCCGACCGCGGTCCGGCGCTGTCGGGTTGACGTGGTCGACGATGCCGAGCGCGGCTTCCGGCCGCCAGACACGGCGCCCGGCCTCGCGCAGGCCGCTGAAGGCCTGCGGGCTGGTGTACTCGTTGAGCACCGTGCGGTCGATGTAGAGCAGCACCTCGGCCCCCGGCCCGGTCCGGTCGTCGAGGTGGGCCACGGTGTGGCTGTCGATCAGCTTGTCGTAGAGGGTTCGGGGCGACATCGTTTCGGTCCTTGGGACAGGCGGCGCGGCGGCGGGGCCGCGCCCGGGGCAGGCCGGGTCAGGCCGTCGCGGTGGCGGGGAGGACCGCGCGGGGCGGGGCCTTCGCGTCGCCGCCGACCGGATCATCCGCGACGAGCCGGCCTTCGAGCACGTCGCGCATGCGGGCCGTGTCGAGTTCGCCCTCGATCTTGGCCATCACGACGGCGGCCACCGCGTTGCCGATGATGTTCACGATCGCCCGGCCCTCGCTCATGAAGCGGTCGATGCCGAGGATCAGCGCCATGCCGGCGAGCGGGATGGCGGGCACGACCGAGAGCGTGCCGACGAGGGCGATGAAGCCGGCCCCGGTGATGCCGCTCGCCCCCTTCGAGGTCAGCAGGGACACGCCGAAGATCGCGAGTTGCTGCGTCAGGGTGAGGTCGATGTTGGTGGCCTGCGCGACGAAGAGGGCCGCGAGCGTCATGTAGATGCAGGTGCCGTCGGCATTGAAGATGTAGCCGGTGGGCACGACGAGGCCGACGACGGATTTCGAGCAGCCGAGATGCTCCAGCTTCTCCATCAGCGAGGGCAAAGCGGCGTCCGAGGAGCTGGCGCCGAGCGTGATGAGCAGCTCCTCCTTCAGGTAGCGCAGCAGCTTGAACAGGCTGAATCCGGCCCAGAGCGAGACGAGGCCGAGCACGCCGAAGACGAAGATCGCCCCGGTCAGGTAGAAGGTGCCGATCAGGCCGACGAGCTGTCCGAGCGAGCCGAGGCCGAACTTGCCGATCGTGTAGGCCATCGCGCCGAAGGCGCCGAAGGGGGCGAAGCGCATCAGCACGTTGATGACGCCGAAGATCCAGTGCGAGGCGGCGTCGACGAGGTCGCGCAGCGGCCGGCCGGCATCGCCCATCTTCGACAGGACGGTGCCGAACAGCACGGCGACGAAGACGACGGGCAGGATCTCGCCCTTCGTCAGGGCATCGAACACGGTGTTCGGGATGATGTTGAGCAGGAAGTCGACGGTGCCGTGCTCCTTGGCGGCACCGGCGTACTTGGCGACCGCGCCCGCATCGAGCTTGCTCGGGTCGGCATTCATGCCGGCGCCCGGCCGCACGAGGTTGCCGACCACGACGCCGATGACGAGGGCGATGGTCGAGAGGATTTCGAAGTAGAGCAGCGCCTTGCCGCCGAGCCGGCCCATCTTCTTCATGTCGCTCATGCCGCTGATGCCGGCGACGACGGTGCAGAAGATCACCAGCCCGATGACCATCTTGATCATCTTGATGAAGGCATCGCCGAGCGGCTTCATGTCGACGCCGAGGCCGGGCGCCGCGGTGCCGACCGCGACGCCGAGCAGGATGCCGGCGACCACCTGGACGTAGAGGCTCCTGTAGAGCGGTTTGGCTGAGGCTTGGGCGACCCTCTGCACGGCGTTTCTCCCGGTTCGCTTCTGGTAAGCCGCCATCCTGGCTGCGAGCCGGGGCGGTCTGCGGTCACAGGACCAGAGCGCGCGCACGAGCGCCAATGCCGTTGCGGCATCGGTTGATGCCGGGCTGTCCCGGCGCCGTTGACCGGCCTGCGGGCGCTCGTCATCCTCGCCCGATCGAGCGCGGGAGAGGGGCCGCGGAGCGGCCTCGCCCCGCCGGGAGGGCTCGACGGATGGACGCCGCCTGGCTCGAAGACTTCCTGACCCTGGTCGATCTGGGGCACTTCTCGCGCGCGGCGGAGCAGCGCTGCATCACGCAGCCCGCCTTCAGCCGGCGGGTCCGCGCCCTCGAGGATTGGGTCGGCGCCCCCCTCTTCGCGCGGGACGTGCTGCCGGTGACGCTGACGCCGGCCGGCGAGCGCTTCCGGCCCGTGGCGGAGGAGACGCTTCGGCGGCTCTACCTGGGGCGGGAGGCGGCGCGGGAGGCCGGGCGGATGGCGGCAGCGACCGTCCGGTTCGCCGCGACGCAGACCCTGTCGGTGAGCTTCTTCCCGAACTGGGTCAGGACCCTGGAGGGCTTCGAGAACATCCAGGCGACCGTCAACCTGACCGCCGCGCACATGGCGGCCTGCGAGCAGATGATGCTGCGCGGCGAAGCGCATTTCCTCCTCTGCCACGATCATCCGCAGACCACGCACGGGCTGGCCTCGGATCAGTTCCGGTCCGTCCCGCTGGGCACCGACATCCTGCTGCCCGTGAGCGCGCCGCTGCCCGACGGGGCCGGGCCGCTCCACGCCCTTCCGGGGACGCGAGAGGCGCCGCTTCCGCTCCTCACCTACACGACCGAATCCGGCCTCGGGCGCATCCTGGCCGGCGCGCGGGCGATCGAGCGGAGCGGCGCGTCCCTGCGGCCGGTCTTCGCCTCGCACCTGACCTCCCTGCTCGTCGCCATGGCGCGCGACGCGCACGGGCTTGCCTGGGCCCCTCTGAGCGTCGTGGCCGACGATCTGGAGCGCGGCCGGCTGGTGCGGGCCGGGGCGTCGGGCGGCGACATCCCCGTCGAGATCCGCCTGTACCGGCCCCGGGCCCGACAGAGTCCGGCCGCGGAGCGTCTCTGGAGCCTCGTCGCGGGCCGCGACCGGGAGGCGCGGGACGAGGCTGCTCCCGAGGAGCCGGGCGCGGAAGCCTCGGCGGCCAACGAGGCGTTCAGGCCCTGAGGGTCCCGGCGCTCCGGCGGGAGCGGTGAGCGCGGCACCCGTTCGTGCCATGATGCGATCGGGCCCTGCCGCACCCGCTCGCGGCTGCGGCAGGGCCGAGGCCGCACGGGAGAACGCACCATGGAGGACGATCTCAATCAGGCCATGCAGGACGGCCGGGCGGCAAAGCTCGCCGGCAAGCCGGTCTCGGCCAATCCCTACCGCGCCGGCTCGCAAGACAGCGCGGATTGGCTGGCAGGCTACGTCTTCGACGAGGAGGAGCAGAACATCGACCGTCCGACGGTCGAGGAGGGCTGAGGACCGGCACGCCCTGGCGCGCGCCGGCCCGTCTCGGCGGCAGGGCGGCTCAGGCGACCGGGCTCACGGCGCGCTGGCCGGAGGACGGCGCAGCTTGGTCGCCTGCTCGAACGCGTAGGCGAGGCCGAGCAGCTTGCCCTCGCTCCAGGGTCTGCCGAGCAGGTCCAGGCCGACCGGCACGCCGAGCGGCGCCCTCTCGGTCGGCGCCGAGAAGCCTGCCGGGATGTCGATCGCCGGGAAGCCCGTCAGACCCGCCACGATCCCATTGCGCTCCGCCTGGTTCAACTCGCCGATCGGCACGACCAGCCGCTTCTGCAGCGGGTAGACGAGGGCGTCGAGGCGCTCCTTGTCGAACACGGCCGCGACACGCGCCTTGAAGGCGGAGATCCGCTCCAGCCGCACCTTGTAGTCCGGCTCGGCCATGCCGTCCCGGCGAGCCTCCGCACCGTTGAGGAACTTCTCGAGCGCGGCCTTGTGATACTGGCCCGAGGCGATGATGCCGGCCAGATCCTTGTGCGGGGCATTCGGGATCGTGGCGAGGTAGGCGTTGAACAGCGCCTTGAACTCGTAGGTCTGGACGTCGTTCTCGGCGTTGAGCGCGTTGGCCTCGAACGCCGGATCCTCGATCGGGACCAGGGTGGCGCCGGCTTTCTCGAAGGCGTCCAGGGCCTCCTGCATCACCCGGTTGACCTCGGCATGCTCGGGCTTCGTTCCGAACAGCGCCTTGACGACGCCCAGGCGCGCGCCCTTGAGCGCGTCGGGCTTCAGGAAGGCCGCGTAGCTCTCCGGCACCTTGCCGGCCGACGGGGATGTGAGCGGATCGTCGAGGTCGGGTCCGGCCATCACCTGCAGGAGCGCTGCCGCGTCCGCAACCGTGCGGGTGATGGGGCCGATCGCATCCTGCGTCTTCGAGACGGGCATGATGCCGCTCAGGCTGATCAGCCCCTGCGTCGCGCGCAGGCCGACGAGGTTGTTGGCCGAGGCCGGCGACCGGATCGAGTTGACGGTGTCGGTGCCCGTTCCGGCGAGCGCGAGGTTCGCCGCCACCGCCGCTCCGGTGCCGCCGCTCGAGCCGCCCGGCGTGCGGGTCAGGTCGTAGGGGTTGCGCACCTGGCCGCCGAGGGAACTGACCGAGACGCCGCCTTGGGCGAATTCCTGCAGGTTCGTCTTGGCCAGGACGATGGCTCCCGCCTTGCGCAACTTGGCCACCGCGAACGCGTCCTTGCCCGGCTGCGCCCCGGCCAGGGAGGCCGAGCCGCCGGTCGTGGGCAGTTCGGCGGTGTTGTAATTGTCCTTGAGGACGAGCGGCACGCAGGCGAGGGGCTCCGAGGCCAGGCGATTGCGGTTCCGGTCGAACGCCTCGGCTTGCCCGAGGGCCTGCCGGTTGACCTCCCGGATCGCCGCGAGCTTCGGGCCGGCCTGATCGTAGGCGGCGATCCGATCGAGATAGGTCTGCACGAGGCTGCGGCAGGTGATCGTCCCGGCGGCGAGGGCGTCGTGGACGCCGGCGATCGTCGCCTCCTCGACGGCGAAGCGCTCCTGCGCCTGTGCGGGGGCGCCGAGGAGGGCGAGCAGGGCAACGGTGCTGAGAGTGGTACGGGGTTTGAACATGAATCCTGCTGGTTGCGGTGACGGAACGGGCTTCGGAGGCATAGGCCAGGCCAGAGTTCCGCGACAGGGATGCGTGCGCAGCATACCCTCCCGCGTCTCACGTCGGGCACGCAACTGCGGCGCGCGTTCAAGATCGTGCAACCGCGCGTTGCAGTTGAATAGATAGCTTACTATCTAACGACACCGGCGACCTTCCGGTCATGTTCGCGGGGGCCGGATGCAGGACGATCTCAAGCAGCTGCGCCAAGCCTACACCCAGGCCCTGCTCCTCGCCGGCCGCCAGTGGCGCCGGTGCGCGGACGCGGCGGCGCGGGCGCACGGGATCTCGGACGCGACGGCGCTCCCCCTCGTGATGATCGGGCGCATGGAGGGCGAGCCGCGCCAGAACGCCCTCGCCGACGCGATCGGTATCGAGGGCCCCTCCCTGGTGCGCCTGCTCGATCAGCTCGGCGCGGCGGACTTGGTCGTCCGCAAGGAGGATCCGACCGACCGGCGCGCCAAGGTGCTGAGCCTCACGAAGGCGGGCAGGGCGGTGGTGGCGAGGATGGAAGCCGATCTTCACACTCTGCGGGAATCGGTGTTCGTCGCCGTGAGCGCCGCCGACATCGAGGCCAGTTTGCGGGTGTTCCGGGCGCTCCACGAAGTCGGCCGCGATGCGGAAGCAGGCTCCGGCCATCTCAGCGAGCCGTCCGAGGGGGAGCCCGCGGCATGACCCTTCCGGGCTGGCGCGACTGGGCCTTCGCGACCAAGACCTATGGGGCCGCCATGCTGGCCCTGTACCTCGCCCTGTGGATCGACCTGCCGCGACCCTACTGGGCCCTGGGTACCGTCTACATCACGAGCCAGGTGCTGGCGGGCGCCACGCGCTCGAAGGCGCTTTACCGGGTGCTCGGGACCATCCTCGGTGCCAGCGTGGCCGTCATTCTGGTGCCGAACCTCGTCAACGCGCCGGAACTCCTGACGCTCGCCATCGCGCTCTGGGTCGCCGTCTGCCTCTACGTCTCCCTCCTCGACCGGACCCCGCGCAGCTACCTGATGATGCTCGGCGGCTACACCGCTGCCCTGATCGGGTTTCCGGCCGTAGCCGAGCCGGGGACGATGTTCGACACGGCGGTGGCGCGGGCCGAGGAGATCACGCTCGGGATCCTGTGCGCCGGCCTCGTCTCGTCGGTCGTGCTGCCCCAGTCCGTGGCGCCCGTGATCGCGGGCCGGCTGGAGGGCTGGCTGCACGACGCGCGCGGCTGGGCCGTGGACGTTCTCGGCCGGGCCGGCGCGGCGAAGGATGCGTGGGCCGAGGAGGTTCAGACCCAGGACACGCAGGCCAGGCGGCTGCGGCTCGCCTCCGACGCCATCGCCTTCGACGCCCTGGCGACGCCGTTGCGCTACGACAGGACGGGCGCGGAACGATCGACCCAAGCCATGGCGATGCTGCGCCAGCACATGCTCATGGTCCTGCCCATCGTGTCCGCGGTCTCGGACCGGATCGAGGCGCTGGAGCGGTCGCGGGCGCTGCCCGAGCGTGTCCGCACGCTCCTCGGCGACATGGCCGCCTGGCTCGCCGCCGGCACGACCGACCCGGCCGAGGCGGCGCGCCTGCGGGAGAGGGCGGAGGCGGCGGATCCTGCCCTGCCGGAGCGCCCCGCCTGGACCGACCTCGTCCTGGCGAGCCTCCTGGCACGCCTGCGCGACCTCATCGACCTGCGCCAGGACACCCGCCTGCTGCAGCGTCACGTCGCTGACGGAACCCCCGTCATCGAAGATCTCGCCTTCCGCTACACGGCCGAGGCGCGGACGATCCGCCACCGGGACCACGGCCTGGCCCTTCTCTCCGCCGTCGGCGTCTTCCTCTCGATCGTGCTGACCTGCACGATCTGGATCGCGACCGGCTGGCCGGACGGGGCCGGCGCCCCGATGATGGCGGCGGTCGGCTGCTGCTTCTTCGCCGCGCAGGACGATCCCGCGCCCTCCATCGTCGGCTTCGCCAACTCGGCCGTCGTCGGGGCGATCGGCGCCGGGATCTACCTGTTCGGGGTCCTGCCCTTCGCCACGAGCTTCGAGATGCTGGCCCTGGCACTGGCGCCCGGTCTCCTCCTCTGCGGCGTCTTCATGACCCAGCCGCGGACGGCGCCGCTGGCACTGGGGGCGGCGGCCAACGGCTCGGCCCTGATCGCGCTCCAGGGCAGCTACACGGGCGACTTCGCGGCGTTCACCAATTCCTCGATCGCCGTGATCGCCGGGATGTGGGTGGCCGCGATCGTGACGCGACTGGTTCGCTCGGTCGGCGCCGCCTGGACCGTGCGGCGCCTGCGGGCCGTGAACCGGCGGAGCCTCGCCCGGGCCGCCGGGCGCCAGGGCGCGCAGAACGGCCTGGAACTGGCCGCCCTCATGCTCGACAGGGTGGGGTTAATCGCCCCGCGGCTCGCCGCCTTGCCGCCGGACGAGGCCGAGCGGGTGGCGGACCTCCTCGCCGAGGTGCGGGTCGGGATCAACATCGTCGAGCTGCGGCGCGACCGCCGGCAGCTCTCCGGAGCGGCCAGGGACGCGGCCGAACGCCTCCTGTCCGCCCTGGCGCGGCATTATCGCGGCGACGCGGACCGGGCCGCCGACCTCCTTCCCCTGATCGACGCGGCCCTGGATGCGGCAGAGGAGGAGGCGCGGCGTCCCGCCCACCGCGCCGCCCTCATGGGCCTCGTCGGCATTCGCCGGGGTCTCGGTCCCGAGGCAGCGCCCTACCGGCCGGCCCACGCCGCCCATTCCGGACCGGACCTCGCGGCATGAGCAGTGATCTCGACCTTTACGGCGTCTTCATCCCGAGCCTCGCCGCCTGGATGCTCGTCGCCTTCCTCATCTGCCTGGTCGCCCGGCGATCCCTGGCCTGGGCCGGATTCTACCGGTTGGTCTGGCATCGGCCGCTCTTCGATCTCGCCCTCTACGTCGTGGTGCTGGGCCTCGTCGTCTCGGTCGCGATCCCGCTGACCTCGTGACGCGGGGCGACCGTTACCCTCGGCCCGCCCCGCCCCCGTTCTCGCTCGTCCGGCTCATCGCATGACACGGCTCATCGCCCTCTCGTTCCGCCTCGTCGTCACCCTGGCGACGGTGGCGCTCGCCGCACTCGTCGGACTGGCCCTGTGGGATTACTACATGGAGGCACCCTGGACCCGGGATGGCCGGGTCCGGGCCGACGTCGTGGCCGTGGCGCCCGACGTCTCGGGCCTCGTCACGGAGGTCGCCGTCGCCGACAATCAGGTCGTCAAGCGCGGCGACGTCCTGCTCCGGATCGACCCCGAGCGCTTCGCCCTGGCCCTGCGTCAGGCCGAGGCGACCGTTGAGGGCAGGCGGGCCGGCGCCGATCAGGCCGCGGCGGATTACGCGCGCTACAGCAAGCTGAGCGACGCGGCCGTTTCGCAGCAGAAGGTCGAGGCCGCCCGGGCCGCCGATCTGGAGGCGAGGGCGGCCTACGACCAAGCGCTCGCCGACCGCGACCTCGCCAAGCTCAACCTCGAACGCTCGGCCGTGCGGGCCGCCGTCAACGGGCGGATCAGCAACATGGAGCTCCGGCCCGGGACCTACGTCACCACGGGGCGCGGCGTGATGGCGCTCATCGACGACGACACCCTGCGGGTGGAGGGATATTTCGAGGAGACGAAGCTGGCGCGCATCCATGTCGGCGACCGGGCGAGCATCCGGCTGATGGGAGACCGGGCCATTCTAGCCGGGCAGGTCGAGAGCGTGGCGGGCGGAGTCGAGGACCGGGAGCGCACGGCGGGCTCGAACCTGCTCGCCAGCGTCAACCCGACCTTCGCCTGGGTTCGGCTCGCTCAGCGGGTCCCGGTCCGGATCAAGCTCGACGCCGTTCCTCAGGGCGTGCGGATGGTCTCCGGCCGCACCGCGACGGTCGCGGTCGAACCCCTGGGCGAGGCCGGGCGCTTCGACCTGCTCGGGCTCTGTCGGCGGATGCTGTCCGAGGCCTTGCGCCGCGTTGCGTGACCGGAGGCCGGACGGCCCGACCTGAGTGGGCCGCTCCCCGCCGAGGATCAGGCGGAGAGGATCGCCCAGCCGTGCGGCGGGAGGCTCACCTGCCCCGCGCGTCCGCCCGGCGAGACGAGGTCACCGTCTCCCGCTTCGACGTGACGCGCGTCCGGCGCCGGCAGCGTCGCAGGCCCGTCGGCGAGGTTCAGGGCGAGCAGGAGGCGCCGGGTGCCCTCGTTCATCGTCAGCACGAGCTGCTCGTTGGTCAGGTGAACCTTCCGCGCACGGGCGCGGTGCAGCCAGGGATGGCGTCGGCGGAGCGCGATCAGGGTCTGGTGCAGCCGATAGATCGGCCAGCCATAGGGGGCGAGCCCGGCGGGCGAGGGGGGAAAGGCAGGGCGGATCGCGTCGTCGCCACCGACACGCTCTTCCTTCACGCCGCGGAAGGCCTGCTCGTCGCCGGCGTAGATCGAGGGGGTGCCGCCGCAGGCGAACAGGATCGCGAGCGCGTGGGGCAGGTGGCGCTCGTCCCCGAGGCGGCTGGCGATGCGCGTCACGTCGTGATTGCCCACGAAGGTCAGCGGCACGAAGCTGTCGAGATAGCCGTTGTGGCGCTCCAGCGCGTGGGCGAGTTCGAACAGGTTGCGGTCGTTGAGGGCGCTCCAGATCGCCTTCCAGAGCTCGTACTGGGTCACCGCATCGAGGCCGGTATCCTGGACAAACCCGGCGTAGTCGCCGTGGATGACCTCGCCGACGATGTAGGCGTCCGGATGGGCGGCGCGCACCCGCGGCAGCACGCCGGCCCAGAACCGTCTCGGGACGGCGTAGGCCGCGTCGAGCCGCCAGCCGTCGGCGCCGCGGGCGAGCCAGTGGTTCATGATCGCGGCGACGTGGTCGGCGACCTC
Organism: Methylobacterium sp. BE186; assembly: GCF_031457035.1. Taxonomy (NCBI): domain Bacteria; kingdom Pseudomonadati; phylum Pseudomonadota; class Alphaproteobacteria; order Hyphomicrobiales; family Methylobacteriaceae; genus Methylobacterium; species Methylobacterium sp. BE186. The sequence continues at coordinate 58,657 of NZ_JAVDVV010000008.1, forward strand.
GGGCTCGTCGTGGTTGAGGGTGACGAGCTGCCGATGTCCCTCGAAGCAGGCATAGTCCGGCTCCGTCCCGGGCGCGGTGCCGCGCGGCCAGGACAGCCTGAACCAATGGGCGCGCTCCGCCTGAGGGCCGCGATCGAGGACCTCCCGGAAGGCGGGATGGGCGCGCCCGACATGATGGAACACGCCGTCGAGCAGGATGCGCAGATGGCGGCTGCGAGCGGCCTCGATCAGCGCGTCGAAATCGGCCTCGTCGCCGAGGCGCGGGTCGATCCGGAACGGGTCCGTCGTGTCGTAGCCGTGCGTCGAGGCCGCGAAGATCGGCCCGAGCGCGATGCCCGAGACGCCGAGTTCGGCCGCGTAGTCGAGCCAGGCCTGCAGATGGGTCAGCCGATGCGTGACGGCCGTCTCGCGACGGGCCTCGGGCTCGGCGCCGACGAAGCCGAGGGGAAAGATCTGCCACCAGACAGCATGTTCGATCCAGGCCGACACCGATTCCGTCCCGGGCTCGCAGGGTCCGCGCCAGCGGAACGCCCCGCCGGCAAAGTCCGCACCCAACCTCCCGCCGCCCCGCCTTGTTCCTCGCTCCCCGCTTCCGCCCGGACACCAGCAGCTCGGCCCTCGGCGAGACCGCACGCCCGAATGGCAGCACCGGCGGGCGCTGGCCTGCCCCGGCGGCCGGGACGCCGTGCCCTCAATGAATGCCGCTATCGGTCAGCGCCCTCGCGATCCGGCGCCGCAGATCACCCTCCCGGAAGGGGAAGGATGCGAAGAAATGCGCCTGGGAGACGGCGCCGCGGCGTCGGCGGACGTCGGCGGCCCAGATCGCCGCGCGCTCCGGATCCGCGTTGAGGGTGTGGGCGATCACGGCGATGAGCGCGATCATCACGTGGGCGCCGGGCGAGCGTGCCGCCCGGTCGGCCCAGGAAGCGGCCTGCCCGGTGTCGCCGTGCATCAGGCAGGTCAGGGCACGGGTGGCCAGCATGGCGTAGAGGAACGGGTCGAGCGGGCTGAGCGCGATCGCGGTCTCGACGTTCTCGCTCCCGTCCCGGTCGCGCTCGCAGACCATGTCGGCCCATGCCCGGGCGTAGAAGCCGTGCGCGTAGCTCGGGCTGAGCTGCGTCGAGCGGTCCAGCCACGGCAGGCTGCGATCGACGTCGCCCGTCAGCCAGAAGGCGCGCCCCAGCGTGACGTTGGCGAAGGGATCGAGCGGATCGAGCTCCACGCTTCGCTCGGCGAAGAGGCGCGCGGCCCCCGCATCGCGGTCCGGATCGTCGGAGTAGCGCAGGAAGGCGCTCTGGAAATGCGTCGCGGACAATCCGGCATTGGCCCGTGCGAACCCGGGCTCCAGGGCGACGGCACGCTCGAACAGGCCGGCCGCCGTCGCGTTGTCGTCGCGGTTGAAGCGGTAGAGGTGCCGGAGGCCGAGGTGATAGGCGGACCACGCGTCCAGGCTGTTCGGCACGGCGAGCGACGCCCGGGCCGCCTCGTTCAGGGGCACCCGGATCTCGAGGGCGGCGACGATGCTCGCGGCGATGCGCGCGCGCAGGTCGTGAATGTCGTCGATCCCGCCGCAGAGGCGGTCACCCCAGAGGACGCCGCCCGTGCGCGTCTCCGTGAGTTCGACGCTGATCGTCACCCGGCTCGCGAAGGCCTCGATGAACCCGGAGAGGGCGTAGCGGACGTTGAGCACCTGCCCGATGCGGGCCGCATCGCAGCCCTGCGCCGGCAGGCGGAACGACGACCCGCGGGCGATCACGAACAGCCATCGCAACCGGGCTAGCGCAGTGATGAGATCGTGGGCAATCGCCTCTCCGATGGCCGGGTGCAGGGCCGAGGCCCCGGCGAGGCGGAAGGGCAGGATCGCGATCGACGGCCTGCCCGGCTCGCTGAGGTCGCTGGGCTCGGCCGGGCCCTCCTTCGTCCGGGCCGGCACCGGGGCCGGTTGCGGGGCGCGCGTCCGAACCTCGGCCACGAAACGGAAGCCCTGGCCGTGCAGGGTGCGGATGAAGCGCTGCGCCTTCCCGTCGTCCCCGAGGATGCGGCGGGCCGACTTGATGCGGCTCGAGATGGCGGCATCGGAGATGAACCGCCCGTTCCAGACCTTCTCGACGACCTCCTCCCTGGAGACCATGCGGTCCCGGTTCTCCACGAGGAGGCGCAGCACCGCGAAGACCTGCCGCTCGACCGGGATGACGACCCCGCTCCGGCGAAGCTCGACCTGATCGGCGTCGAGTTCGAACGCGTCGAAGTGGTAGAGCATCGCCGGCTCTCCGGGGACGAGCGCATGCGGTGCCGGAATCCTAGCACATCTCCAGGAAATCTCCCCGACCTCTGCAGGCCGCCTTCAAGCCGGGTCGGAGCAGGGCGGCTAGGACGGGGCTCGCAGGCGCCGGGATCGTCCCGGGCCGGACCCAAGGGAGCATCACCATGCCGCTCGTCGACATTCAGCTCATCGAAGGCGTTTTCACCCCGGCTCAGAAGCGGGACATGATCGCGAAGGTCACGGATGCCATGGTCGCGATCGAGGGCGAAGCCATGCGCGGCGTGACCTGGGTGCGCGTGCAGGAACTGCGCAGCGGTGACTGGGGCATCGGCGGCAAGGGTCTGACGACCGAGGACGTGAAGGCCCTGCGATCCTGACGGGACGATGCGGAGCCGTACGCGGCTCCGCATCTCCGGGCGTCGGGAATCGCGGGCCGAGACCGCATGCGCCCCGGGGGCTGACGCACCCGGCGAGGATGAGCGAAGCGGCGCATTTGGGCTCGGCCTGCGGCCCGCGCGGCTTGACAACCGGCCGCCCCTCATGGCGCCCCATGCCCCTATCTCGCCTTCCGATGCAGATGAGGCATGATCAATCCGGCCCATCTCGACCTGTTCCGGGCCGTCCTGCGGCATGGCGGCATGACGAGGGCCGCGGCCGCGCTCGGCGTGGGGCAGCCCCATATCAGCCGCGCCATCGCGCACCTCGAGGCCGAGCTCGGCTTCCCCCTCTTCGTGCGGGGGCACGGAAGCGCCGTGCCGACCCGAGAGGGGGAGGCGTTCGCGCAGGAGGTCGAGCGGACCTATGCCGGCCTCGAGCACCTGGGCCACGCGGCTCGTCAGATCCGGGAGCGCGGCAGCGGCTCGCTGCGCGTCGCCTGCCAGCCTTCCCTGGCCTCCCGGCTGTTGCCGCGCGCGATCCGGAACCTGAGCGCGGAATGCCCCGGTGCGCGCGTCTCGGTTCACGTTCCGAGCCCGGACACGATCTGGTCCTGGGCCGCCTCGGGCCAATGCGACATCGGGCTGGCTCGGCCGCGATCCGGCTACACCGGCGTCGAGGCAGAACGCTTCCTGACGGTCGGGGCCGTCTGCGCCATGCCCCGCCGGCATCCCCTGGCCGGCAGGCGCGCCGTCTCGGCCCAGGACCTCGCGGGCGAGCCCCTGATCTCGGGAGGCGCGGGCGCCTTTCAGACGGCCATCGAGGAGGCCTTCGCCCGGTCCGGCGTCGAGCCGCGCTTCGCCCACATGGCGCAGTACACCGCCGCGAGGTGCGGCCTCGTCGCCGAGGGATTGGGGCTCGCGATCGTCGATCCCGTACCGGCACGCGAGCTCTCGGGGTTGCCCATCGCCCTGCGGCCATTCCGGCCGGACTTGCCGATCGAGACGATGCTGCTGCAGCCCGCGGGCAAACCGCCGAGCCGCCTCGCCGAGCGGCTCGTGCGGCTCCTCGAGGCCGAGCGGGACGCTCTGTCCTGACTGTCGGCCGGACCTGCGACGGCCCCTGGTGAGCGAGGCTCGCGGGGCGCCGCGCAAGTAGGCTATTCGGCATAGGGAAACAAAAATCCGCAGAATCAGTATGCCGCCCCTTGCGCCGCGCGCATAGATGGTATTCAGTATGCCAGTGGCCCGTTAGGGACGCCCCGTGGAATTACCTGACCCCGTGAACCCTGTTCGCGGGGTTTTTTCTTGGCCCCGGGTGCCGCAATGAGTCGTGCTTGGGGCAGAGCGCCGCGCCGTCCCGCGAATCGCGCCCCTGGATTTCGAAATTTGAGTTCGCCCTGCGGTGCGGGATCGGGAAGTGGCTCCCCGAGGCCCCGGGGAGGGTGATCGCCGCCTGCTCGGTCGAGGCGGCGCGTCGGCATCCGGGATCGTGGCCGGCGCAACCATATCGGTGATCGCGGTGTTGCGCATCGTCGGGTCGCCGCTGGGGCGGCGGGCGGGGGCCACAGGATGCGGAGGATGCCCGTCAGTCGGGAAATGGTGTTCCTCGTGGTCGCGGTGCTGCTGTCGCTCGCCGCGGGCGCCGCCCTCTACTGGTCGCGGGCCAGCACCCTGACCGTCGCCGTGGCGCCGAGCGGCGGCACCGAACCCACCCTTCTCAAAGCCTACGCGGACGGGCTCGCGGCCCGGCGGAAGGGCGTTCGCCTGACGATCCGGCCCTTCGACGGCGTGCGCGAGAGTGCCGAGGCGCTGGCCCGGGGAGAGGTGGACCTCGCGGTCGTGCGTCCGGACGTGGCCCTGCCTCCGAACGCGCTCACGCTCGCGATCCTGCGGGAGCAGGCGCTCATCGTGGTGGCCCCGGACGGCGCGGGCGTTCGCGCCTTCCCCGACCTCGCACGCAAGCGCCTCGGCATGATCGCCGAGCGGAGCGCCGACCGGACCCTGATCGGCGACGCGGTGGACCATTACGGGCTCAAGCTCCAGACCGAGCCCGGCCCCGTTGCGGCGGGCAGCGTCGCCCTCGTCGCCGTGGCGGAGGACGATCTCGCGCAGGCGCTGGCCGAGAAGCGGATCGACGCCGTTGCCCTCGTCACGACGCCGACGACGCCGGCCGCGCGCCGGATCGTCGGCCTCGTCCAGGCGGCGGCGCGCAACCGGAAGATTGCCCTGTTCGGCGTGACGGAGGGGCCGGCCCTGATCGAGCGGTTCCCGCGGCTCCAGGCGGTCTCCGTGCCGGCAGGCTTGTTCGGCGGCCGCCCGAAGCTGCCGGAGGAGGACGTCGCCACGGTGGGCGCCTCCTACCGGCTGATGGCGCGGTCCGATCTCTCGCGAAGCACGGCCGCGGAGGTGACGCAATACCTGTTCGAGATGCGCAACGCCCTCGCCGATACCCTGCCCGCGGCCAACGCCATCCATGCCCCCAGCTACGAGGCCACCGCGGGCGCGACGAGCGCGCGGCTGCCGATCCACCCGGGCGCGATCGACTATTACGAGCGTGAGCAGGAGAGCTTCATCGAGCGCTACGAGACCTGGATCTACCTCGTCGCCTTCCTCGGCGGCGGTGTCGGATCCGGCTTGGCATGGCTGCGCCAGCGCCTGTCCCGCCTGCGGCGCGAGCGGGTCGAGGTCGCCACCGAGCGGCTTCTCGAGATCCAGGCGGAGGCGCGCCGGCCGGGGGATGCGGGCCGCCTCCAGGCGCTCGCCGGCGAGATCGACGACCTCGCCGCCGAGATCGTGCGCCACGCGGTCGACCGGCCGACCGAGCCGCGCACGATGAGCGCGGCGGCCATGGCCGTGGACGCGGCCCGCTCGACCGTGCGGCGGGCGGCGGAGGCGGCACGCCCGCAGCCGGGGACGAAACCGGGCCTGCGGGCGGTGGATTGACCCGGAAGTCGGCGGCTCGCGGGGCGGGTGCTCGGAATTCGGCCCCCTCAAACGGCGAGGCCGGATCCGCACTGAGCGGACCCGGCCCCGAGACTGGCGCGAAGGCCGGCGATGCCGGCGTTCTCGATCAGAATCCGCTGAACTTGTAGTTGAAGCCAGCGCGGATCAGGTCGCCCTCGGTGCGGAAGCGGGACGTGTAGGAGCCCGTCGCCGCGGGCAGCAGGCCGCCGGCCACGAGGACGTTGCGGCTGCCGAGGTCGTAGTGGAGGTACTCCGCCTTCAGCGTCACGGCGTCGGCCTTCAGGAACGAGCCGATGAAGTTGAACCGGTTGAGGAAGCTGTCCGTCGGGATGGCGTACTCGATGCCGCCGCCGTAGACGAAGCCTGTCTCGATGCCGTCGAAGCGACCTGTATAGGCGAGGGGATTGGGCGGGGTGAAGCTGAAGAAGTTCGCGCGGTAGAGCACGTTACCGTAGGCGAAGCCGCCGGTGCCGTAGACGAAGAGGCGGTCGAAGGCGTAGCCGAGGCGGCCGCGCACGGTGCCGAGCCAATCGAGCGTCTGCTGGAATGCGGCCGGATCCTGCCGCTGGCTGAAGTAAACGGGACGCTTCGAGATGTCGGTCCAGGTCGCATCGGCCTCGAAGCCGACCACGAAGCCCGCGCCCGGCGTGAACTGATAATTGTAGCCGATGCCGCCGCCGAGGCTCGTCAGCCCGTCGACGTCGGAGCGGATCTGAGCGGGACGGAAGCCCTGCTGCACGTTGCCCCGCGTGAGGAAATCGTTGCCCTGCGTGCGGATCGGTCCGTTGTCGGTGATCACGTAGCCGGTCTGCGTGCCGATGTAGAAGCCGCTCCAGGTGAAGACGGGCACGGCGGTGAAGACCGGCGGCGGCGCGGCGCGGCGGGGCAGGTCGGCGGCGGAGGCGGCGCCCGCGAGGAGCGCGGAGGCGGCGCTCGCCAGGAGAAGCGTCTTGATCATGGGGCGAGATCCCGAAACGAATGGCAGTCCGGGCGAGACTAGGCCGTATGCTGCAGCGCCCCTATGCCAGTCTTGCCACACAGGCCCCGAAATCGCCCCGTTTCGCGCTCCCTGCCGCAGAAAAGAGCAGAAACGTACCTCTAAGCCTCTTGCATTGCTGCATTTCAGCGCGCTCGCGGCGCTTGCGGCAAGCTTCGCATCGTGACAGGCTGGGACCGTCCGAAACAGACGACGCGGGAGAGCCCAGTCCGGTGCGAGCCGGGCATGGCGCCGACGGAGCAACCACCCCCGGAAACTCTCAGGCACAATCACCGCACTCGTTGGACAATCTGGAGAGAGGCGCCGCACGGCGTCCACCGAAGGAGAAATCTCGGCCGCCCCGGCGGTTGAGAGAAGCTCTCAGGTAACCGCGACAGATGGGGGCAGGGGCAGGATCCGCTCGGATTCTGCCGATGCTGTCTGTCGCGGAGAGAGCGGATGCCTCCAGAATCGCCCCACCCCGCCGTCGAGCGCGACGCTCCGGCCCACGCATCTCCACCCCCGATCGAGACGCCGCTCCACGCGCTCCACCTGCGCCTCGGCGCCCGGATGGTGCCCTTCGCGGGCCACGCGATGCCGCTCCACTATCCGGCCGGCGTCCTCAAGGAGCACCTGCGCGCGCGGGAGGCGGCCGGCCTGTTCGACGTCTCGCATATGGGCCGGATCGTCGTCACGGCCGGGTCCGGCGCGGAGGCCGCCGCGGCGCTGGAACGGCTGATCCCGATCGACATCCTGGGCCTTCCGCAGGGCCGTCAGCGCTACGGATTCCTGACGGACGAGGCCGGCGGCATCCGCGACGACCTGATGGTCGCGCGCCTCGACGACCGGCTGATCCTCGTCGTCAATGCCGCCAACAAGGCGGCTGATCTTGCGCACCTGCGCGCGAACCTCCCCGGCGGCGTCCGCGCCGCCGAGCTGCCCGGGGCGCTCCTCGCGCTGCAGGGGCCGCGGGCCGAGGCGAGCCTGGCGCGACTCGCGCCGGACGTCGCGGCGCTACGCTTCATGGAGGTGCGCGAGACGCGGATCCTCGGTGCGCCGGCGACCGTGTCCCGCTCCGGATACACGGGCGAGGACGGATTCGAGATCGCGCTGCCGGCGGACGAAGCGGAGCCGGTCGCCGAAGCCCTGCTCGCCGATCCCGACGTCCTGCCGGTGGGCCTCGGCGCCCGCGATTCCCTGCGGCTCGAAGCGGGCCTCTGCCTGCACGGCGCCGACATCGACCGCGACACCGATCCGGTCGAGGCCGGGCTCGCCTTCGCGATCCCGCCGGCCCGTCGGCGCGGCGGGGTGCGGGAGGGCGGTTTTCCGGGCGCGGAGCGTATTCTCGGGGCGCTTGAGCGGGGGCCGGAGCGCCGCCGCGTCGGCCTGCTGCCGCAGGGGCGCGCCCCAGTCCGGGCCGGCGCCCCCCTCTACGCCGCGGAGGCGGGCGGCGAGCCCGTCGGGCATGTCACCTCGGGCGGGTTCGGCCCGAGCCTCGGGGCGCCCGTCGCCATGGGCTACCTGCCCGCGTCGCTCGCCGAGCCCGGCCGGACCGTCTTCGCGGAGCTGCGCGGCCAGCGCTTGGCCCTCGCCATCGCCCGCCTGCCCTTCGTCCCGGCCCGCTTCAAGCGCGGCTGAGCCTCTCTTTCGACAGGAGCGAACCATGCTGAGATTCACCGAGGATCACGAATGGCTGATGCGCGAGGGCGACGTCGCCACGGTGGGCATCACCGCCCACGCCGCTGAGCAGCTCGGCGACCTCGTCTTCATCGAGCTGCCGAAGATCGGCGCGCGGCTGAAGAAGGGCGATGCCGCGGCGGTGGTCGAGTCCGTCAAGGCGGCCTCCGACGTCTACGCCCCGGTTTCCGGCGAGGTGACCGAGATCAACCCGGCGGCGGTCGACGATCCGGGCTCGGTCGCGGCCGATCCGCAGGGTTCCGGCTGGCTCTACCGGATCCGCCTCGACGATCCTGCCGCCCTCGAGGGGCTGATGGACGAGGCCGCCTACGCGGCGATGCCGAAATAGCCCGCGCCTTCCGCCGGCCCGCTCCACCATTTCCGGGGGTATCCCATGAGCGCTGACCGCTACGACCCTTACGATTTCGCCAACCGCCGCCACATCGGCCCGAGCCAGGCGGAGATCGCCGCGATGCTCGCCGTCGTCCGCGCGCCCGACCTCCACACCCTCGTGGACGAGACCGTGCCGGCGGGTATCCGGCAGGCCGAGCGCATCGATTTCGGCCGCTCGCTGAGCGAGCGCCGGGTGCTCGAGCATATCCGCTCGGTCGCCGACAGGAACCGGGTCCTCGTCTCGCTGATCGGCCAGGGCTACCACGGCACCACGATGCCGCCCGCGATCCAGCGCAACATCTTCGAGAACCCGGCCTGGTACACGGCCTACTCGCCCTACCAGCCGGAGATCAGCCAGGGGCGGCTCGAGGCGCTCCTCAACTTCCAGACCCTCGTCTGCGACCTGACCGGGCTCGACGTGGCGAACGCCTCGCTCCTCGACGAGGCGACCGCCGCCGCCGAGGCGATGGGCATGGCCCACCGCGTCGCGACCGCGAAGGCGGACACCTTCTTCGTCGATCAGGAATGCCTGCCGCAGACCATCGCGGTGCTGAAGACCCGTGCCGCGCCGCTCGGCTGGCGCATCGTCGTGGGCGACCCCTTCACGGATCTCGACCCGGCGGCCGTGTTCGGCGCGCTGTTCCAGTATCCGGGCGTCTGCGGCGATATCCACGACGTGTCCGGGCCGATCGCGGCGCTCCACGCGGCGGGCGCCATCGCCGCGGTCGCCGCCGACCCGCTGGCGCTGACGCTCCTCAGGCCGCCCGGCGAGATGGGGGCCGACATCGCCATCGGCTCGATGCAGCGCTACGGCGTGCCGATGGGCTACGGCGGCCCGCACGCCGCCTACATGGCGACCCGCGAGGCCCACAAGCGGGCGCTGCCCGGCCGCCTCGTCGGCGTCTCGGTCGACGCGAACGGCAACCGCGCCTACCGCCTCGCCCTGCAGACCCGCGAGCAGCACATCCGCCGCGAGAAGGCGACCTCGAACATCTGCACGAGCCAGGTGCTGCTCGCCGTCATCGCCTCGATGTACGCGGTCTATCACGGGCCCCGCGGCCTCAAGGCGATCGCCGACCGGGTGCACCGGGACGCGGTGCGCCTCGCCGCGGGCCTGGAGCGGCTCGGCTTCACGGTTCGCCCTCAGAGCTTCTTCGACACGATCACGGTCGAGGTCGGCCCCTTCCAGGGCGTGATCCTGCAGAACGCCCTGGCCAACGGAGTGAACCTGCGCCGGGTCGGGACCGATCGGATCGGCATCACGGTGGACGAGCGCACCCGGCCCGACATCGTCCAGGCGGTCTGGCACGCCTTCGGCGGCACCGACCTCGCCTACGACGAGGGCTGGCCCGAGACGCGGCTGCCGCAGGCGCTGCTGCGCACGTCCGAATACCTGACGCACCCGATCTTCCACATGAACCGGGCCGAGAGCGAGATGACGCGCTACATGCGCCGCCTCGCCGACCGCGACCTCGCGCTGGACCGGGCCATGATCCCGCTGGGCTCCTGCACGATGAAGCTCAACGCCACGGCCGAGATGCTGCCGATCTCCTGGCCCGAATTCTCCGAGATCCACCCCTTCGTCCCGGAGGATCAGGCGGAGGGCTACCGGCATCTGATCGGCGATCTCTCGGACAAGCTCTGCGCGATCACGGGCTACGACGCGATCTCGATGCAGCCGAATTCGGGGGCGCAGGGCGAGTATGCGGGGCTTCTCGCCATCCGCGGCTACCATCTCTCCCGCGGGGAGGGGCACCGCAAGGTCTGCCTGATCCCGTCCTCCGCCCACGGCACCAACCCGGCCTCGGCGCAGATGTGCGGCATGAGCGTGGTGGTGGTCGGGGCGGATGCCGACGGCAACATCGACCTCGACGATTTCCGGGCGAAGGCCGAGCGGCACGGGGCGGAGCTCGCCGCCTGCATGATCACCTATCCCTCGACCCACGGCGTCTTCGAGGAGCGGGTGCGGGAGATCTGCGAGATCGTCCACGGGCAGGGTGGGCAGGTCTACCTCGACGGGGCGAATCTCAACGCCCTCGTCGGCCTCGCCCGTCCCGGCGACATCGGCGCCGATGTCAGCCACCTCAACCTGCACAAGACGTTTTGCATCCCGCACGGGGGCGGCGGCCCGGGCATGGGGCCGATCGGCGTCAAGGCGCACCTGATCCCGTTCCTGCCCGGCGATCCGCGCAGCGGCGAGGCGGGCGCCGTCTCGGCCGCGCCCTACGGCTCGGCCTCGATCCTGCCGATCTCGTGGAGCTACTGCCTGCTGATGGGCGGGCGCGGGCTGACCCAGGCGACGCGGGTGGCGATCCTCAACGCCAACTACATCGCCCGCCGCCTCTCGGGGGCCTACCCGATCCTCTATGCCGGCCGGAACGGGCGGGTCGCGCACGAGTGCATCGTCGACGTGCGCCCCTTCCAGAAGAGCGCCGGCATCAGCGTCGACGACATCGCCAAGCGCCTGATCGATTGCGGCTTCCACCCGCCGACGATGAGCTGGCCGGTGGCCGGCACCCTGATGATCGAGCCGACCGAATCGGAGACCAAGGCGGAGATCGACCGGTTCTGCGACGCGATGCTGGCGATCCGTGAGGAGATCCGGGCGATCGAGGAGGGGCGGAGCGACCCCCGGAACAACCCGCTCAAGAACGCGCCCCACACGGTGCAGGACCTGATCGGCCCCTGGGAGCGGCCCTACTCGCGGGAGGCCGCCTGCTTCCCGGCGGGCACGCTCGGCATCGACAAGTACTGGCCGCCGGTCAACCGCGTCGACAATGCCTACGGCGACCGCAACCTGATGTGCTCCTGCCCGCCGCCGGAAGCCTACGGGGAGGCGGCGGAATGACCGGTTCCGGTCGGACGCTTCACGGTCTCCGGCGTCCCTCCGGGCCCGGCACTTGATCAAAGGACGGGTTGCCTCTAAGCGGTCCGCGCCTTTCGCCCGGCTCGCAGACTTGAGGGCGACCGTTCAGGCCCGCGCGAGCGCGGGCCTTGCCGCAGGAAAGAGACGATGGCCAAAGAGAAGTTTTCGCGCACGAAGCCGCACTGCAACATTGGGACGATCGGCCACGTCGACCATGGCAAGACGTCCCTGACGGCGGCGATCACGAAGGTTCTGGCGGAGTCGGGCGGGGCGACCTTCACGGCCTACGACCAGATCGACAAGGCGCCGGAGGAGAAGGCGCGCGGCATCACGATCTCGACGGCGCACGTGGAGTACGAGACCACGAACCGGCACTACGCGCACGTCGACTGCCCCGGCCACGCGGATTACGTGAAGAACATGATCACGGGTGCCGCCCAGATGGACGGCGCCATCCTGGTGGTCTCGGCCGCCGACGGCCCGATGCCGCAGACGCGCGAGCACATCCTGCTGGCCCGCCAGGTCGGCGTGCCGGCGCTGGTGGTGTTCCTCAACAAGGTCGACATGGTCGACGACGAGGAGCTTCTCGAGCTGGTGGAGCTTGAGGTGCGCGAGCTTCTCTCGAAGTACGACTTCCCCGGCGACGACATCCCGATCACCAAGGGCTCGGCGCTGATGGCGCTGGAGGACAAGGAGCCCAAGATCGGCAAGGAGGCGGTGCTGGCGCTGATGGCGACGGTCGACAGCTACATCCCGCAGCCGGAGCGTCCGATCGACATGCCGTTCCTGATGCCGATCGAGGACGTGTTCTCGATCTCGGGCCGCGGCACGGTGGTGACGGGTCGGGTGGAGCGCGGCATCATCAAGGTCGGCGAGACGGTGGAGATCGTGGGCATCCGCGCCACCCAGACCACCACGGTGACCGGCGTCGAGATGTTCCGCAAGCTGCTCGACCAGGGCCAGGCGGGCGACAACGTCGGCGTGCTGCTGCGCGGCACCAAGCGCGAGGACGTGGAGCGCGGCCAGGTCGTGTGCAAGCCGGGTTCGGTGAAGCCGCACACCAAGTTCAAGGCCGAGGCCTACATCCTGACCAAGGAGGAGGGCGGGCGCCACACGCCGTTCTTCACCAACTACCGCCCGCAATTCTACTTCCGCACCACGGACGTGACGGGCGTGTGCACCCTGCCGGAGGGCACCGAGATGGTGATGCCGGGCGACAACGTGACCATGGACGTCGCGCTGATCGTGCCCGTCGCCATGGAGGAGAAGCTGCGCTTCGCCATCCGCGAGGGCGGCCGAACCGTCGGCGCAGGCGTCGTCGCAGCCATCAACGAGTAAAGCTTCCGGTCGCCAGATCGCCTGGTTTTGCAATCGAAAGTCCGCAGAACGATGGACGGCGACCTGACAAGATCGTGAAGACCCAAGCTTCGCCCGGCCCTCGTCTTGACGATGGCCGGGCGAAATCGTCTTCCGGACGGACTTCGCCCGCGACGAGGCCCTCCGATGCAGCCGACGCGCCGAGCCCTGCTGGGATACGGAGCCCTGCTCGCCTGCCCGTCCCCGACCCGCGCCGACGACCTGAAGGACGGACGCTTCCGCGACGAGATCGTCACGATCCTCCGCGGCCTGTACCCCGCGGCGACGATCTCGACCGACGACGACCCGGAGCAGGTCCATGTCGAGGCCTACACGCTCTACCTCGGCAATCTCCACGGCGACCTGCGCGGCAGGAGCGAGGCCGAGCGGCAGCGCCGCATCCTGGCGTTCCTGACGCGCACGATGCCGGGCGGGCCCTACCCGAAGGATTCGCCCCCGCCCGCCCGGACGGAGCCCTTCGCGGCGGCGCGGGCCCGGCTGCGCATCCAGCTCGTCCCGCCCGATTACGCCACGCGGACCCCCGACCTCGTGACCCGGCCCTTCTCGAAGCGGCTGCTTGTCGCCTACGCCCTCGACGAGCCGAACCGCTACCAGTTGATCACGATGCCGATGCTGACGGCCTGGGGCATCGAGGCCGGGGTGCTCGACGAGCCAGCCCGACGCAATTCCGAGGCCGAGGCGAGGCAGGTCTCGATCGAGGCATCGCCGACGGGCGCCACCGGGCGCTTCGCCACCTCCGCGACCGAGGACGGCTACGCCGCGAGCCGCCTGCTGCTGCCCGGCTTCATGGAGCGCGTCCGGAAGGCGCTCGGTACGCCCGGGATCATCGTGGCCGCCCCGACGCGCGAGTTCATCATCGCGTGGACCCCCGACAGCGAAGCCCGGGCACGGATCGCCAAGGTCGTCCGCGCCTCCTTCCACAAGGGACCCTACAGCCGCAGCGACGAGCTGTTCCACTCCGACCCAGCAGGCCTCCGCCCCCTGACCGCTGCCGAACTCGCCGACCACGGGCGTTGAGGCCCCGCGGGCCCGGTCGCCCCCCTTGCGCGGCGGCCTGCGATGGGGCATGGAGCGTGGCGCCTAGGAGTGTAGCTCAACTGGTCAGAGCGCCGGTCTCCAAAACCGGAGGTTGCGGGTTCGAGTCCCTCCACTCCTGCCAGTCCCCTTCGCCAGCCTGCCACCTGCACGGTCGCTGCCTGTCGACAAGGCGGCGGACTTGCGCTAGAGCGGGCGCACTCCGAGATCGATGATGGCCGTCGGTGCGGGCTTCCCCAGAGCCCAAGGCGCCGCGCCTCCTCTTTCCCGGACACGAGTCTCCCCGGTTACGGCGCCATGGCATCGAACGAAGCGACGAAGAAGATGGACCTGACGCGTGGCACACCGCGCGGATCGTCGACGCCGACGCCGCCGCGCCAGACGCCCCCGGCGCGGCCCGCGCCGAAGCGCACGGGCCCGCTGGAATTCATCCAGCAGGTCCGCGACGAGGGCCGCAAGGTCACGTGGCCGTCCCGCAAGGAGACCACCATCACGACCGTCATGGTGTTCATCATGGTGGTCGCCGCGAGCCTGTTCTTCACCGTGGTGGATCAGGCCCTGCGCTACCTCGTCGGCGTGATCCTCGGGGTCTGACGCCTGAAGCAGAATTCCGGGCCCCGCATCACGGGGTCCGCGGACGTCCGGAGTTGATGAGAACCGTGTCGAAGCGCTGGTACATCGTCCACGCCTACTCGAACTTCGAGAACAAGGTCGCCCAGTCCATCAAGGACCAGGCGGCCCAGCGCGGGCTGACCGACCTCTTCGACGAGGTGATGGTGCCGACCGAGAAGGTCACGGAAGTCCGGCGGGGCCGGAAGGTCGACGCCGAGCGCAAGTTCTTCCCCGGCTACGTGCTGGTGAAGTGCGACCTCACGGACGAGGTCTACCACCTGATCAAGAACACGCCCAAGGTCACGGGCTTCCTCGGCGCCGACAAGTCGAAGCCGGTGCCGATCCCGGACGCCGAGGCCGAGCGCATCAAGGGCCAGGTCGCCGAGGGCGTCGACCGGCCGAAGCCCTCGATCTCCTTCGAGATCGGCGAGACGGTGCGCGTCGCCGACGGCCCCTTCGCCAGCTTCAACGGCACCGTCGAGGAGATCGACGAGAGCCGCTCCCGCCTCAAGGTCGCCGTCTCGATCTTCGGGCGCGCCACCCCGGTAGAACTCGAATACGCGCAGGTCGAGAAGGCCTGACCGTAGCGGGCCGGCTCCGGCCGCCCGATCATCCGCGGGAGGTCCGCCCGGTTCGCCGCCGGGAGCCACGGGCCGCACCGCGACCTGCAACCGCCCGTCCCGCCGGTGCCCCAGGCAGCCCGGCCGCGGGCAACATTTGGGAGCAGTCCCATGGCGAAGAAGATCACGGGCTACGTGAAGCTTCAGGTCCCGGCCGGCGCCGCCAACCCGTCGCCGCCGATCGGCCCCGCGCTCGGTCAGCGCGGCCTCAACATCATGGAATTCTGCAAGGCCTTCAACGCGAAGACCGCGCAGATGGAGAAGGGCACCCCGATCCCGGTGATCATCACCGCGTATCAGGACCGGTCCTTCACCTTCGAGATGAAGCAGCCCCCGGTCACCTTTTTCCTGAAGAAGGCAGCGGGCTTGAAGCTCGGCAAGAAGCCGGCCTCCGGCTCCAAGACCCCGGGCAAGGGCCCGAAGGTCGGCAAGGTCACCGAGGCCCAGCTCCGCGAGATCGCGGAGAGGAAGATGCCCGACCTGAACTGCGACTCGGTCGACGCCGCCGTCGCGATGATCCGTGGCTCCGCGCGGGCCATGGGCCTCGACGTCGTCGCGTAAGGGGAGGGCAGCATGGCACGTGAAGGTAAGCGCATCCGCGCCGCCCGCGAGGGCATCGAGCCGCAGAAGCTCTACGGCCTCGACGAGGCGATCGAGCTCGTGAAGGCCAAGGCCAACGCCAAGTTCGACGAGACCGTCGAGGTCTCGATGAATCTCGGCGTCGACCCGCGCCACGCCGACCAGATGGTCCGCGGCGTCTGCAACCTGCCGAACGGCTCCGGCCGCACGGTCCGCGTGGCGGTCTTCGCCCGCGGCGCCAAGGCCGACGAGGCCAAGGCGGCGGGCGCCGACATCGTGGGCGCCGAGGACCTCCTCGAGATCGTCCAGGGCGGCAAGATCGAGTTCGACCGCTGCATCGCGACCCCGGACCTGATGCCGCTCGTCGGCCGTCTCGGCAAGGTGCTGGGCCCGCGCGGCCTGATGCCGAACCCGAAGGTCGGCACCGTCACGATGGACGTGAAGAGCGCCGTCGCGGGCGCCAAGGGCGGCTCGGTCGAGTTCCGCGTCGAGAAGGCGGGCATCGTCCATGCCGGCGTCGGCAAGGTGTCCTTCGACGCGCAGAAGCTCGTCGAGAACATCAAGGCCTTCGCGGATGCGGTGGCCAAGGCCAAGCCGACGGGGGCCAAGGGCACCTACATCCAGCGCATCGCCGTCACCTCGACGATGGGCCCGGGCGTGAAGGTCGAGCCGTCGAGCGTGCTCACGGCCTGATCCGGCACAACCGGACCGATTCGGGACGCGCCCGGCCGGAAACGGCCGGGCGTTTTTCGTGTCGGGCGCACGCATGCGCGATCACGTTTCGACGCCCCGCGGCGTAGATCGCGATCATCCAGGGGCCGGGCGGCGCGAGCGGCACCGTGTCCCGGCGAAAACGGCCTGCACATCGGCGCGAGGAGGGGGCGCCATCGGCCCAGCCTGTGCTAGATACGGGGCCATGCGATGCTCCCTCACGGTCTCGTCCCGCCGACGCATCCTCTGCGTCTTCCCCGCCTACACGCCCTCCTTCGGCACCTTCTCACACGCCTATCCCCTGATGGGGGGCGTGAAGGCGTTCATGCCGCCCCAGGGGCTCCTGCTGATCGCGGCCTACATGCCGGAGAGCTGGGAGTGCCGGTTCATCGACGAGAACATCCGTCGGGCCACCCCTGAGGAATTCGCCTGGGCCGACGCCGTCTTCGTCTCCGGCATGCACATCCAGGCGCCGCAGATCCACGAGATCAACGCCCGGGCGCACGCGGCCGGCAAGGTCACCGTCCTCGGCGGCCCCTCGGTCTCGGGCTCGCCCGAGAAGTACCCCGATTTCGACTACCTGCATCTCGGCGAGATCGGCGACGCCACCGACCGTTTGGTCGGCATCCTCGACCGGGACCTGGCGCGCCCGCCCGAGCAGGTCCGCCTCGAGACCCTCGACCGGCTGGCGCTCGCCGATTTCCCGGCCCCCGCCTACGAGGCGGTGCCGCTCAAGCGCTACCTGATCGGCTCGCTGCAATTCTCGTCGGGCTGCCCGTATCGCTGCGAGTTCTGCGACATCCCGCAGCTCTACGGGCGCCAGCCCCGGCTCAAGAGCCCCGAGCAGATGTGCGCCGAGCTCGACGCCATCATCGCCCAGCCCGGCCACCCGGCCGTGGTCTACTTCGTCGACGACAATTTCATCGGCAACCGCAAGGCGACGCGGGACATGCTCCCCCACCTCGTGGACTGGCAGAAGCGGAACGATTACCCGCTGCAATTCGCCTGCGAGGCGACGCTCAACATGGCCAAGCAGCCCGAGATCCTCGAGCTGATGCGGCAGGCGAACTTCATGACCGTCTTCGTCGGCATCGAGACGCCGGAGGAGGAGGCGCTCGCGGGGATCGACAAGAAGCACAACGCCGCCGTGCCGATGTACGAGGCGATCGAGACGCTGAACAGCTACGGGCTGGAGGTGACCTCGGGCATCATCCTCGGCCTCGACTCGGACACCGACAAGTCCGAGGACAACCTGATCGAGTTCATCGACCGCTCGGCGATCCCGGTCCTGACCATCAACCTGCTCCAGGCCCTGCCCAAGACCCCTCTCTGGGACCGGCTGGAGCGGGAGAACCGCCTCGTCCACGACGCGGCGCTCGAGTCGAACGTGCTGTTCAAGCGGCCCCACGACGACGTGGTGGCGAGCTGGCGGCGGGCGATCAGCCACGCCTACGCGCCGGAGAAGATCTTCGAGCGCTTCAAGCACCAGTGCGACGTCACCTACGGAAATCGCATCGTCACGCCGACCAAGGGCAAGCTGACCGTCACGAACCTGCGGCGCGGCCTGATCCTCGGCTTCAACATCATCACCCGCGTCGGCATCCTCTCGGATTACCGGCGGCCCTTCTGGCAGGCGGCGGTCCACGCCCTGCGCAAGGGGCAGATCGAGGCGGTGTTCAACATGGGCTTCGTCGCCCACCACCTGATTCGCTTCACCCGCGAGGCGCTGCGCGGCGAGCACAACGCCTCCTTCTACGCGGCCAAGGCCGAGCAGCGGGAGCGGGACCGCAACCGCCCCTGGTGGCAGGCCGCGCGCCGCTTCCTGCCGACCTGACGGGGGAGGGGGCGCATTCCGGGCCCGGGGGGGTGGACGAGCGCGCGTTCGGGGCTCGGGCGGGGCCGAGGGGCGAGGCCGAAGGGCCGGGCAAGAGGCGAGGACGCGGCAGGCCGCCGCCCGGGACCGGGCGCGGAACGCTTGCCTGCGACGGAAATGTCGCGCGTGAGGTCTTGGCAGGCGGCTTGCTAGGCTCTATACACCGCGCTCCACGAATTCACGTTGAGGTATGGGAGCCGTCCGATCGGCCGGTTCCGTTCGAGATGCCGCCTGGGTGACCGGGCGGCGATGGCCGGAAGGACCTGCGGGGCGTGAAACCTCCTCAGGGCCGTGTCCGGCCATGTCCTGTCCGAGACTGCAGGCGCCGGGCGACCGGCTTAATCCCCCAGCCTGCACAGACGGGGAAGACCGAATTCCAAGACCCTCGTCCGGCCGCCTCGCGGGCGGAGGAGGCATCGGTTTGAACCTTCTCAACCCACGTCGGCCGCCCATCCGGGCGGGCGCCGGGGGACAGGGCCGTGAAGCGTCGTCCGTGGACGTTCCGGCTGTGAAAATGGCCGAGATCCGTCCCGGGCGGCAAGTGCAACCGGCGGACCCGAACCCGGGTTCCGCCAACCGGAGAGAGCCCCAGTGGACCGGACAGCAAAAGCTGATCTCGTCTCGACGCTCAACGGGGTGTTCAGCGACACCGCCGTCGTCGTCGTGGCCCACTACAAGGGCCTCACGGTCGCCGAGATGCAGAAGCTGCGTTCGCAGATGAAGCAGGCCGGCGCCACCGTGAAGGTCGCCAAGAACCGCCTCGCCAACATCGCTCTCGATGGCACGGACGTCGCCTCCATCAAGCCCCTCCTGAAGGGTCCGACCCTGCTCGCCTATTCGAGCGATCCGGTCGCGGCCGCCAAGGTGGCGGTGGATTTCGCCAAGGGTAACGACAAGCTCGTGATCCTCGGCGGCGCCATGGGTACGACCGCTCTGAACCCGGACGGCGTGAAGGCCCTCGCCTCGCTCCCGTCCCTCGACGAATTGCGCGCCAAGATCGTGGGCCTCGTGCAGGCTCCCGCGACCAAGATCGCCCAGGTCGTCAACGCGCCGGCGGCCAAGCTCGCCCGCGTGTTCGGAGCCTATGCCAAGAAGGACGAAGCGGCCTGAGGGTCGGTTCACCCCTTTCAAAACCAACCGTTCAAACCGATATCGTAAGGGAACTCAAACATGGCTGATCTTGCCAAGCTCGTCGACGACCTCTCGTCGCTGACCGTCCTCGAGGCCGCCGACCTCGCCAAGATGCTCGAAGAGAAGTGGGGCGTCTCGGCTGCCGCCGCCGTCGCCGTGGCCGCCGGCCCGGCTGGCGGTGCCGCCGCCGCCCCCGTCGAGGAGCAGACCGAGTTCACGGTCGTGCTCGCCTCGGCCGGCGACAAGAAGATCGAGGTCATCAAGGAGGTCCGCGCGATCACCGGCCTCGGCCTCAAGGAGGCGAAGGACCTCGTCGAGGGCGCGCCGAAGCCCGTCAAGGAGTCGGTGGCCAAGGACGAGGCCGAGAAGATCAAGGCCCAGCTCGAGAAGGCCGGCGCCAAGGTCGAGCTCAAGTAAGACCCCGATGGGCCGTCTCCGGCCCGTCCTCACGCGCGGAAGGCCGGATCCGGCCTTCCGCGACCGAGCCCGCGGGTGACCCCACCCGCGGGCTAAGGTCGCTTCGGGCGACCGGTGGGTCCTGAAACGGCCCGGCAGGAATTCAGTTCGGGTGGCGCGGTCCGGCGGGGCGCGCGTCACGGCCCGGCGCGGGAAGCGAGGCTTTCCCCGGGCAACCAGGACGCGGAAGATGGTGGAGCGAGGTCACATGGCCAATACGCTGGTCGGTCGCAAGCGCATTCGCAAGTTCTTCGGCAAAATCCGGGAAGTCGCCGAGATGCCGAACCTCATCGAGGTCCAGAAGGCGTCCTACGACCAGTTCCTGATGGTCGACGAGCCGGAGGGCGGCCGGGGCGACGAGGGCCTGCAGAGCGTCTTCAAGTCGGTGTTCCCGATCTCCGACTTCTCGTCGACGGCGCTGCTCGAATTCGTGAAGTACACGTTCGAGGCCCCGAAATACGACGTCGACGAGTGCCGCCAGCGCGGCATCACCTTCGCGGCCCCGCTGAAGGTGACGCTGCGGCTGATCGTGTTCGACGTGGATCCCGACACCGGCGCCAAGTCCGTCAAGGACATCAAGGAGCAGGACGTCTACATGGGCGACATGCCCCTGATGACGGAGAACGGCACCTTCATCGTCAACGGCACCGAGCGCGTCATCGTCTCCCAGATGCACCGCTCGCCGGGCGTGTTCTTCGACCACGACAAGGGCAAGACCCATTCCTCGGGCAAGCTCCTGTTCGCCGCCCGCATCATCCCCTACCGGGGCTCGTGGCTCGACGTCGAGTTCGACGCCAAGGACATCGTGTACGTGCGCATCGACCGGAAGCGGAAGCTGCCGGTCACCTCGCTGCTGTTCGCGCTCGGCCTCGACGGCGAGGAGATCCTCGCGACCTTCTACAACCAGGTCAGCTACGTCCGTGACGGGGCGGATTGGCGCGTGCCGTTCGACGCCGACCGCCTGAAGGGCTTCAAGGCGACCGTCGACCTCGTCGACGCCGAGTCCGGCGAGGTGGTGCTGGAGGCGGGCAAGAAGCTCAACGCCCGCAACGCGCGCCTGATCGGCGAGAAGGGCACCAAGTTCCTCAAGGCGACCGACGAGGACCTCGTCGGCCAGTACATCGCCGAGGACCTCGTCAACCGGAAGACGGGCGAGATCTGGGCCGAGGCGGGCGACGAGATCTCCGACAAGCTGCTCAAGAGTCTGGAGGATGTCGGCGTCACCGAGCTGCCCGTGCTCGACATCGACCACGTCAATGTCGGCCCCTACATCCGCAACACGCTCGCCGTCGACAAGAACTCGGCCCGCGAGGGCGCGCTGTTCGACATCTACCGCGTCATGCGCCCCGGCGAGCCGCCGACGCTCGACACCGCGGAGGCGATGTTCCACTCGCTGTTCTTCGACGCCGAGCGCTACGACCTCTCCGCGGTCGGCCGCGTGAAGATGAACATGCGCCTCGACCTCGACGCCGCCGACACCGTGCGCACGCTCCGCAAGGAGGACATGCTCGCGGTCGTCAAGGCGCTCGTGGATCTCCGCGACGGCAAGGGCGAGATCGACGACATCGACCACCTCGGCAACCGCCGGGTGCGCTCGGTCGGCGAGCTCATGGAGAACCAGTACCGGCTGGGCCTCCTGCGCATGGAGCGCGCCATCAAGGAGCGGATGTCGTCCGTCGACATCGACACCGTGATGCCGCAGGACCTGATCAACGCCAAGCCCGCGGCCGCCGCCGTGCGCGAGTTCTTCGGCTCCTCGCAGCTCTCGCAGTTCATGGACCAGACGAACCCGCTCTCCGAGGTGACGCACAAGCGCCGCCTCTCGGCGCTCGGCCCGGGCGGCCTGACCCGCGAGCGCGCGGGCTTCGAGGTGCGCGACGTGCACCCGACGCATTACGGCCGCATCTGCCCGATCGAGACGCCGGAAGGCCCGAATATCGGCCTGATCAACTCGCTCGCCACCTTCGCGCGGGTGAACAAGTACGGCTTCATCGAGACGCCTTTCCGCCGCGTGAAGGACGGGGTCGTCACCGACGAGGTCGCCTACCTCTCCGCCATGGAGGAGGCGAAGTACTACGTCGCGCAGGCCAACGCCGTGATGGACGAGAACCGCAAGCTGACGGAGGACCTCGTGGTCTGCCGCCGCGCCGGCGAGGTCATCGTCGTCGGGCCCGAGCGCGTCGACCTCATGGACGTGAGCCCGAAGCAGCTCGTCTCGGTCGCCGCCGCCCTGATCCCGTTCCTCGAGAACGACGACGCCAACCGCGCCCTGATGGGCTCGAACATGCAGCGCCAGGCGGTGCCGCTGGTGCGCGCCGACGCGCCCTTCGTCGGCACCGGCATGGAGGCCGTCGTCGCCCGCGATTCGGGTGCGGCCATCGCCGCGCGCCGCGCCGGCATCGTCGATCAGGTGGACGCCACCCGCATCGTCATCCGCGCCACCGAGGAGACGGACGCGACGAAGCCCGGCGTCGACATCTACCGCCTGCAGAAGTTCCAGCGCTCCAACCAGTCGACCTGCATCACGCAGAAGCCGCTGGTGCGCGTCGGCGAGCCGGTCCGGAAGGGCGAGATCATCGCCGACGGCCCGTCCACCGAGTTCGGCGAGCTCGCGCTCGGCCGGAACGTGCTCGTCGCGTTCATGCCCTGGAACGGCTACAACTTCGAGGACTCGATCCTGCTCTCCGAGCGGATCGTGAAGGATGACGTGTTCACCTCGATCCACATCGAGGAATTCGAGGTGATGGCCCGCGACACCAAGCTCGGGCCGGAGGAGATCACCCGCGACATCCCGAACGTCTCGGAGGAGGCGCTCAAGAACCTCGACGAGGCCGGCATCGTCTATATCGGCGCCGAGGTCCATGCGGGCGACATCCTCGTCGGCAAGATCACGCCGAAGGGCGAGAGCCCGATGACGCCGGAGGAGAAGCTCCTGCGCGCCATCTTCGGCGAGAAGGCCTCGGACGTCCGCGACACCTCGCTGCGCGTGCCCCCGGGCGTCACCGGCACCATCGTCGAGGTGCGGGTGTTCAACCGGCACGGCGTCGACAAGGACGAGCGCGCCCAGGCCATCGAGCGCGAGGAGATCGAGCGCCTCGCCAAGGACCGGGACGACGAGCAGGCCATCCTCGACCGCAACACCTACGCGCGCCTCGCCGACGTCCTGATCGGCCAGTCGCCGATCGCGGGGCCGAAGGGCTTCAAGAAGGACACCACCCTCACCCGCGAGGGGCTGACCGACTACCCGCGCTCGCAATGGTGGCAATTCGCCGTCATCGACGACCGTCTCATGACCGAGATGGAGGCGATGCAGAAGCAGTACGACGAGTCGAAGAAGCGCCTCGAGCAGCGCTTCCTCGACAAGGTCGAGAAGCTGCAGCGGGGCGACGAGCTTCCGCCCGGCGTCATGAAGATGGTCAAGGTCTTCGTGGCGGTGAAGCGCAAGATCCAGCCCGGCGACAAGATGGCCGGCCGCCACGGCAACAAGGGCGTCGTGTCGCGCATCGTGCCGATCGAGGACATGCCATTCCTGGAGGACGGGACGCATGCCGACATAGTGCTGAACCCGCTCGGCGTGCCGAGCCGCATGAATGTCGGCCAGATCCTGGAGACGCATCTGGGCTGGGCCGCCGCGGGCCTGGGCCGCAAGGTGGCCAAGGCGGTCGACGCCTACCTCAAGAGCCAGGACATCGAGCCCCTGCGCGAGGAGATGAAGAGCATCTACTCGCCCTCCGAGCTCGAGGGCCTGTCCGACGAGGATCTGGCGGAGGTCGGCCACAACCTCCGGCGCGGCGTGCCGATGGCGACCCCGGTCTTCAACGGCGCCAAGGAGGCCGACATCGAGGCGATGCTGGAGATGGCCGGTCTCGACCGGTCCGGCCAGTCGACCCTCTATGACGGGCGCACGGGCGAGCCTTTCGACCGCAAGGTGACGATGGGCTACATCTACATGCTGAAGCTGCACCACCTCGTGGACGACAAGATCCACGCCCGCTCGATCGGCCCCTACTCGCTGGTGACTCAGCAGCCGCTCGGCGGCAAGGCGCAGTTCGGCGGCCAGCGCTTCGGCGAGATGGAGGTCTGGGCGCTGGAGGCCTACGGCGCGGCCTACACGCTGCAGGAGATGCTCACGGTGAAGTCGGACGACGTGGCCGGCCGCACCAAGGTCTACGAGGCGATCGTCCGCGGGGACGACACGTTCGAGGCGGGCATCCCCGAATCGTTCAACGTGCTCGTCAAGGAGATGCGCTCGCTCGGCCTCAACGTCGAGCTCACCTCCTCGAAGCGCGACGCGGCCAACGACCAGATCGAGCCGCCGGCGGACGCCGCCGAGTAGGGCACGGCCCAAGGAGGGCACGGCCCAAGGAGGGCACGGCCCGAGTCGGGCACGGTCCACGACACCTCCCGTGCCGGCGAGACCGGCACGGTCCGAGCGGGGAGGGGCGGGGCCTCCCGACGATGTTCACGGCCAGCGGCGCCCCGGCAGGGCGCTGCGCCGCTTGTTTCAAGGCGCGGCTTCCCGGGCGCGGGGCGGCGCTCATCAAGGAGTAGATCATGAACCAAGAGGTCATGAATCTTTTCAACCAGCAGGCCCAGCCGCAGAGCTTCGACCAGATCAAGATTTCGATCTCGTCGCCCGAGAAGATCCTCTCCTGGTCCTACGGCGAGATCAAGAAGCCCGAGACAATCAACTACCGGACGTTCAAGCCCGAGCGTGACGGCCTGTTCTGCGCGCGCATCTTCGGGCCGATCAAGGACTACGAGTGCTTGTGCGGCAAGTACAAGCGCATGAAGTACAAGGGCGTCATCTGCGAGAAGTGCGGCGTCGAGGTCACCCTCGCGCGCGTCCGGCGCGACCGGATGGGCCATATCGAGCTGGCCGCCCCCGTCGCCCATATCTGGTTCCTGAAGTCGCTGCCGAGCCGCATCGGCCTCCTGCTCGACATGGCGCTGAAGGACCTCGAGCGGATCCTCTACTTCGAATCCTACTGCGTCATCGAGCCGGGCCTCACCCCCCTCAAGGAGCGCCAGCTCCTGTCGGAGGAGGAATACCTGCGCGCGCAGGAGGAGTACGGCGAGGATTCCTTCACCGCGATGATCGGCGCGGAGGCGATCCGGCGCATCCTGCAGGAGCTCGACCTCGACAAGATCGCGGGCGACCTGCGCGAGGAGATCGCCACCACCACCTCCGAGTTGAAGCCCAAGAAGCTCCTCAAGCGCCTCAAGATCATCGAGGCCTTCCAGATGTCGGGCAACAAGCCCGAATGGATGATCCTGACCGTGGTGCCGGTGATCCCGCCGGACCTGCGCCCGCTCGTCCCCCTCGACGGCGGCCGCTTCGCCACGTCCGATCTCAACGACCTGTACCGGCGCGTCATCAACCGCAACAACCGCCTCAAGCGGCTGATCGAGCTGCGCGCGCCCGACATCATCATCCGCAACGAGAAGCGGATGCTGCAGGAGGCGGTTGACGCGCTGTTCGACAACGGCCGCCGCGGCCGCGTCATCACGGGCGCCAACAAGCGCCCGCTGAAGTCGCTCGCCGACATGCTGAAGGGCAAGCAGGGCCGCTTCCGCCAGAACCTGCTGGGCAAGCGCGTCGACTATTCGGGCCGCTCGGTCATCGTGGTCGGCCCGGAGCTGAAGCTGCACCAGTGCGGCCTGCCCAAGAAGATGGCGCTCGAGCTGTTCAAGCCCTTCATCTACGCGCGCCTCGACGCCAAGGGCTTCTCCGCCACCGTCAAGCAGGCGAAGAAGCTCGTCGAGAAGGAGAAGCCCGAGGTCTGGGACATCCTCGACGAGGTGATCCGCGAGCATCCCGTGATGCTCAACCGCGCCCCGACGCTCCACCGCCTCGGCATCCAGGCCTTCGAGCCGAAGCTGATCGAGGGCAAGGCGATCCAGCTGCACCCGCTCGTCTGCGCGGCGTTCAACGCCGACTTCGACGGCGACCAGATGGCCGTGCACGTCCCCCTGAGCCTCGAGGCTCAGCTGGAGGCGCGCGTCCTCATGATGTCGACGAACAACATCCTGCACCCGGCCAACGGTCAGCCGATCATCGTGCCGAGCCAGGACATCGTTCTCGGCCTCTACTACCTGTCGATCGTCGCCGAGGGCGCGCCGGGCGAGTTCAAGCCGGGCAACACCCAGAACCCGATGCAGGGCGTCTACGGCAATATCGGCGAACTGGAGCACGCGCTCGCGGCCAAGGCCGTCTCGCTGCACTCCAAGATCAAGTGGCGCTGGAAGGGCATCGGCCCCGACGGCGAGCCCCTGACCAAGACCTACGACACCACGCCCGGCCGCGTGATCCTCTCCGGCGTGCTGCCGCTGCACCGGAAGGTCCCCTTCGACGTCGTCAACAAGCTGATGACGAAGAAGGAGATCTCCGCGATGATCGACACCGTCTACCGCCATTGCGGTCAGAAGGAGTCGGTGATCTTCTGCGACCGGATCATGGCGCTCGGCTTCAGCCACGCGTTCAAGGCCGGCATCTCGTTCGGCAAGGACGACATGGTCGTGCCGGACAACAAGTGGTCGATCGTCGAGGATACCCGCACGCTCGTGAAGGATTACGAGCAGCAGTACAATGACGGCCTGATCACCCAGGGCGAGAAGTACAACAAGGTCGTCGACGCCTGGGCGAAGTGCTCGGACAAGCTGGCCGCCGAGATGATGGGCCGGATCTCCTCCGTCCAGAAGGACGAGAACGGCGCCGACAAGCAGGTCAACTCGATCTACATGATGAGCCACTCGGGCGCCCGCGGCTCGCCGGCTCAGATGAAGCAGCTCGCGGCGATGCGCGGCCTGATGGCCAAGCCCTCCGGCGAGATCATCGAGACGCCGATCATCTCGAACTTCAAGGAGGGCCTCGACGTTCTCGAATACTTCAACTCCACCCACGGCGCCCGCAAGGGTCTCGCGGACACGGCGCTGAAGACCGCGAACTCGGGCTACCTGACCCGCCGCCTCGTCGACGTCGCCCAGGACGCCGTGATCCGCGAGAAGGATTGCGGCACCGAGAACGGCATCCGCATGCGGGCGATCATCGATGCGGGCCAGGTCGTGGCCCCGCTCGCCACCCGCATCCTCGGCCGCGCGGCGGCGGAGGACCTCGTGGCCGCCGACGGCACCGTGATCGTGGCCACCGGCGAGACCATCGAGGAGCGGCACCTGCCGGCGATCACCGCCGCCGGCATCCAGGAGGTGAAGATCCGCTCCGTGCTCGTCTGCGCGACGAAGAGCGGCGTCTGCGCCACCTGCTACGGGCGCGACCTCGCCCGCGGCACGCCCGTCAACATGGGCGAGGCCGTCGGCGTCATCGCGGCGCAGTCGATCGGCGAGCCGGGCACGCAGCTCACGATGCGCACCTTCCACATCGGCGGTGCGGCCCAGATCGCGGACTCGTCCTTCATCGAGTCGAGCTTCGAGGGCACGATCAAGATCCGCAACCGGGCGCTCGCCCGGAACTCGGACGGCGACCTCATCGCCACCGGCCGCAACGTGGCCGTGGTGATCGTCGGCTCCGACGGGACCGAGCGCGCCGTGCACCGTCTCCAGTACGGCGCCAAGGTGCGGATCGACGAGGGCGACAAGGTCAAGCGCGGCCAGCGCATCGCGGAGTGGGACCCCTACACCCGTCCGATCCTCACGGAGAGCGACGGCGTCGTGGCCTACGAGGATCTCTACGATGGCCAGTCCATCACCGAGACCACCGACGAGTCGACCGGCATCGCCAAGCGCGTCGTCATCGACTGGCGCGGCTCGGCCCGCACGGCCGACCTCAAGCCCGCGATGGTGATCCACGACGACACCGGCAAGCCGATCAAGCTGCCGCGGGGCTCCGAGGCCCGCTACTTCCTGCCCGTCGACGCCATCATCGGCTTCGATCCCGGCGCGAAGGTGAAGGCCGGCGACATCCTCGCCCGCGTCTCCACGGACTCGGCCAAGACCCGCGACATCACCGGCGGTCTGCCGCGGGTGGCGGAGCTGTTCGAGGCGCGTCGCCCGAAGGACGCGGCGATCATCGCCGAGAAGTCGGGCACGATCGCCTTCGGGCGGGACTACAAGAACAAGCGCCGCCTGACGCTGACGCCCCATGACGGGACGGACGCGGTCGAGTACCTGATCCCCAAGGGCAAGCACATCCACCTGCAGGACGGGGACGTGGTGGAGCTCGGCGACTACATCGTCGACGGCAACCCGGCGCCGCACGACATCCTGGCGATCAAGGGCGTCGAGGAACTCGCCGCCTACCTCGTCAACGAGATCCAGGAGGTCTACCGGCTCCAGGGCGTGTCGATCAACGACAAGCACATCGAGGTCATCGTCCGGCAGATGCTGCAGAAGGTGGAGATCACCGACGGCGGCGATTCGGAGATCCTGACGGGCGACCAGATCGACCGGACGGAGTTCGCGGAGATCAACGACAAGCTGATCGCGGAGGGCAAGAAGCCGGTCCAGGGCGTCCCCGTCCTGCTCGGCATCACCAAGGCCTCGCTGCAGACGAAGTCGTTCATCTCGGCGGCCTCGTTCCAGGAGACCACCCGCGTCCTCACGGAGGCGGCAGTCAACGGCAAGGTCGACACGCTGGAAGGCCTGAAGGAAAACGTGATCGTGGGCTCGCTGATCCCGGCGGGCACGGGCTCGCTCGCGGCGGACATCCGCGCCGTGGCGCGCCGCCGCGACACCCTCATCCTGCAGCAGCGCGCGGCCGAGAGCGGCGCGATGGCGGTCGGGGAACTGCCCGCGGCCGAGTGAGCGGCCCAGCGGAAAGATGCGGGGGGGAGGGCGGTCCGCAAGGGCCGCCCTTTCTCGTTCCGGACAGGGCTCGACCGCGCGGACAGGTCCCGGATTCCGCGTTCCCCGAATCGATGCGGGCCTCTCCGTGCCCGCCCTCCCCGGGGGAGCATCCGGCTCCATGACCCGGTCCGCCCGCGAACGCGGACGCGCCGGACAGCCGCGACGATCGAGATCGCGCCGTGCTCACCCGACATTAACGCCTGCGCACCGGAAGAAGCTGGCCCAGACCGGTTGACGTCCGGCCCCAGCGCGCGTAGAAGCGCGCCACTCCGGTCGATCGCACGCCGCAGACGGGTCGAAGTTTCACGCTTCCCACCGTCGCCATGCCGACCTGAGGCTCACATCGCCTGACGCCAGTCAGATCAGTAGGTACGAGCGCGCCTGCTAAGGGACGTGTTCCTCTGCCGACAGCGCGCCACGGGTCCTGACCGACCCCTGGCGCATATTCGTTTTGCGGCCCCGTCACCGGGCCTGAGGAAGAGGGCAGAGAATGCCGACGATCAACCAGCTGATCGCCCAGCCGCGTAAGGCGCAGAAGGCCCGCAACAAGGTGCCGGCCCTCGATGCCTGCCCGCAGAAGCGCGGCGTCTGCACCCGCGTCTATACCACGACCCCGAAGAAGCCGAACTCGGCGCTCCGCAAGGTCGCGAAGGTCCGTCTCACCAACGGCTTCGAGGTGATCGGCTACATCCCCGGCGAGGGCCACAACCTTCAGGAGCATTCCGTGGTCATGATCCGCGGCGGCCGCGTGAAGGACCTTCCGGGCGTGCGCTACCACATCCTGCGCGGCGTGCTCGACACGCAGGGCGTCAAGAACCGCAAGCAGCGCCGCTCCAAGTACGGCGCCAAGCGTCCGAAGTAAGACTTTCGCGCATCCCGTAAGGATGTCGCCGGCTTCACCGGAAGCTCAAGGCGGCCTGCGCGGGATGGTTTGATGGCAAGAGAAGACCGAACGGAGCGCGCGCATGTCCCGCCGCCACAGTGCCGAGAAGCGTGAGATCATCCCCGACGCCAAGTACGGCGACATCGTGCTGACCAAGTTCATGAATTCGATCATGTACGAGGGCAAGAAGTCGGTCGCGGAGTCGATCGTGTACGGCGCCTTCGACATCGTCGAGAACCGCGCCCGCGCCAACCCGATCGAGGTGTTCCGCGCCGCGCTCGACAACGTCGCTCCGATGATCGAGGTCCGCTCCCGCCGCGTCGGCGGCGCGACCTACCAGGTCCCCGTCGAGGTCCGCACCGAGCGCCGCCAGGCCCTCGCGATCCGCTGGCTGATCCAGGCCGCCCGGGCCCGCAACGACCGCACCATGGTCGAGCGCCTCTCGGCCGAGCTCCTCGACGCCGCCAACAACCGCGGCAACGCCGTCAAGAAGCGGGAAGACACGCACCGGATGGCCGAGGCCAACCGCGCCTTCTCGCACTACCGCTGGTAAGCGGCTCACCCCTTCTTCGGAGTCACCCCGATGCCCCGCACGCACGCGATCGAGGACTACCGCAACTTCGGCATCATGGCCCACATCGATGCCGGCAAGACCACGACGACCGAGCGGATCCTCTACTACACCGGCAAGTCCCATAAGATCGGCGAGGTCCACGAGGGCGCCGCGACGATGGACTGGATGGAGCAGGAGCAGGAGCGTGGCATCACGATCACCTCGGCTGCGACGACCTGCTTCTGGCGCGAGAAGCGCCTGAACATCATCGACACGCCCGGCCACGTCGACTTCACGATCGAGGTGGAGCGCTCGCTCCGCGTGCTCGACGGCGCTGTCTGCGTGCTCGACGGCAACCAGGGCGTCGAGCCCCAGACCGAGACCGTGTGGCGCCAGGCCGACAAGTACGACGTGCCGCGCGTCGTTTTCGTCAACAAGATGGACAAGATCGGCGCCGACTTCTTCAAGTGCGTCGCCGACATCATCGACCGCGTCGCCGGCAAGCCCGTCTGCCTGCAGCTGCCGATCGGCTCCGAGTCGAACTTCCAGGGCGTGATCGACCTCATCAAGATGAAGGCGATCGTCTGGTCGGGCGAGGCGCTCGGCGCGAACTTCAACGAGACCGAGATCCCGGCTGACCTCCAGGATCAGGCCGTCGAGTACCGCACCAAGCTGATCGAGGCCTGCGTCGAGCTCGACGACGACGCCATGACCGCCTACCTCGACGGCCAGGAGCCGGACGAGGAGACGATGCGCCGGCTCGTGCGCAAGGCCGTGCAGCTGCGCGCCTTCCACCCGGTGCTCTGCGGCTCGGCCTTCAAGAACAAGGGCGTGCAGCCGCTCCTCGACGCCGTCGTCGACTACCTGCCCTCGCCCGCCGACCGCGGCGAGATCAAGGGCATCGACTACAAGACCGAGGAAGAGGTGGTCCGCCACCCGACCGACGCCGATCCCTTCTCCATGCTCGCCTTCAAGATCATGGACGATCCCCATGTCGGCACGATCACCTTCTGCCGCGTCTATTCGGGCAAGGTCGATTCCGGCGCCAACGTGATCAACTCGACCCGCGACAAGAAGGAGCGGGTGGGGCGGATGCTCCTGATGCACGCGAACAACCGCGAGGACATCAAGGAAGCCTTCGCCGGCGACATCGTGGCGCTGGCCGGCCTCAAGGACACCCGCACCGGCGACACCCTGTGCGACCCGATCAAGGCCGTGATCCTGGAGCGCATGGAGTTCCCGGAGCCCGTCATCGAGATCGCCGTCGAGCCGAAGTCGAAGGCCGACCAGGAGAAGCTCGGCATCGCGCTCTCGAAGCTCGCCGCCGAGGACCCCTCCTTCCGCGTCTCGACCGACCAGGAATCCGGCCAGACCATCCTCAAGGGGATGGGCGAGCTGCACCTCGACATCAAGGTCGACATCCTGCGCCGCACCTACAAGGTCGACGCGAATATCGGCCAGCCGCAAGTCGCCTACCGCGAGAAGCTGACCCGCCGCACCGAGATCGACTACACGCACAAGAAGCAGACCGGCGGAACCGGCCAGTTCGCCCGCGTGAAGTTCGTCGTCGAGCCGAACGAGCCGGGCAAGGGCTTCGAGTTCGAGTCGAAGATCGTCGGCGGCGCGGTGCCCAAGGAGTACATCCCGGGCGTCGAGAAGGGCCTCAACTCGGTCCTCGGCGCCGGCATCCTGGCGGGCTTCCCCGTGGTCGACATCAAGGTTGAGCTGATCGACGGCGCCTACCACGACGTCGACTCCTCGGCTCTCGCCTTCGAGATCGCGTCCCGCGCGGCGCTTCGCGAGGCCCTGCAGAAGGGCGGCTCGGTGCTGCTCGAGCCGGTGATGAAGGTCGAGGTCGTGAGCCCCGAGGATTACACGGGCTCGGTCATCGGCGACCTGAACTCGCGGCGCGGCCAGATCCAGGGCCAGGACATGCGCGGCAACGCCAACGTCATCAACGCGATGGTGCCGCTCGCCAACATGTTCGGCTACGTGAACAACCTGCGCTCGATGTCCCAGGGCCGCGCGAACTTCACGATGCAGTTCGACCATTACGAGGAAGTGCCGCGCGGCGAGGCGGACAAGGTGATCGCCAAGTACGCCTGACGGCCCGAGGGGCCTCCAAGGCTCCTCCCGATCTTCCGCCGGCCCACGGGGGCCGGCACCTCAACCCGATGCGGCGCCGGATTGCCGGCCTGCCGCACCCCTACGAACCCGACGGAGGCGACCATGGCCAAAGAGAAGTTTTCGCGCACGAAGCCGCACTGCAACATTGGGACGATCGGCCACGTCGACCATGGCAAGACGTCCCTGACGGCGGCGATCACGAAGGTTCTGGCGGAGTCGGGCGGGGCGACCTTCACGGCCTACGACCAGATCGACAAGGCGCCGGAGGAGAAGGCGCGCGGCATCACGATCTCGACGGCGCACGTGGAGTACGAGACCACGAACCGGCACTACGCGCACGTCGACTGCCCCGGCCACGCGGATTACGTGAAGAACATGATCACGGGTGCCGCCCAGATGGACGGCGCCATCCTGGTGGTCTCGGCCGCCGACGGCCCGATGCCGCAGACGCGCGAGCACATCCTGCTGGCCCGCCAGGTCGGCGTGCCGGCGCTGGTGGTGTTCCTCAACAAGGTCGACATGGTCGACGACGAGGAGCTTCTCGAGCTGGTGGAGCTTGAGGTGCGCGAGCTTCTCTCGAAGTACGACTTCCCCGGCGACGACATCCCGATCACCAAGGGCTCGGCGCTGATGGCGCTGGAGGACAAGGAGCCCAAGATCGGCAAGGAGGCGGTGCTGGCGCTGATGGCGACGGTCGACAGCTACATCCCGCAGCCGGAGCGTCCGATCGACATGCCGTTCCTGATGCCGATCGAGGACGTGTTCTCGATCTCGGGCCGCGGCACGGTGGTGACGGGTCGGGTGGAGCGCGGCATCATCAAGGTCGGCGAGACGGTGGAGATCGTGGGCATCCGCGCCACCCAGACCACCACGGTGACCGGCGTCGAGATGTTCCGCAAGCTGCTCGACCAGGGCCAGGCGGGCGACAACGTCGGCGTGCTGCTGCGCGGCACCAAGCGCGAGGACGTGGAGCGCGGCCAGGTCGTGTGCAAGCCGGGTTCGGTGAAGCCGCACACCAAGTTCAAGGCCGAGGCCTACATCCTGACCAAGGAGGAGGGCGGGCGCCACACGCCGTTCTTCACCAACTACCGCCCGCAATTCTACTTCCGCACCACGGACGTGACGGGCGTGTGCACCCTGCCGGAGGGCACCGAGATGGTGATGCCGGGCGACAACGTGACCATGGACGTCGCGCTGATCGTGCCCGTCGCCATGGAGGAGAAGCTGCGCTTCGCCATCCGCGAGGGCGGCCGAACCGTCGGCGCAGGCGTCGTCGCAGCCATCAACGAGTAAGCAGCAGCGCGAGCAACTCCCGCAGGGACAGATCGAGGGGTGGGCCCTCGCGCCCGCCCTTCGACATTCCCGCCGAGGTTTCAGGTCATGAACGGTCAGAATATCCGCATCCGCCTCAAGGCGTTCGATCATCGCATCCTCGATGCCTCGACCCGCGAGATCGTCTCCACCGCCAAGCGCACCGGCGCCCAGATCCGCGGCCCGATTCCGCTGCCGACGCATATCGAGAAGTTCACGGTCAACCGCTCGCCCCACATCGACAAGAAGTCGCGCGAGCAGTTCGAGATGCGCACGCACAAGCGGGTGCTCGATATCGTCGATCCGACCCCCCAGACCGTGGACGCGCTGATGAAGCTCGACCTCGCCGCTGGCGTGGACGTGGAGATCAAGCTCTGAGCCGCTGAGGCTTAGAGCTTACCGTTTCATCGCGCGAGGGAGACACCTATGCGCTCAGGCGTCATTGCACAGAAGGTCGGCATGACCCGCATCTTCACGGATGCGGGGGAGCATGTCCCCGTCACCGTGCTCAAGATCGATCAATGCCAGGTGGTTGCCCACCGCACCGTCGAGAAGAACGGCTACGTCGCGCTGCAGGTCGGCGTCGGCAAGGCCAAGGTCAAGAATGTGTCCCGCGCCGAGCGCGGCCGCTTCTCCGTCGCCAAGGTCGAGCCGAAGCAGAAGCTCGCCGAGTTCCGCGTCAGCGAGGATTCGCTGATCCCGGTCGGCGCCGAGATCACCGCGGACCACTTCATCCCCGGCCAGTTCGTGGACGTCACGGGCACGACCACGGGTAAGGGCTTCGCCGGCGGCATGAAGCGCTGGAACTTCGGCGGCCTGCGCGCCACGCACGGCGTGTCGATCTCGCACCGCTCGATCGGTTCGACCGGCGGCCGTCAGGATCCGGGCAAGACCTTCAAGAACAAGAAGATGCCGGGCCATCTCGGCGTCGAGCGCGTGACCACCCAGAACCTGCGCGTCGTGCGCACCGACCCCGAGCGCGGCCTCATCCTCGTCGAGGGTGCGGTGCCGGGCGTCGCCGGCGGCTGGATCCAGGTCCGCGACGCGGTGAAGCGCAAGCTCCCCGCCGATGTTCCGCTGCCGGGCAAGTTCCGTGAGAACGGCAACGCTGCCACGGCTCCCGAGGCTCCCGCTTCCGAGGAGAACGCGTGATGAAGCTCGATATCACCACGCTCGAAGGCGAAGGCGCCGGCTCGGTCGAGCTCGACGAGGCCATCTTCGGCCTCGAGCCCCGCGCCGACCTGCTGCAGCGCATGGTCCGCTGGCAGCTCGCCAAGCGCCGCGCCGGCACCCACGCCGTGCAGAACCGCTCGGACGTGAACCGGACGCGCAAGAAGCTCTACAAGCAGAAGGGCACCGGCAACGCCCGCCACGGCGCGGCCTCCGCGCCCCAGTTCCGCGGCGGCGGCCGGGCTTTCGGCCCGGTGGTGCGCGACCACGGCCACGACCTTCCCAAGAAGGTCCGCGCGCTGGCGCTGCGCCACGCCCTCTCGTCCAAGGCCAAGAGCGAGACGCTGATCGTCATCGACGACGTCAAGCTCGACGAGGGCAAGACCAAGGTCCTGTCCGAGCGCTTCGGCAAGCTCGGCCTGTCGAGCGCCCTCATCATCGGCGGCGCGGAGATCGACGCGAATTTCGGTCGCGCCGCCCGCAACCTGCCGCAGATCGACGTCCTGCCGGTGCAGGGCATCAACGTCTACGACATCCTGCGCCGTGAGAAGCTCGTTCTCACCCGCGCGGCGGTCGATGCGCTGGAGGCGCGTTTCAAATGAGTGCCGATCCGCGCCACTACGACGTGATCGTCTCGCCCGTGATCACCGAGAAGGCGACGAACCTGACCGAGCAGAACAAGGTCGTGTTCCGCGTCGCGCCGAAGGCCTCGAAGCCGCAGATCAAGGAAGCGGTCGAGAAGCTGTTCGACGTCAAGGTCACGGCGGTGAACACGCTCGTGACGAAGGGCAAGAAGAAGGTCTTCCGCGGGTTGCGCGGACAGCGTTCGGACGTGAAGAAGGCGATCGTCACCCTCGCCGAGGGCGATTCGATCGACGTCACGACGGGCCTCTGAGACGACCGGGTTTAGGGAACCAAGCCGATGGCCTTGAAGACATTCAAACCGGTCACGCCGAGCCTGCGCCAGCTCGTGCTGGTCGACCGCCGTGAGCTCTACAAGGGCAAGCCGGTGAAGGCGCTGACCGAGGGCAAGTCGTCCACGGGCGGCCGCAACAATCTCGGTCGCATCACCGTCCGCTTCCGCGGCGGCGGTCACAAGCGCGCCCTGCGCAACGTCGACTTCAAGCGTCGCGACCAGCTCGGCGTGACGGCGACGGTCGAGCGGATCGAGTACGATCCGAACCGCACGGCGTTCATCGCGCTGATCAACTACCCGGACGGCAAGCAGAGCTACATCCTGGCTCCCCAGCGCCTGCAGGCCGGGGACAAGGTGGTGGCGGCCGAGCAGGTCGACATCAAGCCGGGCAATGCCGGCCCGATCGGCAACATGCCGGTGGGCACGATCGTCCACAATGTCGAGCTGAAGATCGGCAAGGGCGGCGCGATCGCCCGGTCCGCGGGCAACTACGCCCAGATCGTCGGCCGCGACCAGGGCTACGTGACGCTGCGCCTGAACTCGGGCGAGCAGCGCCTCGTGCACGGCCAGTGCTTCGCGAGCGTGGGCGCGGTCTCGAACCCCGACCACATGAACATCTCGCTCGGCAAGGCCGGCCGCAACCGCTGGCTCGGCAAGCGCCCGCACAACCGCGGCGTCGCGATGAACCCGGTCGACCACCCGCACGGCGGCGGCGAGGGACGCACCTCGGGCGGCCGTAACCCGGTCACGCCGTGGGGCGTGCCCACGAAGGGGAAGAAGACCCGGTCCAACAAGCGGACCGACACCTTCATCCTGTCCAGCCGCCACAACCGCAAGAAGTAACCACCATGGCACGCTCCCTCTGGAAGGGGCCGTTCGTCGACGGCTACCTCCTCAAGAAGGCTGAGACCGCGCGCGGATCCAGCCGCAACGAAGTCATCAAGATCTGGAGCCGCCGCTCCACGATCCTGCCGCAGTTCGTCGGGCTCACCTTCGGTGTGCACAACGGGCAGAAGCACATCCCGGTCTACGTGTCCGAGGAGATGGTCGGTCACAAGTTCGGCGAGTTCTCGCCGACCCGCACCTTCCACGGTCACGCGGCCGACAAGAAGGCGAAGAGGCGCTGATATGGGCAAGCCCGCAACCCCCCGCGCGCTCCCCGAGAACGAGGCCAAGGCGGTCGCGCGGATGCTCCGCGTCAGCCCCCAGAAGCTGAATCTCGTCGCGCAGCTCATTCGCGGCAAGAAGGTCGAGTCGGCGCTCGCCGACCTCGAATTCTCCCGCAAGCGGATCGCCCGCGAGGTCAAGAAGTGCCTCGAGAGCGCGATCGCCAACGCCGAGAACAACCACGACCTGGACGTCGACGATCTCGTCGTCTCCCAGGCCTTCGTCGGCAAGGCGCTCGTCCTGAAGCGGTTCCACGCCCGTGCGCGTGGCCGCGGCGCCCGCATCCTGAAGCCCTTCTCGAACCTCACCATCGTGGTTCGCGAAGTCCCGTCCGCCGAAGCGGCGTGAGGAGGATCTGATGGGCCAGAAAGTCAATCCGATCGGTCTGCGTCTCGGCATCAACCGGACGTGGGATTCCCGCTGGTTCGCCCAGAAGGGCGAGTACGCCAGGCTGATGCACGAGGACGTCGCGATCCGCGCCGCCCTCATGAAGCAGCTCAAGCAGGCCGCGGTCTCGAAGATCGTCATCGAGCGGCCGCACCGGAAGTGCCGCGTCACCATCCACTCGGGCCGCCCGGGCGTGGTGATCGGCAAGAAGGGCGCGGACATCGAGAAGCTGCGCAAGCTCGTCGGCACGATGACCAAGGCCGACGTGACGATCAACATCGTCGAGGTGCGCAAGCCCGAGATCGACGCCACGCTCGTGGCCGACTCGATCGCCCAGCAGCTCGAGCGCCGCGTCGCCTTCCGTCGCGCCATGAAGCGCGCCGTGCAGTCGGCGATGCGCCTCGGCGCCGAGGGTATCCGCATCACCTGCTCGGGCCGTCTCGGCGGCGCCGAGATCGCCCGGACCGAGTGGTACCGCGAGGGCCGCGTGCCCCTGCACACGCTGCGCGCCGACGTCGATTACGGCACGGCCACCGCCTTCACGACCTACGGGACGTGCGGCATCAAGGTGTGGGTGTTCAAGGGCGAGATCCTCGAGCACGACCCGATGGCGCAGGACAAGAAGGCGCAGGACGAGGGTGGCCGGTCCGGCGGCCGTCGTGAGCGCGACGGTGAGGGTGGCCGCGAGCGCGGCCGGCGCGATCACGCCAACGCGTGATCGGCGCTCCGCGCGACAGGAAGGTTTGAGAGGCTGCCATGCTGCAACCCAAGAAGACGAAGTTCCGCAAGCAGTTCAAGGGCCGCATCCACGGGACGGCCAAGGGCGGCTTCGACCTGAACTTCGGCCAGTTCGGCCTGAAGGCCGTGGAGCCCGAGCGCGTCACCGCGCGGCAGATCGAGGCGGCCCGCCGCGCGATCACCCGCGAGATGAAACGCCAGGGCCGCGTCTGGATCCGCGTGTTCCCGGACGTCCCCGTGTCGTCCAAGCCCACCGAGGTCCGCATGGGCTCCGGCAAGGGCGCGCCGGATTACTGGGCCGCCCGCGTCCATCCCGGCCGCATCATGTTCGAGGTCGACGGCGTCGCCGAGGATATCGCCCGTGAGGCCCTGCGCCTCGGCGCGGCCAAGCTCCCCGTGCGGACCCGCGTCGTCGCCCGCATCGCAGATTGAGGAGGGAGATCATGAAGTCGTCCCAGAGACTGTCTGATCTGAAGGCCTTGTCCGCGGATCAGCTGAACGACGAGTTGCTGAACCTCAAGAAGGAGCAGTTCAACCTGCGCTTCCAGGGGGCCACCGGCCAGCTCGAGAACGTCGCCCGCGTCCGCGAGGTCCGTCGCGACATCGCCCGTGTCCGCACGCTGCAGCGTCAGAAGACGCTGGCCTCGACGCAGGCCTGAGGAGTCCACCATGCCGAAGCGCGTATTGCAGGGCGTCGTCGTCAGCGACAAGGGCGAGAAGACCATCGTCGTGAAGGTGGAGCGCCGCTTCACCCATCCGGTGATGAAGAAGACCGTCCGCCGCTCGAAGAACTACCATGCCCATGACGAGGCGAATGCCGCCAAGGTCGGGCAGACGGTGTTCATCGAGGAGTGCCGCCCCTTCTCCAAGACCAAGACCTGGAAGCTCGTCGAGGGCAACGAGGTCGCCGCGAGCGCCTGAGGCGCTCGCGAAGACACCCTTGCGCGAATCGCCCGGAC
This sequence comes from Methylobacterium sp. BE186, assembly GCF_031457035.1. Lineage (NCBI taxonomy): Bacteria > Pseudomonadati > Pseudomonadota > Alphaproteobacteria > Hyphomicrobiales > Methylobacteriaceae > Methylobacterium > Methylobacterium sp. BE186. The sequence continues at coordinate 97,580 of NZ_JAVDVV010000008.1, forward strand.
GGTGTAACCGACCGGCCTTCGCGAAAGTTCAGAGGGGATGCCTGGCATCCCCCGTCGACTGCGGTGACCGCGCCGGTGCCACCAAGCGCCGATAGCGCGGTCTGTCATATGAGCCGGGGACATCAGATCCCCATCAGGCGTCGTCCGCCGGGCAATACCGCCCGCGTGCGGAAACCCGCCTGAAACAAGGAAAGGTCACTCCCGTGATCCAGATGCAGACGAATCTGGACGTCGCCGACAATTCTGGTGCACGCCGCGTGATGTGCATCAAGGTGCTCGGCGGGTCGAAGCGCAAGTACGCCGGCGTCGGCGACATCATCGTGGTCTCCGTGAAGGAGGCCATCCCGCGCGGCCGCGTGAAGAAGGGCGACGTCATGAAGGCGGTCGTCGTCCGCACCGCCAAGGACGTGAAGCGTCCCGACGGCTCGGTCATCCGCTTCGACAAGAACGCCGCCGTCCTGATCAACAATCAGAAGGAGCCGATCGGCACCCGCATCTTCGGGCCCGTGCCGCGGGAACTGCGCGCACGCAACCACATGAAGATCATCTCGCTGGCTCCTGAGGTGCTGTGATGGCTGCCAAGATCAAGAAGGGCGACACGGTCGTCGTCCTCACCGGCCGCGACGCGGGTCGCTCCGGGGAGGTCATCCAGGTCCTGCCGAAGGAGAACCGGGCCCTCGTGCGCGGTATCAACCTCGTCAAGCGCCACCAGCGCCAGACGCAGAGCCAGGAGGGCGGCATCATCTCGAAGGAGGCCGCCATTCACCTGTCCAACATCGCGGTCGCCGATCCCAAGGACGGCAAGGCGACGCGTGTGGGTTTCCGCATTCTCGAGGACGGCCGCAAGGTTCGGTTCGCCAAGCGCTCGGGGGATCTGATCGATGGCTGAGGCAAACAAGGACGCCTACACCCCGCGTCTGCGCAAGCATTACGACGAGGTGGTTCGGCAGAAGCTGATCGAGGAGTTCGGCTACAAGAACCCCATGCAGGTGCCGCAGATCGAGAAGATCGTCATCAACATGGGCGTCGGCGAGTCGACCGCTGATTCGAAGAAGGCCACGGTCGCCGCGGGAGACCTCGCGCTGATCGCCGGCCAGAAGCCGGTCATCACCCGGGCCCGCAAGGCGATCGCGACCTTCAAGGTCCGCGAGGGCATGCCGATCGGCTGCAAGGTCACCCTGCGCAAGACGCGCATGTACGAGTTCATGGACCGGCTGATCACGATCGCGCTCCCGCGCGTCCGCGACTTCCGCGGCCTGAACCCGAAGTCGTTCGACGGGCGCGGCAATTTCGCCCTCGGCCTCAAGGAGCACCTCGTGTTCCCGGAGATCTCGTACGACAAGGCCGAGCAGATGTGGGGCATGGACATCGTGGTCACCACGACGGCCAAGACCGACGAGGAGGCCCGCGCCCTCCTCAAGCATTTCCGCTTCCCGTTCCGGCAGTAAGAGCGGCGACGCTCTTAGACGCGGACACTGGAGAGAGACAGCATGGCTAAGAAAAGCTCAGTCGAGAAGAACAACCACCGCAAGGCGCTGGTGAAGCGCTTCGCCGAGAAGCGCAAGGCGCTGCTCGCGACCGCCAACAACGAGTCCCTCGAGATGGAGGAGCGCTTCGAGGCGCGCCTCAAGCTCGCGGAGCTGCCCCGCAACTCGTCGGCCACGCGCATCCGCAACCGCTGCGAGATGACCGGCCGTCCGCGCGCCTTCTATCGCAAGATGGGCATCTCGCGCGTCGCGTTGCGTGAGCTCGGCAACCGGGGCCTGATCCCCGGTCTCGTCAAGTCGAGCTGGTAAGGAGGCAGTCACCATGGTCAACGATCCCGTGGGTGATATGCTCACCCGCATCCGCAACGGTCAGCAGCGCCGCCGCAACGTCGTCCAGACGCCCGGCTCGCGCCTTCGCGCCAGCGTTCTCGACGTCCTCAAGTCCGAGGGCTACATCCGCGACTACGCGACCACGGACCTCGGCAACGGGCGCACCGAGTTCGCGATCGAGCTGAAATACTACGACGGCAAGCCCGTCATCCGCTCGATCCAGCGCGTGTCGAAGCCCGGCCGCCGGGTCTACTCGTCGGTCGGCGAGCTGCCCCGCGTCGCCGACGGTCTCGGCATCACCATCGTGTCCACCCCGCAGGGCGTCATGGCCGACCACGAGGCGCGCGAGCGCAACGTCGGCGGCGAGTTGCTCTGCAAGGTGTTCTGATCGCAGGCGAGAGGAGAAGGCTATGTCTCGCGTAGGCAAGAAGCCCGTGTCCGTCCCGTCCGGCGTGACGGCCACGGTGACGGGCCAGACGGTGAAGATGAAGGGTTCCAAGGGCGAGCTGCAGTTCGTCGTGCCGAGCCTCGTCGATGTCGCCCTGGAGGACGGCGCGATCTCGGTCACGCCGAAGAACCAGTCCAAGGAGGCCCGCTCGCTGTGGGGCACCTCCCGGGCGCAGGTCGCGAACCTCGTCGAGGGCGTGTCGAAGGGCTTCGAGAAGAAGCTCGAGATCACCGGCGTCGGCTACCGCGCCGCGATGGCCGGCAAGGCCCTCAAGCTGTCGCTCGGCTACAGCCACGACATCGAGTACGAGATCCCGGCCGGCATCACGATCGTGACGCCCAAGCCCACGGAGATCGTGATCTCCGGGATCGACCGGCAGCGTGTCGGCCAGGTCGCCGCCGAGATCCGCGACTATCGCGGCCCCGAGCCCTACAAGGGCAAGGGCGTGAAGTATGCGGGCGAGTTCATCTTCCGCAAGGAAGGCAAGAAGAAGTAAGGACCCGCCACCATGTCACGCAAGAACGAAGCACTCGACCGCCGCAAGGCGCGTGTGCGCCGCGCGCTGCGGGCGGCGGCCAACGGGCGGCCCCGGCTCTCGGTGTTCCGCTCCTCGAAGCAGATCTACGTCCAGGTCATCGACGATGCGCAGGGCCGCACCCTGGCCTCCGCCTCGTCGCTGGAGAAGGATCTGAAGGCGAGCCTGAAGACCGGCGCGGACGTCGCGGCGGCCTCCGCCGTCGGCAAGCTCGTCGCCGAGCGCGCCAAGGCGGCCGGGGTCACGCAGGTGATCTTCGATCGCTCGGGCTACATCTTCCACGGGCGCATCAAGGCGCTCGCCGACGCCGCCCGCGAGGGTGGCCTCGACTTCTGATCGGCGGTGAGGGGGCGGCCCGCCGCCCCCGAGACGGACGGCATCAAGCGAGCGGGCCCGCCGCCCGCGTCAGTGAGAGAGACAAGGTACAAGATGGCACGTGAACGTGAAGGCGGTGGCCGCGGCCGCCGCGACGAGCGCGAGGAGCGCGACAGCGAGTTCGTGGACAAGCTCGTCCACATCAACCGCGTCGCCAAGGTGGTGAAGGGCGGCCGTCGCTTCGGCTTCGCGGCCCTCGTCGTCGTCGGCGACCAGAAGGGCCGCGTCGGCTTCGGCCACGGCAAGGCCCGCGAGGTGCCGGAGGCGATCCGCAAGGCGACCGAGGCGGCCAAGCGCGGCCTGATCCGCGTCTCGCTGCGCGAGGGCCGGACCCTGCACCACGACGTGCACGGCCGCCACGGCGCCGGCAAGGTCATCCTGCGCGCCGCGCCCCAGGGCACCGGCATCATCGCGGGCGGCCCGATGCGCGCCGTCTTCGAGACGCTCGGCATGCAGGACGTTGTGGCGAAGAGCCTCGGCTCTTCGAACCCCTACAACCTCGTGCGCGCCACCTTCGAGGCGCTCAAGAACGAGGACAGCCCGCGCGCGGTCGCCGCGCGCCGCGGCCTCAAGGTGTCGGCCCTCCAGGCCCGGCGCCGCGATGCCGACCCGTCCGACATGTCCGAAGCGGCCGTGGCGTAAGGGGAGGACAGCATGGCTACCAAGACTGTCCGCGTCCAGCAGATCGGCTCGCCGATCCGCCGTGAGGCCTCTCAGCGCGCGACGCTGATCGGCCTCAAGCTGAACAAGCTGCACCGGATCTCCGAGCTCGAGGACACTCCCTCGGTGCGCGGCATGATCCGCAAGGTGCATCACCTCGTGCGCGTCCTCGACGGCGCGGCTTGAGGAGGGCGAGATGAAGCTCAACGAGATCCGCGACAACGACGGCGCGACCAAGAACCGGATGCGCGTCGGCCGGGGCATCGGCTCCGGCAAGGGCAAGACCGCGGGACGCGGCGTGAAGGGCCAGAAGGCCCGGACCGGTGTGTCCATCAAGGGCTTCGAGGGCGGTCAGATGCCGCTGCATCGTCGCCTGCCGAAGCGCGGCTTCAACAACATCCACGCCGCCGACCTGAACGAGGTGAATCTCGGCCGGGTCCAGGAGGCGATCGAGGCGGGCCGGCTCGACAAGGGCGCGACCGTCACGGTCGAGGCGCTCGTCGAGGCCGGCATCATCGCCCGTCCCCGCGACGGCGTGAAGCTCCTCGGCGTCGGCGAGCTCAGCACCAAGCTCGCCTTCGAGGTCACCCGCGCCTCCAAGTCCGCCATCGAGGCGGTCGAGAAGGCTGGCGGCAGCGTCACGGTCGTCTACGCCTCCGGCGTGTCGACCCGGGGCTCGGCCGCGGCGACGGCCTGACGGGCAGTTGCGCCGGGTTTGGACAGCCCTTAAGTCGAAGCGCTGAGCGGCGGCCCGTGCGACCTCGCGCGTGGCCGCCGCTTCGTTTTCACGGGTGCTCCCCGGAGCCCCGCACCATCCGATCTCAGGAATCCGGCCATGGCCTCAGCCGCCGAGCAGCTTGCCGCCAACCTCAATTTCGGGGCGATCGCGAAGGCCGATGAGCTCAAGAAGCGCATCTGGTTCACGCTCGGCGCGCTCGTGGTGTTCCGGCTGGGCACCTACATCCCGATCCCGGGCATCGACCCGGAGCAGTTCGCGCGGAACTTCCAGCAGCAGGCGGGCGGCGTGCTCGGCCTGTTCAACATGTTCTCGGGCGGGGCGGTGGAGCGCATGGCGATCTTCGCGCTCAACATCATGCCCTACATCTCGGCCTCGATCATCATCCAGCTCCTCACCTCGGTGATCCCGAGCCTGGAGACGCTGAAAAAGGAGGGCGAGTCCGGCCGCAAGGTCATCAACCAGTACACGCGCTACCTCACGGTGCTCCTGGCGCTCGTCCAGTCCTGGGGCATCGCCGTCGGCCTGCAGAGCTCGAGCGCGGCGATCGACCCCGGTCCGTTCTTCCTGCTCTCCACGGTGATCACGCTCACCGGCGGCACCCTGTTCCTGATGTGGATCGGCGAGCAGATCACCTCGCGCGGCATCGGCAACGGCTCCTCGCTGATCATCTTCGCCGGCATCGTCGCCCACCTGCCCACCGCCATCATCGGCGCGCTGGAACTCGGCCGCACGGGCGCGCTCTCCTCGGCCGTGATCCTCGGCGTCGGCGTCGCGGCGGTGGGGCTCGTCTACTTCATCGTGTTCATGGAGCGCGCCCAGCGCCGGCTCCTGATCAACTACCCGAAGCGCCAGGTCGGCAACCGCATGTACGAGGGCCAGACCTCGTTCCTGCCGCTCAAGCTCAACACCTCGGGCGTGATCCCGCCGATCTTCGCCTCCTCCCTGCTGCTGCTGCCGGCGACGGTGGCGAGCTTCTCGGCCAACCAGGGCTCGACGGGGATCCTCGGCACGCTGACGACCTATCTCGGGCACGGGCGGCCGCTCTACATGCTGCTCTACGCCGCCCTGATCATCTTCTTCGCCTTCTTCTACACGGCCGTGGTGTTCAACCCGCAGGAGACGGCAGACAACCTGAAGAAGCATGGCGGCTTCATCCCCGGCATCCGCCCGGGCGAGCGCACCGCCACCTTCATCGACAAGGTGCTGACCCGCATCACGGCGATCGGCGCGCTCTACCTCACCTTCGTCTGCCTCGTGCCGGAGATCCTGGCCTCCTACGCCTCGGCGAGCCTGGGCTTCGGCGGTACCTCGCTCCTCATCGTCGTCTCGGTGACGATGGACACGGTCGCGCAGATCCACGGGCACCTGATGGCGCACCAGTACGAGGGTCTCGTGAAGAAGGCGAAGCTGCGCGGCGCCTCGACGACGACCCGGCGGCGCTGAGCGCGGGAAACAAACCCCGCCGACACGTCAGCGTTGGCCCTTTCTCCGACTCCACGGGGGGCCGAAAACCGCTAGAACGTGTCGGACGGCGGCGATGCCGGGGAAGCTTCGCCGGGTAGACGCCCTGCAAGCCCGAATGCGGGCAATGGACGAGGACAGACGCCATGCGGATCATTCTGCTCGGGCCCCCCGGGGCGGGCAAGGGAACCCAATCCGAGCGGATCGTCGAGCGGTTCGGCATACCGCAGCTCTCCACCGGGGACATGCTGCGCGCGGCGGTCGCCGCCGGCACGCCGGTCGGCCTCGAGGCGAAGGCGGTGATGGAGAGCGGGGGCCTCGTGCCCGACTCGGTCGTGGTCGGCATCGTGGCGGACCGGATCGAGGAGGCGGATGCCAAGCGCGGCTTCATCCTCGACGGCTTCCCGCGGACGGTCGAGCAGGCGAAGGCCCTCGACGCGATGCTCGCCGAGAAGGGGCTGTCCCTCTCGACGGTGATCGAGCTGAAGGTGGACGAGGACGCCCTCGTCGGGCGCATCGCCAAGCGCGCCGAGGAGACCGCCGCCAAGGGCCTGCCGGTCCGCAAGGACGACACGCCGGAGGTGTTCAAGACCCGTTTCGACGCCTATCGCCGCCAGACCGCTCCGCTCTCCGACCATTATTCCGGGACCGGCATGCTGGAGACGGTCGACGGCATGAAGCCGATCGACGCGGTGACGCAGGATCTCTTCACCCTGCTGGAGCGCCACGCGGAGAAAGCCGTCTCCTGAGCCGCACCATGCGGTTGACAAGACACCCGGCCCGCGCTAGCAGGCCGATCTTCGTCCAGACGGAAGTTGGTCCGGGGCGTCCCGTACGGGGCGGCCGCGGGCCGATTTGTCGTTAGCGGCGCGCAGGGGCCGGACTCCACCGGACGCGCGCGACACCCGAGTAGAGCCCCCGCCGCAGGCGCGGGGCCATATGGAGCAGCACCTTGGCCCGTATCGCAGGCGTCAACATCCCGACGAACAAGCGCGTCGTCATCGCGCTTCAATACATCCACGGCATCGGCTCCAAGAAGGCCGAGGAGATCACCGAGAAGGTCGGCATCCCGGCCGAGCGCCGCGTGAACCAGCTCACGGACGCCGAGGTGCTCCAGATCCGCGAGACGATCGACCGCGACTACCTCGTTGAGGGCGATCTGCGCCGCGAAGTCTCGATGAACATCAAGCGCCTGATGGATCTCGGCTGCTACCGCGGCCTGCGCCATCGCCGCAGCCTGCCCGTCCGCGGCCAGCGCACGCACACCAACGCCCGCACCCGCAAGGGCAAGGCGAAGCCGATCGCCGGCAAGAAGAAGTAAGGTTTCGGCTTGGGAGGCCGCCGCGCGGCCTCCCTGCCCGTCGCGCCGGGCGCTCCGGCGTCGGCAACGAGGCGGCACGGCCCTGCGAGGCGGCGCCGCCCGATCCCCAAGAAAAATCCCGAGCGCCTGGTGTTACGGGCGTGCCTGAAGGAAGTGAGCGAGAGATATGGCCAAGGAACCGACCCGCGTCCGCCGGCGCGAACGCAAGAACATCGTCTCGGGCGTCGCCCACGTGAACGCGTCGTTCAACAACACGATGATCACGATCACGGACGCGCAGGGCAACACGATCTCGTGGTCGTCGGCCGGCGCGATGGGCTTCAAGGGCTCGCGGAAGTCGACCCCCTACGCCGCGCAGGTCGCCGCCGAGGATGCCGCCCGCAAGGCGTCCGAGCACGGCATGCGCACCCTCGAGGTCGAGGTGTCGGGTCCGGGCTCCGGCCGCGAGTCGGCGCTCCGCGCGCTGCAGGCGGCGGGCTTCACCGTGACCTCGATCCGCGACGTCACGTCGATCCCGCATAACGGCTGCCGCCCGCGCAAGCGCCGCCGCGTCTGAGCGGGGCTCGGCGAGGCATCGGAACACGGAGGGATATTCGTGGCGGAAGGTTCGAAGCCGCTCCCGGGCGCCCTGCGCTGGCAGCTCGGCGATCTGACGGTCACCGTCCTCAACGACGGTTACCTGCAGGGCTCCATCGACCTCGTCACGGGCATCTCCAAGGCGGAGGCCGGCGCGCTACAGGCGGCCGGCTTTCGTGCTGAGGCCCCCCGGATCACGCTGAACGCCTTCCTGATCACCGGTCCCGGCCGCAAGCCGGTGCTGATCGACACGGGCTTCGGTGGCTTCGGCGGCGACACCCTGGGGCGCGTGCCGGCGGCCCTCGCCCATGCAGGGGTGAAGCCGGAGGAGATCGAGACCGTTCTCCTCACCCACCTTCACCCCGACCACGCGGGCGGGCTGCTCGCGGGGGGGAAGGCGGCCTATCCGAACGCCGAGATCGTGCTCCACGCCGACGAGCAGGCGCACTGGCTCGGCGAGGGCGCGCTCGCCCGTGCGCCGGAGGGGGCCAAGCCCTATTTCGAGATCGCCGCCAAGGCGACCGCACCCTATGCCGGCCGCACCCGGACGATCGGCGGGGGCGAGGAGGTGGTGCCGGGCGTCACCGCCGTGCACCTGCCCGGCCACACGCCGGGCCATACGGGCTTCCGGATCACGTCCGGGGACAGGACGCTGATGATGTGGACGGACGTGGTGCACCTGCCCGCGATCCAGTTCAAGCAGCCGGAGGCCGGCGTCAGCTTCGACGTGGACGGGGATCAGGCCCGCTCCACCCGCAAGCGGATCCTCGACGAGGTGGCGGGCAGCCGCAGCTTCATCGGGGGCTCGCATCTCGAATTCCCGGCGCTCGGCTACGTCGTGCGTGAGGGCGCCGGATACAGCTTCGTGCCGGAGCTCTGGGTCGCGGCACATTAGGCAACCATTCGGACGCCGGTCCCGGCGGGGGTGAAGGGACCGGCATCCCGCGCGGACCACGCGAGCGGACCGCGCCCGTATTGCGAGAGGTAGGATCGTGGTCATTCAGAAGAACTGGCAAGAGCTCATCAAGCCGAACAAGCTCCAGGTGACGACCGGGGACGACCCGAAGCGCGTCGCCACCGTCGTGGCCGAGCCGCTCGAGCGCGGCTTCGGCACGACCCTCGGCAACTCGCTGCGCCGGGTGCTGCTGTCCTCGCTCCAGGGCGCGGCCGTGACCTCGGTGCAGATCGACGGCGTGCTGCACGAGTTCTCCTCGATCCCGGGCGTGCGCGAGGACGTCACCGACATCGTCCTCAACATCAAGACCATCGCGATCCGCTCGCAGACCGACCAGCCGAAGCGCATGACCCTGCGCAAGACCGGACCCGGCGTCGTGACGGCGGGCGACATCGGCGTCGTCGGCGACATCCAGATCCTGAACCCCGACCTCGCGATCTGCACCCTCGACGACGGGGCGGAGATCCGCATGGAGTTCACGGTCGCCACCGGCAAGGGCTACGTCCCGGCCGAGCGCAACCGTCCCGAGGACGCCCCGATCGGCCTCATCCCGGTCGACGCCCTGTTCTCGCCGGTGACCAAGGTCTCCTACCGCGTCGAGACGACCCGCGAGGGCCAGGACCTCGACAAGGACAAGCTGACCATGACGGTCGAGACCAACGGCGCGGTCTCGCCGGAGGATGCGCTGGCCTACGCCGCGCGCATCATCCAGGACCAGCTGCAGGTCTTCGTGAACTTCGAGGAGCCCCGCAAGGAGGAGGCCGCGCCGCTCGCGCCGCAGCTCCCCTTCAACCCGGCGCTGCTCAAGAAGGTGGACGAGCTCGAGCTGTCGGTCCGTTCGGCGAACTGCCTGAAGAACGACAACATCGTCTATATCGGCGACCTCATCCAGAAGTCGGAGGGTGAGATGCTGCGCACCCCGAACTTCGGCCGCAAGTCGCTCAACGAGATCAAGGAAGTGCTCGCCGGCATGGGCCTGCACCTCGGCATGGACGTGCCGGGCTGGCCGCCGGAGAACATCGAGGATCTCGCCAAGCGCTTCGAGGAGCATTACTGAGGCGCTCGCCGACCCGAGACGTCGATCGGGACCCGGCGCATCGTCGCCGGGCTCTTCGCCGAGACATCCCGCCGCGGGGTCAAGCGGAACGAACAGCCTCGCTCCCGAGGCGCCTGGCCGTACCGTGGCACGGCGGCCATAGAACGAAGGACAGCCAATCATGCGTCACGGTTTCCGCGGTCGCCGCTTCAACCGCACGGTCGAGCACCGCAAGGCGATGTTCGCCAACATGTCCGCCGCGCTGATCAAGCACGAGCAGATCATCACCACCCTGCCGAAGGCGAAGGACCTGCGTCCGGTCGTCGAGAAGCTGATCACGCTCGGCAAGACCGACAGCGTCCATGCCCGGCGCCTCGCCATGTCGCAGCTGCGCGACGAGGCGATGGTGAAGAAGCTCTTCGCCGTGCTCGGCCCGCGCTACAACGCCCGCCCGGGCGGCTATTGCCGCATCATGAAGGCCGGCTTCCGCTACGGCGACAACGCCCCGATGGCGGTCATCGAGTTCGTGGACCGGGACGTCGACGCCCGCGGCAAGGATTCGGGCCCGGCCCAGGGCGGCGAGGCCGCCGCGGCCTGAGCCGCAGCGATCAGGCGATCAGACGAGAGGGGCGGCCGAGAGGCCGCCCCTTTTTCGTTGCCGGCCGCAACGAGCCCGAAGGCCGCGCGTGTCCTGATGCGGGCGCCGGAGCTCGGCGCTACGACCTCGCGGTGACCGACAATCCCGGCGCGGGCCGGGCGCAGCTCCTGCGCGGCTGCCTCGGCCGCTGGATCGCGATGGACGTGCGGATGCCTTCCGGGGCAGTCCACCGGGGCTGGATGCCCCGCACCTGCGCCCACCAGCTCACCACCTGCGGCTGAGGCGGGCGCGGCCGGTGCCCCCCGGCGGCCTATCCGGCCCCGCCCTCCAGCAGCTTCGAGACCCGCGCCGCGAGGTCGCCCGAGCCGAACGGCTTCTTGAGGACCGGCACGTCCTCCGGGATCTGCATCGCCTCGGCGTGGCCCGTCAGGATCAGCACGGGCAGGTCCGGCCAGCGCTCGCGGACGGTCGCGGCGAGGTCCACGCCCGTGATGCCGGGCATGGCGAGGTCGGCCACGACGAGATCGAAGCGGCTCTCCTCCAGGAGGGCGATGGCCGCGGCCCCGTCCGGCGCCTCGGTCTCCCGGTAGCCGAAATCGCTGAGGAAGGAGGCGGTGACGTGCCGGACCTCCTCGTCGTCGTCGACGACGAGGATGCGGGCGGGCCGCGCGGCGACGGGCGCCTCCGCGGCCGGGGTGGCCTCGGCCTCCGCCGCCGTCTCGGCCGGCGGCAGCAACAGCTCCACCAGGGTGCCGCGCCCGACCGCGCTGTCGATGCGCAGCCGCCCCTTCGATTGCTGGGCGAGGCCGAACACCATGGCGAGGCCGAGACCGGTCCCCTGGCCGACCGCCTTGGTGGTGAAGAACGGCTCGCAGACCCGCTGCAGGATCTCCGGCGGGATGCCGGTGCCCATATCCGCGACGCTGACGGCGAGGTAGCTGCCGGCGGGCAGTTCCGGGTCGTCGGCGACGCGCACGAGGCCGGTGGCGATGGTGATGGTGCCGCCCTCCGGCATCGCGTCGCGGGCGTTGATGCAGAGGTTGAGGATCGCGAGTTCGAGCTGGTCCGGGTCGACGAGGGCCGCGGGCAGGTCCGGCCCGAGCCGCGTCGTCACCGTGACGAGCCCGCCGAGGCTGCGTCCGAGCAGGGCGTCCATGCCCTCGATCAGGGCGTTCACGTCCGTCGAGCGGGCCTGCAGGTCGTGCGAGCGGCTGAAGCTGAGGAGGCGCTTCGTGAGGGAGGCGCCGCGCTGCGCGGCCTGGGTGGCGTTGTCGATCAGGCGGCGCACCCGCGGCTGGTCGCCGACCTTCGGCCCGGCAAGTTCCAGGCTCCCGAGGATGGCGGTGAGCAGGTTGTTGAAATCGTGCGCGATGCCGCCCGCGAGCGTGCCGAGCGCCTGCATCTTGTCCGATTGGCGCAGCCGCGCCTCCAGCGACTTCTGCTCGGTGACGTCGCGCTCGATCGTGGCGAGATGCGCGATCGTGCCGGAGGGGTCGCGGATCGGCACCCGCGTCACCTGGCTCCAGCGCTCGGCGCCGGCCGGCCCCTCCGCGTCGAGGCTCTCGACCGCCTCGCCGGAGGCCATCGCGGCGGCGTCCGCCCGCTCCGCGGCCGCACCGCGTTCCCCCGCCACCTCGGCCTCCGTCCGCCCGAGGCAGGATCCGGCATCGCTGCCGAGCAGAGCCGCCTTGCGGGCGTTGAGGCGCACGAAGCGCGCGCGCGCGTCCTTGAACGAGATCGCGTCGTCGGAATGCTCCAGGAGCCCCCGCAGCAGGGCGCGCTCCGTGGCGAGCTCGCGCCCGAGCCGGTGCCGGTCGAACGCGTTGCCGACCGTGTGGCGCAGCAGCGCCGCATCCCACGGTTTCGTGACGTAGCCGGTAATCCCGCCCCGGTTGAGCGCTGCGATGACCGCGCTGATATCCGCGTAGCCCGTCAGCAGGATCGCCTGCGCCTCGTGGAAGCTGCGCGCCTCCGCCAGCATGGCGTCGCCGGTCATGTCGGGCATGCGCTGGTCGGAGAGGATCACGGCGATGTCCGGATCCTCGACGAGCATCGCCAGCGCCTGGGCGGGCTTCGTCGTGGTGACGACGCGGTAGGTCTCCTCGAACAGGTCCTCGAGGGCGATCAGGATGTCCGGCTCGTCGTCGACGGCTAGGATCGTGCCTCTCGTCATGCGCTGTCCGCCTGCCGTGGGATGCCGATCACGAAGCAGGCTCCACCTCCTGACGCCGTCTCGACGGTGAGCGAGCCGCTATGCGCCTGAACGACGCTGTATGCAATCGCGAGCCCGAGGCCGGTCCCGGAGCCCACGGGCTTCGTCGTGAAGAAGGGCTCGAAGATCTTTTCCCGCAGATCCTCGGAGATGCCGGGCCCCGTGTCGCTGATGCGGATGACGTCGGTCTCGGCGCTGCTCTCGGTCACGATGCGGATCGTGCCGCCCTCGGGCATCGCGTCGGCGGCGTTGCCGAGGATGTTCATCACGACCTGATTGAGGAGGGCGGGGGTGCAGTGGATCTCGGGGCGGCCGGAGAAGTCCCGCTCCACCGCGATGCGGCCGCCGAGCTTGTGCTGGATCAGCGCCAGCACCGTCTCGATCGCCTCGGGCACGTGCACCCGGGAGCGCTCGCCCTCGTCGAGGCGGGAGAACTTGCGCAGGTTCAGCACGAGGTCCTGGATGCGGGTGAGCCCCATCCGCATCGAGCCGATGCGATCCCGCGCCTTGGCGAGCGAGCGCTCGGCCAGGGCGTCGCCGGGGGGTGCCGGCACCTCGCCGAGGAGGCGCTCGACGGTGCCCTGATGCGCCAGGATGAAGGCGAGGGGGTTGTTGATCTCGTGGGCGATGCCGGCCACGAGCTCGCCGAGCGAGGCCATCTTGGCGGCCTGGACGAGCTTCGCCTGCGCCTCCGTGAGCTTGCGGTTGGCGTCCGCGAGGTCCCGGTTCGCCTGTTCCAGGGCGCCCGCGAGCTTGGCGCGAGCCTCAGCCGCCTCGGCCTCGGCGCGGGCCCGCTCCAGCTCCCGCTCCCGGTCGCCGAACTCGCCCGCGATGCGGCGGTTGTCCTCCTCCAGCAGGCGGCGGCGGACGAGGCCGCGCACCCGCATCACGAGGACGTCGCCGTCCGCCTTCGAGACCACGTCGTCGGCACCGGCCGCGAAGGCGGCGACGAGGAAATCCTTGGCGGGCGCGCTCCCGGCGATGCCGACGAGGTGGAAGGGCGCGGCCCCCTCGGCGGAGGCGCGCCGCGCATCGATCGCCCGGCACAGGTCGAGCCCGTCATAGGCCGGCCCGAGGAGGTCGAGCGTCACGCAGTCGAAGGTGGCGCCCGGCGCGTCGAGGGCGGCGAGCGCCGCCTCGGGCCCGTCCGCGGCGGTGACCGCGTGGCCCTCCTGGGTGAGGAGCCCGGCGAGGAAGGTGCGGTAGGTGGCGCTGCCGTCGATCACGAGGACGCGCCCGCGCCGGAAGGCGGCGACGCCCGGCCCCTCGGCGGACGAACCGCCCTTGCGCTCGCGCAGCAGCGCGCGGATGCGCAGGATCAGGAGGTCGCGGTCGGCCGACTTCGCCACGTAGGCGTCGGCCCCGCTCTCCAGGCCCTGGCGCTCCCCGTCGCGGGCGCCCGTCAGCATCAGGAGGGGCAGGGCGCGGGTGCGCAGCGACAGGCGCAGCTGCCGCGTGAACTCGTCCCCGTTCATGCCGGGCAGGTGGTGGTCGGCGACCACGAGGTCGGGGAGGCTGGTGTTGAGGTGATCGAGCGCGGCCTCCGCCGTGGGGCAGCGCTCCACCGCGAAGCCGCGGCTCTCGAGGAGCAGGCGCAGCTCCAGGGCCTGCGTCTCCGAATCCTCCACCAGCAGGAGGCGCGGGCGTGGCCCCTCGCTCACGGCTGCGGATCCGGCTGGATGGCCCGCAGGATCTGCCCGGCCACGCGGTCGAGGGGGAGCACGCCGCGGGCGGCGGAGAGGCGCACGGCGGCGGCCGGCATCCCGTAGACGACCGCCGTGCTCTCGTGCTCGGCGATGGTCTCGGCGCCAGCCCGGCGCATGTCGAGGAGGCCGAGCGCGCCGTCCTCGCCCATGCCAGTGAGGAGCACCCCGATGCCCCGGTTCCCGGCGTGGCGCGCGAGCGACCGGAACAGAACGGTGGCGGCCGGCCTCTGGCCGCCCACGGGGGCCGAGTCGAGGATGCGCAGGATGCCGTTCGGGCCGAGTTCGAGGTGCCGGTCGCCCGGCGCCACGTAGACGCGGCCGCCCTCGGCCCGCTCGCCGTCCCGGGCGAGGGCCACGGGCAGCGGCACCACGCCGTTGAGCCAGGCGGCGAAGCCCTCCATGAAGGCCGCGCCCATGTGCTGGACGACGAGGACGGGGAGGGGGAAATCCTCCGGCAGGGCGCCGATGACGCGGGCGAGCGCCGGCGGGCCACCGGTCGAGGCCGCGATGGCGAGGATCGTCGGCCGGTCCGGCGGGTCGGCGTCCGGCGCGGCCTGGGGGGCGGGGCGGCGCCCGGCCCATTCGGAGCCGATCGGCCGGCGCCGGATCACCGGCACCTGGGCCATGATGCGCAATTGCGTGCAGATCTCGCCGGCCACCGCGTCATAGCCGGAATGAGTCGTGGCGACCGGCTTCTCGACCACCGAGAGGGCGCCGGCGCGCAGGGCGTTCATGGAGATGCGAAGCGAGGCATCCTCGACCGAATCCGCCACCACGACGATCGGGGTCGGATGCTCGGCCATGATGCGGCGGGTCGTCTCCAGGCCGTCGATGCCGGGCAGGCGGATGTCCATGGAGATCACGTCGGGCCGCACGGCGGCGATCTGCTTCAGCGCCTCCTCGCCCGAGGCCACCGCCGCGACGAGGAGGAGGCGCGGGTCGCGCCCGACGATGTGCGTCAGGAGGTGGCGCACGACGAGGCTGTCCTCGACGAGCATCACCCGGACCGGGCCATCCGACGCGCCGCCCCCGTTCACAGCAGCTGCCCGATCGTGTCGAGGAGCTGGCGCTGGTCGAACTTCTGCTTGGTCAGATAGGCGTCCGCGCCGAGTTCCAGCCCGCGGTTCACGTCCTCGGCGTCGCCCCGGGAGGTCATCAGGATCACCGGCAGGCGTGCGAAGGCCTCGTCGGCGCGCAGCGCCTTGAGGAGGCCGAACCCGTCGAGGCGGGGCATCTCCACGTCCGCGACGACGAGGTCGACCCTCTCGATATCGGCGCGCAGCCGGTCGAGAGCGTCCTGCCCGTCGACGCAGACGACCACGCGGTACCCGGCCGCTTCCAAGATCCCCTTCTCCAAAGTCCGCGTGGTGATGGAATCGTCCACGACGAGAATCGTCGAACGTGGCGCCGCAGCGCCCGTTCCGCCCGGGTCGGCGCGCGATTCCGCCGCGCCGCCCGCGATGCCGGCTGATCTGGCCTCGGCGGCCCGCGCGGCAAGCCCCTCCGGGTCGAGAACGAGGGCCGGCACGTCGCCGGGCAGGATCACGGTGCCCGACACGATCGCCGCGTCGGCCCCGATCGGAGGCGCGGGCAGGACGAGCAGGGTGCGCACGTCGCGAAGGGCCTCGACCGCGAGCACGAAGCCGCCGGCGGACCGCAGCAGCACGGCCGTGAGGCTCGCCCCCTCCGCCGGCTCGGCCGAGGGCGCACCGACGAGCTCGGACAGGGTGTAGACCGGCAGGGTCCGCTCCGCGCCGTCGCCCTCGATCGACAGGACCGGCCGCCCGAGGGCGCGGCCGAGGCGCGCGCGCTCGTGGCGCAGCAGGCGCTCCACCGACGCGCCGGGCAGGGCGTAGACCGCGCCGCCCGCCTCGACGAGGAGCAGGGTGCGGCGGGAGGCCGAGAGCGGCAGGCTCATCACGAGGGATGTGCCCCAGGGCTCGCGCGGCTCGAGCCGCACGCTGCCGCGCAGGGAGCGCACCGCGTCGGCGACGACCGACAGCCCGAAGCCCCGGCCCGACAGGGTGTCGACCGCCTGCGCCGTCGAGAAGCCGGCCTCGAAGACGAGGCCGAGGAGGGCGTCGGGCTCGGCCGCCTCGCCGGGGGAGAGCAGGCCCCGGCGGCGGGCATTGGCCTCGATCGCCGGGAGGTTCGGGCCCGCCCCGTCGTCGTGGACGCCGATGTGGAGACGCCCGCCGCGCAGGCCGATCTCGAAGTGGATCGCGAGCGCCGGCGGCTTGCCGGCGCGGCGGCGGGCCTCCGGCGGCTCGGCGCCGTGGCTCAGGGCGTTGCGCAGCGCGTGCAGGACCGGGTCCTTCAGGATCTGCAGGAGACCCCGGTCGAGGGGCAGGTCGAGGCCCGTGACGGTGAGGTCGATCTCGCGGCCCTGCTCGCGGGCGGTCTCGCGCAGCGAGCGCGCGAAGCCGCCGAACACGGTCTCGGCCGGCACCAGGGCGAGGCGCTCGGCCTGGGTCCGCACCCGCGCCGCCGCCGCGTCGATCGCGCTCGCGGCCCCGGCCTGCCGGCGGGCGAGATCGCTCGCCTCCCGGGCCAGCGCCGCGAGGCCCGCCTCGATGCCGCGCAGATCCGTGCGCAGGGCGTCGAGGGCGGCCGAGAGCGCGTCCGGATCGAGCCCGCGCCCCGGACCCGCGAGGCGGGCCAGCGCGCCGCCCGCCCGGCCGCTCTCGGCCCGGCGGCGCAGGGCCGCGGCGCTGCGGGCGATGCGCGCGAGCCCGTCGCCCACCATCGCCTCGCCGCCGAGGCTCGTGGTCAGGTCGTGCGTCGCCCGCGTCAGCGCCTCGACGGCGTCCGCCGGGACCCGCAGGAGCGCCTGGGCCGCCTCGGCCTCGGACGGCGTCTTCGGGGCCGGCGCCGGCTTGGGGGCGGGCGCCGGCTCGGGGGCGGCTGTCGGCTTCGCGGCGGGCAGCGGCGGAGACGGGGGCGGCGCCGCAAGGCCCGGCGTGCCGAGCCGCCGGTCGAGGGCGGCGATGGCGTCGTCCGGCATCCCGGGGGCCTCCGCGCCCTTCAGCCCGGCGACGAAGGCCTCGATCCGGTCGAGGGCGAGGTGGGTCGCGCCCGTCGCCTCCCGGTCGAGGGCGGTCGATCCCGCCACGATGCGCTCGAACAGGGCCTCCAGGCGGTGGGCCACGGCCTCGACCGCGGGCAGGTCGACGGCGCGGGCCGCCCCTTTCAGGCTGTGGGCGCGCCGGAAGATGTCGTTCCAGTCGGGCTGGCGCCCCTCGGCGCCGCCGGCGAGCGCCGCGCGGATCGCGTCGATGTGCTCGCGATGCTCGACCTCGAAGGCGGCGAGGAGCTGCTGGCGGATGTCCATCGGGGCGCCGGGGATCCTAGTGCCGGTAGCGCTCGGCGAGCGCGATCAGGGCCTGGGCGAGCTCGGTGAGGTTGGCCGAGGCCGCCTCCACCTCGCGCGTGCCCGCTGCCGTCTGCTGGCTCGCCTGCCGGATGTTCTGGAGCGCGCCCATCACCTGCTCGATGCCGAGCTGCTGCTGGTTCGTGGAGGCCACGATCTGCTGGAAGGTCTGCACGCTCTCCTCCACGCGGGCGGTGATCTCCTCGATGGTGCGCTGGGTCGTGTCGGAGCGCGACTTGCCGGCGGCCGCCCGCTTCACCGCCTCCTCGGTCAGCATCACCGAGGTGTTGATGCCTCGCTGGATCTCGCCGAGGATCGCGCGGACCTGAACGGTCGCGGCCTTGGCCTGGTCGGCCAGAAGCTTCATCTCGGCGGCGACGACGGCGAAGCTGCGCCCGCTCTCGCCGGCGGCGGCCGCCTCGATGGCGGCATTGAGCGCCAGGAGATGCGTGCGCTCCGAGATGTCGTTCACGGTGGTGATGATCTCGCCGATCGTCTGCGTCTTCTCGGAGAGCGCCACGATGTTGCCGGCCACCGCCTCCGCCTGCTCGCGGATCGCGTCCATCGCCCGGGCCGTGTCGGCGACTGCCCGCAGCCCCGCCTTCGAGGTCTGGGCGGTGGCCTGGGCGGTGGCGATGACCTCGCTCGCGCGCTTTCCGATCTGGGCGCCCGAATGGGTGATCTCGTCGACGGTTGCGGCGGTCTCCTGGACGGCGGCGAACTGCTCCTCGACGGAGGCCGCCTGCTCCTGGGCGGAGGCACGGATCTGGGCGGCGGCGGCGTTCAGGTCGGCGGTGGCGGCGCGGTTGGTGCGGGCGAGGTCGGCGAGCCCGGCCACCATGCCGTTGAGGCTGCGCCCCAGCCTCCCGATCTCGTCGTGGCCGCGCGCCTCGAGGGTTTGGGACAGGTCGCCCGAGCCGACCCGCTCGGCGAAGGCCATCACCGTCTCCAGCGGGCGCACCACCGCGCGGCTGATCAGGACCGTGACGAGGATCGCGAGCAGGATCGCGGCGGCGAGCGTGAGGCCGACCGAGATGCGGCTGCGCTCGTAGATGTCGCGCACCCCGCGCTGGCCGGCGGCGATGCCCTCGTCGAGGATGTCGCGGGTCCGGTCGATGCTGCGGAGGAACACCTCCTGGGTGCGGTTGAGGTCGTCGTTGCGCGCCTCCACCGCCTCGATCTTCTTCTCGGAGACGGCCGCGAGCTGGGCCTCGCTGCCGCTGCGCAGCTGCCGGAAGGCCCCGGCCGCCTCAAGGGCCGCCTCGTTCATCCGCCGCCAGACGGCCGATCGCTCCGGCGAGATCGCGGTGGCCCGGAACTCGTCGGCCGCGCGCGCGAGGCCGGCGAGGACGGCCTCCGTCTCGCCGGCGGCCCGGCGCCAGGCGAGCGCCGGGTCCTCCGTGTCGGCAGCCCGCCGGCCCGTCAGCGCGAAGATCACCGCGTTGCGGCGCAGGATGCCCATGTCGCGGGCCCGGCTGGCGAGGTCGTCGAGCTTGCGGGCGACGGCGAGGTCGCGGGTGACGATGGCGTCCGTGGTGTCCCGCACCGCGCCGATCCGGTCGAGCGCGTAGAGGCCGAGGGCGACGATCACCAGCGTCACGGCGACGAAGCCGAGCAGGATCCGTTTTCCGATCGAGAGCGACACGCGTTCAGGCTCCGAAAACCGGCGGCGGGACGGGCACCCCGATGGCCGCGCTCAAGGCAGGTAGCGCCGCAGCAGGCGCGGCAGATCGACGAGGGCGAAATCTCCCGTCCCGGAGGGACCGGCGGGGGCATAGCCCGAAACGGCCTCGCTGCCCAAGCCGAGGGCCAGCGCGGGGGCGTCGCCCTCCGGCGCGTCCGGCGCCTCGCCGTCGAGGCGGGCCGTGCCGAGCACCCGGTCGACGGCGAGCGCGACGGGGACGGAGGTGCCGCGCAGGACGACGAGATGCCCCTCCTCGGCGGGGGTGCCGCCGCGCCCGAGTGCCCGGGCGAGGTCGAGCACGCTGACGATGCCGCCCGAGAGCGCGACGAGGCCCAGCAGGGCGGGGCTCGCCGCGGGCAGGGCCGTGCAGGGGCGGGCGGGGACCACCTGCGCCACCTCGGCGAGCGGCAGGCCGTAGCGCTCGGGGCCGCAGGCGCAGACGAGGAAGGCGCGGCCCTCGGCCCCGGCGCGGACCGCCTCGCCCCGGCGGGCGAGCGCCAGCGTGCGCGCCTCGCGCAAGGTTCGGGCCCGGGCGGCCTCGTCCTGTCGGTGTCCGTTCGCGCTCACGCGGGCCTCCTCCCTCCCTGCGCTCGCCCATCAGCGCGTCCGGGCACCGATGCGGGCGCTGGCCAGCCGGGCGCTCGCGGCGATCTCGCGGGCGGTCGCACCGTCGCCCTCCGGCAGCACGGCGTCCGGGGCAAGCGCTTCGCTCAGCCGGGCGGCATTGTCGAGGGCCCGCCGCGCCGGCCCCGGCCGCCCGAGGGCGGCGAGCAGGAGGCCGAGATGGTAATGGGCCATCACGAAACCGGGATCGAGGTAGAGCGCGCCGCGCAGGGACCGCTCGGCCTCCGCCTCGCGCCCGAGCCCGAGCCCGAGCAGACCCTCGTAGAGGAGGAGCCGCGGGTCGCGCTGTCCGGCCTGCAGGGCCGCGCGGGCGCCGCGCCACGCCTCGGCCGTCTCGCCCGCGTCGGCGAGCGAGCGGACCCGCGCGAGCACCTCCTCGGGCGGCGGCACCTCGCCGCGCGGATCGGGGCCGACCTGCACCGGCAGGGCGACGGGCGCCTCCTCCTCGGGCGGCGGAGGCGGGTCCGCGGGCGGGCGCGGCGGCAACGGCGGCGGCGGGACGATAGCGGGGAACACGGGCGGGGCAGGCGCCGGGGGCGGCGGCAGCCGATCCGGCGGCGACGGCGCGGCCTCGTCGAGGCGGCGATAGGCGACGGTGCCGGGCAGGTTCACCGGCGTGAGCCAGTCGGCGAAGGCCGGGTTCGGCTCGGCATGGCCGATCAACAGCCAGCCGCCCGGCCGCAGCCGGCGCCCGAGCGCCCGCACGATCCCCGCCACGGTCTCGGCGCTGAAATAGATCAGCACGTTGCGGCAGAGGATGAGGTCGAACTCCGCGAAGCGCGCGGGCGCCGTTCCGTCGATGAGGGCGAGCAGGTTCTGCCGCTCGAACCGGACCATGCGGCGGAATTCGGGGCGCAGGGCGTAGCCGCCCTCGCGGGCGGCACCGGGCTCCGCGGGCAGGCGCCGGAAATAGAGGTTGCGCGCCTCGGCCGGCATCGTGCGCAGCGCCCAGCGCCCGTAATGTGCGGCCCGCGCGGTCGCGAGCGCGGCGACGCTGATGTCGGTTCCCGTGATCGCCACGTGCCACTCGGGCAGCGACTCGCCGAGGATCTCGCGCAGGAGGATCGCCACCGAGTAGGCCTCCGCCCCGGTCGAGCAGCCCGCGCTCCAGACCTTGAGGCTCTGCTCGGGGCCGCGCGCCGCGATCAGGCCCGGCAGGATGGTCTCGCGCAGCGCCTCGAACTGCTCCGCGTAGCGGAAGAAGAAGGTTTCCCCGATGGTGATCTCGGCCTCGAGCGCGGCCCATTCGCTGGCGCCGTCCTGGCCCTGCGCGAGGAGCGCGCGGTAGGCCGTGGCGTCGGCCATCCCGGCCGCGCGGAAGCGGCGGCGGAGCCGGTCGAACAGCAGGCCGTCCTTGTCGGCGTAGTATTGGTGGCCGGTCCGGGCGATGATCTCGGCCTTGAGGTCCGCGTAGCCCGGATCGGCGAACGGGTCGCGCGGCTCCGGCCGCCGCGCGGCGGGCTCCTCGCGGGAAGGCTCGCGGGAAGGCTCGCGGGCCAAGGGGCTCAGGCCGCCGGCAGGTCGGCGAGGCGCGCGCGCGCGGCGACGGCCAGGGCCTCGACGCGGCCGCCCTCCTCCTCCGTCAGGATGCGGGCGAGGCTGAGGGCGTGGACGAGGCGGCCCCGCACCGTGATCTCCGCCTCGACACAGCCGTTGAGCGTCTGGCCCGGCTCGACCGCGCGCACCGCCTCGGCCGGCACGCCGACGAGGTCGCTCGCCCGGTCGACGAGGAGGGCGCGCGAGCCGTCCGCAGCGAGGACGAGATGGGCGTAGAGGCCGGGGTCGGCGCGGCCCGCGCGCAGCCCGAACAGGCGGGCGAGATCGATGACCGGCACCGGGTTCCCGCCGAGATTGAGGAAGCCCGCGAGCCAGGAGCCCCCGCTCGGCGGCTGGAACAGGTCGGGCAGCGGCAGCACCTCGCGCACCGCCTCGCGGGGGAGGGCGCAGGTCTGGCCCGCGACGTCGAGGAGGAGATAGGAGGAGGCCCGGTTCGAGGCCGTCTCGGGCAGCGCCACGGGCGTCGTCGCCTTGCTGGTGGTGGGATGGGAAGTCCTGGACTGTCCCAATAGGGCGCGACCGGGAGCCCGGCAATGCGGGCGTGCAGGTTTCGCCGCGCGCGCCGTTGACCCGACAGGGTCCCTCCGCTATGAGACCCGACACTTTTCCGCGACTCCGCTGCCGAGGCGGGTCGAACAGGGTTCGAGACGTCACCCCGATGCGTCACATCCTTATCGTAACGAAAGCGCCACTGACGGGGCGGCCCTGAAGCCAGGGCCGCGATCCGGGCGGTGGCGCATGCAGGGTCCCGATCGGGGCCCTTTTTTGTTGCCCGCGGCCGGGTTGAAGCGCAACGGAGTTCGAGAACGGGTTCAAGGAGGAAGACGATGAGCGGCGAGGTCATGACCGGGGCCGAAATGGTCATCCGGGCGTTCCGGGATCAGGGTGTCGAGACGCTGTTCGGGTATCCGGGCGGCGCGGTGCTGCCGATCTACGACGCGCTCTTCCATCAGGACGCGATCCAGCACGTGCTCGTGCGCCACGAGCAGGGCGCCGTCCACGCGGCGGAGGGCTACGCCCGCTCCTCGGGCAAGGTCGGCTGCGTCCTCGTCACCTCGGGACCCGGCGCCACCAACATCATCACCGGCCTCACCGACGCGATGATGGATTCGATCCCGCTCGTCTGCATCACGGGGCAGGTGCCGACGCACCTGATCGGCACGGACGCGTTCCAGGAATGCGACACGGTCGGCATCACGCGCCACTGCACGAAGCACAATTACCTCGTCAAATCGATCGACGACCTGCCGCGCATCCTGCACGAGGCGTTCTACGTCGCGAGCCACGGCCGGCCCGGCCCCGTCGTCGTCGACCTGCCGAAGGACATCCAGTTCGCGAGCGGGCTCTACGAGCGCCCGAGCTTCGAGGGGCACAAGACCTATCGCCCGGTCGTGAAGGGCGATGCCGACAAGATCCGCGCGGCGATCGAGCTGATGGCCTCCGCGCGCCGGCCGGTCTTCTACACCGGCGGCGGCGTCATCAACTCGGGCCCGGAGGCCTCGCGGCTCCTGCGCGATCTCGTCGCGGCGACGGGCTTCCCCGTCACCTCGACCCTGATGGGGCTCGGCGCCTTCCCGGCCTCGGACGACAAGTTCCTCGGCATGCTCGGCATGCACGGGACCTACGAGGCCAACCTCGCGATGCACGAGTGCGACGTGATGGTCTGCATCGGGGCGCGCTTCGACGACCGCATCACGGGCCGCCTCGACGCCTTCGCGCCCTACTCGAAGAAGATCCACGTCGACGTCGACGCCTCCTCGATCAACAAGGTCGTCAAGGTCGATATCGGCATCCTCGGCGATTGCGCCTCGGTGCTCGCGGACATGCTGGAGGCGTGGGCCGCCCTGCCGTCCGACCCCGACAAGGGCCGCCTCGAGGCGTGGTTCGGCAAGATCCGCACCTGGCGCGCGCGCGAATGCCTCGCCTACTGGCCGTCGGGCACGATCATCAAGCCGCAATACGCGGTGCAGCGGCTCTACGAGGCCTGCAAGGACCGCGAGACCTACATCACGACCGAGGTCGGCCAGCACCAGATGTGGGCGGCCCAGTACTTCAAGTTCGAGGAGCCGAACCGCTGGATGACCTCCGGGGGCCTCGGCACGATGGGCTACGGCCTGCCCGCGGCGATCGGCGTGCAGCTCGCCCACCGGGACGGGCTCGTCATCGACATCGCGGGCGAGGCCTCGATCCTGATGAACATCCAGGAGCTCTCGACCGCGGTGCAGTACCGCCTGCCGGTCAAGATCTTCATCCTGAACAACGAGTACATGGGCATGGTCCGCCAGTGGCAGGAATTGCTGCACGGGTCGCGCTACTCGCAGAGCTACTCGGAGAGCCTGCCGGACTTCGTGAAGCTCGCCGAGGCCTACGGCGCCAAGGGCATCCGCTGCGACAAGCCGGGCGACCTCGACGCGGCGATCAAGGAGATGCTCGACTATGACGGGCCGGTCATCTTCGACTGCGTCGTCGACAAGACCGAGAACTGCTTCCCGATGATCCCCTCGGGCAAGGCGCACAACGAGATGCTGCTCTCCGACTATCTCGGCGAGACCGGCGTCGAGCTCGGCGACGTGATCTCCGAGGAAGGCAAGATGCTGGTCTGAGGGAGCGGGCGGGAGCAGGACGATGAACGCGATGAACACGCACTACCCCGAGCCGGTCCGGGTCGAGACCGTCAACCGGCACACCCTCGCGGTGATCGTGGACAACGAGCCGGGCGCGCTCGCCCGGATCTCGGGCATGTTCTCGGGGCGGGGCTACAACATCGAGAGCCTGACGGTGTCCGAGACGGAGGAGGCGCGCCACCTCTCCCGCATCACCATCGTGACGACGGGCACCAACGCCGTGATCGAGCAGATCAAGGCGCAGCTCGACCGGCTCGTGCCGGTGCACCGGGTGGTGGACCTGACGCTCCAGGGCAACGCGCTGGAGCGCGAGATCTGCCTCGTGAAGGTGGTGGGCCAGGGCGAGCACCGCAGCGAGGCCCTGCGGCTCGCCGCCGCCTTCGGCGCCAGGACGCTCGACGCGACGCTTAATTCCTTCGTGTTCGAGCTCACCGGCACGACGGAGGAGATCGACCGCTTCATCCGCCTGATGAGCGTGATCGGCCTCGTCGAGATCTGCCGCACCGGCATCGCCGCGATGGGGCGGGGCGCCGAGCCGTTGTGATCGGTCTTCGCCTCCTGAAATGGTAGACTGGACGGCCACACGTCTCCGGAGACAGGGCCATGGAAGCCAGGATCATTCGGCGGGGCCATGATCTCGCCGTGGAACTGCCGGCCGATGAAGCCGAACAACTCGGGATCAGCGAGGGGCAGACGCTGACCGTGGTGCTGAAGGCGCGTCACAGCGAAACGGAGAGAGGGGCAATGCCCCCTCGTCGTTTTGTCGACGGCGAGCCGATCCTGACTCTGGCCGAGATGGTCGCGGAGATGGAGCGGCTCGGTCCATCCCACCGCCCCGAACTGGTGGATTGGGGGCCGGACGTCGGCGCGGAAATCATTCGTGATGACTGACGATGCCGACCTTCCGCGTGCAGGAGACATCGTCTGGGTCGATCTCCGCCCGACGCTCGGCCGGGAGCAGAGCGGCGTCCGCCCCGCGATCGTGCTGTCGGACTTCATCTTCCATCGGCAGAACGAGACGGCCATCGTCTGCCCCATCACGCGCAACGTGAACCCGTGGCCAACGAAGGTTTTGTTGCCCGACGGCCTCGCGGTGGCGGGGGCAGTGCTCGTTGACCAAGTCCGATGCGTCGATCGAGCCTCGCGCGGCTTCCGGCGCGTGGGCTCCGTGCCGGACCACATCCTTCTCAAGATCCGCCTGAACCTGGCGGAAGTGCTCGGGATCGCCGCCGACGTGCCGAGCCGGAAAGACGCCTGATGACCGCCCGCACCCTCTACTATGCCCCCGGCGCCTGCTCGCTCGCCTCGCACATCGCGCTGGAGGAGACCGGGGCGCCCTTCGAGACCGTGCGCCTCAACCTGCAGGCCGGCGACCAGCGCGCCCCCGAATACCTCGCGGTCAACGAGCGCGGCCGCGTGCCGGCCCTCGACGAGGGGGGCTGGGTGCTCACCGAGAACACCGCGCTCCTGCGCCACATCGCGCGCGCGCATCCGGAGGCCGGGCTCTGGCCCGAGAGCCCCCGCGACCAGGCCCTCGCCGACGAGTGGCTCGGCTGGCTCTCCACCAACCACCACCCCGCCTACGCCCATATCCGCCGGGCCGAGCGCTACAGCGCCGACGAGGCGGCCCATCCCGGCATCCGCGCCAAGGGCGCCGACACGTTCGGCGACCTCTGCACCATGACGGAGGTGCGGCTCTCGAACGGCGGATGGGCGGTGGGCGGGCGCTACAGCGTGGTCGATCCCTACCTCCTGCTGTTCTGGACCTGGGGCCGCGGGCCGGCTCTCGGCTTTGACATGGCCGAGCGCTTCCCGGCCTGGACGGCGCATGCCCGCGCCATGGCCGGGCGCCCGGCCGTGCAGCGGGCCTTCGCGCGGGAGGGGCTTCCGCTGCCGGTCTGACGGCGGGGCGGGACTGTCGGCCCGCGAGGGCTGCCATGCGGCGATTTCCCCTTTCGTCAAGGGGATCGCCTCGCTAAAAGCGCCGCCATCGCACGGCCGCGCGAACGAGGGCGCCGGAGCGCACTCATCGACACCTCACGAAAAGGACAAGCCGCCATGCGGGTCTATTACGATCGCGACGCAGACCTGAACCTGATCAAGGGCAAGAAGGTCGTCATCGTCGGTTACGGCAGCCAGGGCCACGCCCACGCGCTGAACCTGCGCGATTCCGGCGTGAAGGAGATCGTGATCGCGCTCCGCGAGGGCTCGGCCACCGCCAAGAAGGCGGAAGGCGAGGGCTTCAAGGTGATGTCGGTCGCCGACGCCGCCAAGTGGGGCGATGTGGTGATGATGCTCACCCCCGACGAGCTGCAGGGCGACATCTACAAGGAATCCCTGGAGAAGAACCTCAAGGAGGGCGCCGCGCTCCTCTTCGCCCACGGCCTCAACGTCCACTTCAACCTGATCGAGCCCCGCAAGGACCTCGACGTGCTGATGGTCGCCCCGAAGGGCCCCGGCCACACGGTGCGGGGCGAGTACCTGAAGGGCGGCGGCGTGCCGACCCTCATCGCGATCGCGCAGGACGCCTCCGGCAACGCGCACGATCTCGGCCTGTCCTACGCCTCGGCCAATGGCGGCGGCCGCGCCGGCATCATCGAGACGACCTTCAAGGAGGAGTGCGAGACCGATCTCTTCGGCGAGCAGGCCGTGCTCTGCGGCGGCCTCGTCGAGCTGATCAAGGCCGGCTTCGAGACCCTGGTCGAGGCGGGCTACGCCCCCGAGATGGCCTATTTCGAGTGCCTGCACGAGGTGAAGCTCATCGTCGACCTCATCTACGAGGGCGGCATCGCCAACATGAACTACTCGATCTCGAACACCGCCGAGTACGGCGAGTACGTCACCGGCCCGCGCATCGTGACGCCGGAGACGAAGGCCGAGATGAAGCGCGTCCTCAACGACATCCAGTCGGGCATCTTCACCCGCAACTGGATGCTGGAGAACAAGGTCGGCCAGACCTCGTTCAAGGCGACGCGCGCCAAGCTCGCCGCCCACCCGATCGAGGAGGTCGGCGCGCGCCTGCGCGGCATGATGCCGTGGATCTCCGAGAAGGCGCTGGTCGACAAGTCCCGCAACTGATCGTTTGGGAGTGCGGGCCGGGCGGCACCTGATCCAACCCGGCCCGCGCGATGGCGCTTTCAAAGCTCGGCATGCATTCCGATGATAGGAATATGGCCTTGATATATGGATCTTAGGGAGTTATAGCGATTTTTCGCTATAACTCCCTAAGATCGCTCAATATGGATCCTGTCAGAAACCCCTACGCACCTGGGGCAGGAACACCTCCGCCGGAGCTCGCCGGCCGCTCCGACGTGCTGGCTGCCGGGACGACTGCGCTGCAGCGTGTCGCCATCGGCAAGGCAACCCAGAGCCTGATATTGGTCGGGCTCCGCGGCGTGGGAAAAACAGTGCTTCTCAATCGGCTGCACGAGGAAGCGGAGACGCAGCGGTTCAAGGCGGTTTTCATTGAGGCGCACGAGGGAAAGACGCTCCCCGAGTTGATCGCACCAAGCCTGCGAAGCATCCTTCACAGCTTAAGCGTGATCGAAGGCGCGAAGGAGAAGGCACGCCGCGGCTTGCGCGGTCTCAAAGGATTTCTCGGAGGCCTGAACGTCTCCATCAATGATATCGAGTTCGGGCTGAGCATGGACCCTGAGACCGGCTTGGCCGATAGCGGACGCATCGAGAACGATCTTCCGGAACTCGTCCTCGTCATTGCAGAGGCTGCCAAGGCGGCCAACCGTCCGATCGCGATCTTTCTCGATGAACTGCAATACCTGAGCGAGTCGGAGTTCAGCGCGCTCATCATGGCCGTGCACCGAGTCAATCAACGATCCCTGCCGCTGATCCTGATCGGCGCTGGTCTTCCGCAGATTCGCGCCCTCGCCGGAAATTCGAAATCCTATTCCGAACGATTGTTTCGCTATCCGGAAATCGGCGCGCTCAGCACGGAGGATGCAATCCGCGCCGTCGAGCGACCTGCCAACAGCGAAGGCGTAACATTCACGACAGACGCCGTCGAGAGGATCATCAGCGTCACCGAAAAGTACCCGTACTTTCTGCAGCAATGGGCCTACGAAGCCTGGAATGCCGCCGAACATGAAACGATTGATCTGCCCGTCATCGAGCGCGCCAGCGAAGCTGCGATCAGAGAACTCGATCAAAGCTTCTTCAAGGTGCGGCTCGATCGATGCAGTCCAGCAGAACGACGGTACATGCGGGCCTTGGCCGAGTTTGGACGGGGCAAGCACCGTTCCGGCGACATCGCCGACAAGCTCGGCCTCAAGGTGACCTCCGCCGCCCCGACACGCAGTGCCCTCATCAGGAAAGGCATGATCTACTCGCCGTCACACGGGGACACAGCCTTCACCGTCCCCCTCTTCGACGAGTACATGCGTCGCGCCATGCCGCAGGTCTCCCTGAGCGAGGAAGGGTGATCGTTCCAGCGGTGTGCCGCCTGCTCTCCCGTCCGCGCGACCTCATCCGCCAGGGTCGACTGCGGCAGTTGCGGCCACGCTCGAATGCGGGTTTCATGCGCGCCGGCAGGCCCGGAGAAGGCTGCCGCGGAGGACACCCATGGCATCGCTCTATTTCGACGCGCACCGCGCGCTCCAGGAAGAGTTCGGCACCGTCAAGCTCGCCAACCGCCTGGACACGGACTGGGTGCACGAGACGATCCGGGAGGACGAGGCCGCCTTCATCGGCAGCCGCGACATGTTCTTCCTCTCGACGGTCGATCCGGACGGCATGCCGACCGTCTCCTACAAGGGCGGCAGCCCGGGCTTCGTGAAGGTGACGGGCGAGAGCAGCCTCGTCTTCCCCGGCTTCGACGGCAACGGCATGTTCTACTCGATGGGCAACATCGAGGGGCAGGCCAAGGTCGGCCTGCTCTTCATCGATTTTGAGACGCCGCACCGCGTCCGCGTCCAGGGGCACGCGACGCTCCTGCGCGACGACCCGCTGATGGCGGAGTACAAAGAGGCCAAGTACCTCGTGCGCGTCGACGTGACGAAGATCTGGGTCAACTGCCCGCGCTACATCCACAAGTACCAGAAGGTGGCGCAGAACAAGTACGTGCCGACGCCCGACCGGGAGACGCCGCTCGCCTCCTGGAAGCGCCTCGACCTCGCCAGCGACGTGATCAGCGACGAGGACCGGGCACGGGTGGCGAAGGAGGGCCGCCTGGAGGTGTCCGAGTACGAGTCGCTCGTCGCCCGCGGAGAGGCCTGACGCGGACGGGCCCCGCTCCCGTCCGGGAGGAGGCCCGCGCTGTCCGCATCCCCCGTTTCGTCGAGCCGCGCGAGGCGGCCCACGCCTCCGTCAGCGACCCCGCCGCACGAAGCCGACGATGTCCTTCACCGCATCGAGCGTCGGGGCGGCGATCGCCGCGGCGCGCTCCGAGCCGTCGGCGAGGACCGCGTCGATATGGGCCGGGTCGGCCACGAGCCGCTTCATCTCGGCGCTCAGGGGGCTGAGCGACTCGACGGCGAGTTCCACCAGCGCGCCCTTGAAGGCCGAGAACTGGGCGCCGCCGTACTCGGCGAGCACCGCCTCCCGGGTCGAGCCTCGCAACGCCGCGAAGATGCCGACGAGGTTGTCGGCCTCGGGGCGCCCGTTGAGGCCCGCCGCCTCCGAGGGCAGGGGCTCCGGGTCGGTCTTGGCCTTGCGCACCTTCTGGGCGATGGCGTCGGCATCGTCCGTGAGGTTGATGCGCGAATAGTCCGACGGGTCGGATTTCGACATCTTCTTGGTGCCGTCGCGCAGGCTCATGACGCGGGCGGCCGGCCCGCCGATCAGCGGCTCGGTGATGGGAAAGAAGCCCTCGCCGTGGCCGTGCGCCTCGATCGACTCCGCGAAGTCGGTGTTGAACTTCTGGGCGATGTCGCGGGTCAGTTCGAGGTGCTGCTTCTGGTCCTCGCCGACGGGCACGTGCGTCGCCCGGTAGGCCAGGATGTCGGCCGCCATCAGGACGGGATAATCGTAGAGGCCGACGCTCGCGTTCTCGCGGTCCTTGCCGGCCTTGTCCTTGAACTGCGTCATGCGGTTGAGCCAGCCGAGCCGGGCGACGCAGTTGAAGATCCAGGCGAGTTCCGCGTGCTGCGGCACCTGGCTCTGGTTGAAGACGATGGAGCGCTTCGGGTCGATGCCGGCCGCGATGAAGGCCGCCGTGACCTCGCGGATCTGCGTCCGCAATTCGGCCGGGTTCTGCCAGAGCGTGATCGCGTGCAGGTCGACGACGCAGTAGAGGCAATCGGCCCGCTCCTGCATCTCCACGAAGCGCTTGATGGCGCCGAGATAATTGCCGAGATGCAGGTTTCCGGTCGGCTGAACGCCCGAAAACACGAGTTCCTTGAACGCGGCCATCGCTGCGTCTCCCCCCGACGTCTTGCCCGACTTGCGGATCCCGCGTCGGAACGGCTCCTCCGCGCAGGCGCGCGGTTCTGGACCGGCGGCCGGGACCGGTCAAGGGAGCGGGTACGGCCTCACAGGGAGGCGCGCCGGGCCTGTCCCGTCGGGCAGAGATCGAGGAGGACGCATCGGCCGCAGGCCGGGTTCCGGTGGTGGCAGACCTGCTGGCCGTGCAGCATCAGGATCTCGTGATTGTCGTAGAGGTCCTGGGCACTCCAATCGGGCGGCAATTGAGCGCGCAGCACCGGGTGGGCCGGCCCGACATCGACCCGAGCCCCGACGAGGCCAAGGCGCTGCGCCACCCGGTGGTGGTGGCTGTCGACGGGCAGCGCCGGCATCCGCAGGACCGAGAAGGAGAGCACCGCCGCGCTCGTCTTCGGCCCGATCCCGGGGATCGCCTCGAGCCAGGCGCGGGCGGCATCGACCTCCAAGTCCTTCAGGAAGCCGAGATCGAGCGCGCCCCGCCGCTCCGCGACCGCCCGCAGCACCGCCTGGATCCGCGGCGCCTTCAGTTCGGGCCACGTCACCCCGGCGATCGTCGCCTCGATCTCGGCCGTGGGCGCGTCGAGGACCTGCGCCCAGTCCGGGTAGCGGGCGCGCAACGCCTTGAAGGCACGGCCCGAATCGGCGTTGCGGGTCCGGTGCGAGAGGAGCGAGGAGACGAGCTCGCTCAACGGGTCGAGGCTGTGGAAGTAGGGGATCGGGCAGCCATAGACCGGGCAGAGCCGGCGGTGGATCTCGAGGGCCCGTGCGGCGAGATCGGGATCGGCGGGGGCCGCCTGGGTGCCGAGGCGGCGGGGACGCGGGGCGGGGCGCTCATGTCCGGATGCGATGGGCATGAGGCGCGAATCCGCGAGGCGCGGCGGGGGTTCCCTCGGCCACCGTGTCAGAAGGCCCTGGGCAGCTCTGCGTCCCGAAGAATGCCGTTGGCGGTCCGCTTCATCACCGTGTTGCGGGGAACCGCGATGCGACGCCCCATGATCGGGCTCTGCCAGATCTCGTGCGAGCCCTTTCCCTGGCGCACGAACGTGCAACCGGCTTCGCGAAGCAAGCGAACCAATTCCGGGCAGAGGTTCGAGCCCATTCAGCAGGCATGTGCCGGCTTAGCGCTCATAAGGTGCTGGATGCAGACCGCGATCTCCCGTCCGCCTCCCGCGTTCTCCTGCGGCAGATTCACCGCCGCGAGGTCGGGCACGAGGTCGCCGATAACCCCGACCAAGGCGTCGAGCGTCTGCGCCTCTGCGTGCAGGCCGGGCACCTCGGAGTCGTGCACGTACCAGACCGGTTCCTCGGGATCGTAGCGGACGGTGACGGTCAGCGGCATGGCTGCTCCGGAGCCGATGGATCGGGCTTCAAAATGAGATCAGCCGCCGGGAGCGAAATCAACCGCCTCATTTCACAAGCGCGTAGATGTTCACGTCGAGCTTCTCGTCGGCACGGTCGTTCAGGTCGGTGACGTATTCCTCGATGAAGCGGTCCTGCACCACGATGTCCTTGGCGTCGAGATAGGCGGTCAGCGTCTCGTAGGTGCCGTCGATCTCGTCGTAGGAGCCCTTGTGGGGGAAGCGGAGGGCCTTGCCGCTCGGCGTGGTGCCGAAGCGGATGCCCTCGCCGTCGGCCGGCTTCTCGGCGGCCTTGCCCGCCGGGATCTCGGCCACCGGCACCATCGCCTCGTACTGGAAGCCGTCGTCGTCGGTCTTGGCGAAGACCGCGATCGGGCGGCCCGTCGGCGGGACGCCGGCCCTGGACAGCTCGGCCTCGATCCGCGCGAAGGCGGCCTTGAGGCTCGGCACCGCCTCCTCCCACTTCGCCTTGCCCGACAGGATGGCGGCGGGCCTCGGCGGCAGCGAGACCTCGTCGACGTCGTTGGCGTCGCCGGGCGTCTCGACCAGGGTCTTGCGGGGCGCGGGCGCGGCGGAGGGCGCGGGCGACCCGGCCGGGGGGCCGAGGGCCTTCTCGGGCTGGGGCGCGGTCGTCCGGTTCGGGTCGGGCTTGCCGGTGTCGGGCACGGTCGTCGTCGGCAGCGGGCTCGTCACCGCGGGCGGGGGCGCGTTCGAGGCCGGCGGGGGCGCCGCTTCCTGCGCGAGGCCGGAGCCGGGCGCGAGGGCGAGGAGACCGGCGGACAGCAGGGAACGAAGGCGGGTCACGGTGTCGCTCCGGCGAGGGGCCGGCGCGCCGAATCGGGCGCCCGGCGGTGAAGGCCCGGGGAAACTAGTGACGAAGCGGGCCGCCTGCGAGGGCCGGTCCTCGCGGAACCGGGATCGCAGCCCCGCTTCCGGCGGGGTCGCGCGCCGTTGCGCACTTTGCCATATAGCGGTCCCGGCCCCGGACGGGCCCTTCGAACCGCCGGACAGCATGAGCGCGCTCAGCAACCGAAGATTCCTGAAGATGCACGGCGCGGGCAACGCGATCGTGGTCCTCGACCTGCGCGGCACGGAGATCCGCGTGCGTCCGGAGGAGGCGCGGGCGATCGCGGCCGACCCGCACTCGGCCTTCGACCAGCTCATGGTCGTGCACGATCCCGCGACCCCCGGCACCGATGCCTTCCTGCGCATCTACAACACCGACGGCTCGGAATCCGGCGCCTGCGGCAACGGCACCCGCTGCGTCGCCTTCGCGATGTTCGACGACCCCGCCATGGCCCGGCCCGCCGAGAGCGGCCGGCTGACCCTGGAAACCAAGGCCGGCCTCGTCGAGGTGAAGCGGGTGGCGGACCGCTCCTTCACCGTCGACATGGGCCAGCCGCGGCTCGCCTGGAACGAGATCCCCCTGCGCGATCCCTTCCCCGACACCCGCCGCATCGAGCTGCAGATCGGCCCGATCGACGATCCGATCCTGCACTCCCCCGCGGCCGTCAGCATGGGCAACCCGCACGCGATCTTCTTCGTCGACCGCGACCCGGACAGCTACGATCTCGCCCGGATCGGGCCGATGCTGGAGAACCACCCGATCTTCCCCGAACGGGCGAACATCTCGGTGGCCCGGGTGACGGGCCGCGAGGCGATCAAGCTCCGGGTCTGGGAGCGGGGCGCCGGGCTGACCCTCGCCTGCGGCACGGCCGCCTGCGCCGCGGTGGTGGCGGCCTCGCGCCTGCGCATGATCGGGCGCGGCGCCGCGGTGAGCCTGCCCGGGGGCGAGCTCGTGATCGAGTGGCGCGCCGACGACCATGTCCTGATGACGGGCCCCGTCTTCCTCGAGGGGGAGGGCAGCTTCGCGCCGGAGCTGTTCGGGCCGGCACCGTGATGGACGTCGAGACCCTCACCTTCGGCTGCCGCCTCAACATCGTCGAGTCCGAGGTGATGCGCGCCGCCGCACGGCCCGAGGCGGGCGCGCGGGCGCGCGTCGTCGTCAACACCTGCGCGGTGACGGCGGAGGCCGGGCGGCAGGCCCGCAAGGCGATCCGTCGCCTCGCCCGGGAGCGTCCGGAGGCCGAGATCGTGGTGACGGGCTGCGGCGCCGAGGTGGAGACCGGCCTCTACGCCGCCATGCCCGAGGTCGCCCGCCTCGTCGGCAACGCGGACAAGCTCGCGGCGCGGGCTTGGCGGGAGCCGACGCCGCCCGGCACGGTCATGCAGGCGCGCACGCTCGCGCCGACCGCGATCACCGGGGTCGCCGGGCATACCCGCGCCTTCGTCCCGGTGCAGAACGGCTGCGACCACGCCTGCACCTTCTGCATCATCCCGTTCGGCCGCGGCCGCTCGCGCTCGGTGCCGGAGGCGGCCGTCGTCGAACAGGTCGCCCGCATCGTGGAGCATGGCGGCCGCGAGGTGGTGCTGACCGGCGTCGACCTCACCGCCTACGGACGCGACTTGGCTCAGGGCGGGGGGCTCGGCCGACTCGTCCGGGCGATCCTGGCGGGCGTGCCGGGCCTCGCGCGGCTGCGGCTCTCCTCGATCGACTCGATCGAGGCCGACGAGGAGCTCGTCGCCGCCCTCGC
The DNA here is from genome assembly GCF_031457035.1 of Methylobacterium sp. BE186. Classification (NCBI taxonomy): domain Bacteria; kingdom Pseudomonadati; phylum Pseudomonadota; class Alphaproteobacteria; order Hyphomicrobiales; family Methylobacteriaceae; genus Methylobacterium; species Methylobacterium sp. BE186. The sequence goes on from NZ_JAVDVV010000008.1 coordinate 132,223, forward strand.
CGAGGAGGCGCGGCTGATGCCGCATCTCCACCTCTCGCTCCAGGCGGGCGACGACCTGATCCTCAAGCGGATGAAGCGCCGCCACGCCCGCGCCGACGCGATCCGCTTCTGCGAGCGCATCCGCGGGCTTCGCCCCGGCGCCGTGTTCGGGGCGGACCTGATCGCCGGCTTCCCGACCGAGACCGAGGCGCAATTCGCCCGCACCCTCGATCTCGTGGAGGCGTGCGGGCTCACGCACCTGCACGTCTTTCCCTACTCGCCCCGGCCCGGCACGCCGGCCGCCCGGATGCCGCCGGTCGATCCCGGCCTCGTTCGCGAGCGCGCCGCGCGGCTGCGCGAGGCCGGGGCGGCGGCGCTCCGGCGGCACCTCGACGCGGAGGTGGGGCAGACCCGCCTCGTCCTGGCCGAGCGCGGCGGCACCGGCCGCACCGAGGGCTTCACGCCGGTGCGGCTTGTCGCGGAGCCCGGTGAGATCCGGAGCGTGCGGATCGCCGGGCATGACGGGCGCGCGCTGATCGCGGCGTGAGGGCGCAGGCGCTCCCGCCTCGCCCCAAGCCTCTCCCGGACGGGAGATGCGCCGCGCGGTTCCCTCAGGACCGGTGGCCGCAGGCTTCGAGGCCCACCCGCATGTGCTCAGGAACCGGCGCCTCGGCGCGCACCGGCGGCTTCTTCGGGTAGAGCGGCAGGGTGAGGGCGCGGGCGTGGAGCTGCAAGCCGGGGCCGCCGGAGCGCGGGGCGCTGCCGTAGATCGCGTCCCCGACGATCGGGAATCCCGATGCGGCGCAATGGACGCGCAGCTGATGCGTGCGGCCGGTGACGGGCCGCAATTCCAGCCAGCTCCGCGCCCCGTCCGGGCTGCGGCCCATCACCCGGACATGGGTCAGCGCCGTCTCGCCCGCCGGGTCCGCCTTCATCCACCAGCTGCGCGGATCGTTCGAGCGCCGGGCGAGGGGGAGATCGATGCTGGTCGCCTCCCCCACGGGGCCGCCCTCCACGAGGGCCCAGTAGACCTTCTCGGCGGAGGCGGTCGCGAACAGGCGGTTGAGGCGGGCAAGCGCCTTGGCGTGGCGCCCGAGCGCGAGGCAGCCCGACGTGTCGCGATCGAGCCGGTGCACCACCTCGGGGCGCCGCGGCAGGCCGAAGCGGAGCGCGTCGAGATGGTCGGTCAGGGTCTCGCCGCCCTTCGGGCCGGGATGCACCGGCAGGCCCGCCGGCTTGTCGATGACGAGCAGCAGGGCATCGCGGTAGAGCAGGCGGGCGCCTATGTCAGGCAGGATCATCGGTGATACGCGAGTGGTAGGCCGGCGCGAAGAGCCCGGCCTGCGGGAGCAGGGACGCATGAGTCAAGACGAGAAGCCGGGCTGGTTCGGCCGCCTGTTCGGGCGCAAGGGCATGCCGGCCGCGGAGGAGAGCCCGGTCCCGCCGCCGGACTCGCCCGCCTCGGCCTCCGAGGGCCAGCCCGACTTCGCCACCGGCGCCGACGACGTCAGCCACGTGCCGCTGCCGCCCTCCGAGCCCGCGCCCGAGGAGGCGGGCAAGAACGCGGTGCCCGACGAGATCGAGGGCGCGGACCTCCAGCCGATCGAGGGAGACACCGAGCGCCCGCCCGCCGGCACGGCCGGCGACGCGCCCGCGCGCGGGGCGGAGCCGGCGGATACGACCTCCCGGGCCTTCGAGCCCGAGCCGGCCGAACCCGAGCCGGCCGAAGCCCGATCGGCTGCGCCCGAACCGGCCGAGCCGTCGCCCTCCGCCCTGGAAACCGGCGCGCCGGCCCCCGACCCCGACATTCAGCCCGTCGACACGGCGGCCGCTTTGGCCACCGATGCGGCCAAGGATTTCGACCTCGCGGACGCCCCGGGCAAGCGCGGCTGGTGGGGGCGCCTCACCGCCGGCATGAAGCGGACCTCGACCTCCCTGTCGGACCGGGTGACGGGGCTCTTCACCAAGCGCAAGCTCGACGCGACGACGCTGGAGGATCTGGAGGACGCCCTGATCCAGGCCGATTTCGGCGTGGAGACCGCGACGCGCGTCTCCGAGGCGGTCGGCAAGGGCCGCTACGAGAAGGGGATCTCACCCGACGAGGTGCGGGAAATCCTCGCTGCCGAGGTCGAGCGGGCGCTCGATCCCGTCGCCGAGCCCCTGCGGATCGAGGCTGCGCGCAAGCCCTTCGTGATCCTGACGGTCGGGGTGAACGGCGCCGGCAAGACCACTACGATCGGCAAGCTCGCCCTGAAGCTCAAGGCGGAGGGGCGCAGCGTGATGCTCGCGGCCGGCGACACATTCCGCGCCGCGGCGGTGGAGCAGCTGAAGGTCTGGGGCGAGCGCACGGGCACGCCCGTCGTCACCCGCGCGCAGGGGGCGGACGCGGCGGGCCTCGCCTTCGACGCATTGCAGGAAGCCAGGCGCCAGGGCACCGACGTGCTCCTCATCGACACCGCCGGGCGCCTGCAGAACAAGGCCGGCCTGATGGCAGAGCTGGAGAAGATCGTGCGCGTGATGCGCAAGCTCGACGCCGAGGCTCCCCACGCCACGCTCCTCGTCCTCGACGCCACGGTCGGCCAGAACGCGCTGAGCCAAGTGGAGCTGTTCTCGCAGGCGGCGCCCGTCAGCGGCCTCGTGATGACGAAGCTCGACGGCACGGCACGCGGCGGCATCCTCGTGGCGCTCGCGGCGAAGTTCGGCCTGCCGGTGCATTTCATCGGCGTCGGCGAGGGGGTGGAGGATTTGGAGCCCTTCGCCGCGCGCGACTTCGCGCGGGCGATCGCGGGGCTGGAGAAGGCTTAGAGGCCCGCTCGCGCCACGTCGGTGCGGGCGAAATCCTCGCCTTGAACAGGAGCGGCGCCTCGAGGGAACGGGCGAGCGCAGAGGCGAAGCCATCGCCGAAATCGAGCGCCGCCGGATGGCGGCCCTTGCCATACTGGGCGAAGGCGTCGGCTGCGCGGCGCGCGAGGTCCGCAAGCAGGCGTCGGTCTCCTCGCGGTCGATCCGGATCGTCATGGTCGGGGCGGCTCCGGTAGGAAACGGCGGGGGCATAGCTTACATCGGGGTCCGCGGCGGCGCCGGAAACCCGCTCCCGGACTCCGCCCGCCACGTGAGCCGGACCCGTTGATGCAGATCGAATCCGTCCCCCCGCAACGCCACCTCGCCCCGCTGCCGAAGCTCGCGCTCGAACTCGGGCCGCTGGTGCTGTTCTTCCTCGGCAATGCCTACGCGGAGCGCTTCGGCGTGGCGGCCGACCAGAAGCTGTTCGCGGCCACCGGCCTGTTCATCGCGGCGACCGTGGTCGCGCTCACGATCCACTACGCGCTGGTGCGGCGCCTGCCGATCATGCCCCTCGTCTCGGGCGTCGTGGTGGTGGTGTTCGGCGGCCTGACCCTGGTGCTGCAGGACAAGACCTTCATCATGGTCAAGCCCACCATCGTGAACACCCTGTTCGGCCTCGTGCTGCTCGGGGGCCTCGCCTTCGGCAAGTCGCTGCTCTCGGTGGTGCTGGACAGCGTGTTCGCGCTCACCGACGAGGGCTGGCGCAAGCTCACCTTCCGCTGGGGGCTGTTCTTCCTGGCGCTCGCAGCCCTCAACGAGGTCGTCTGGCGCACGCAGACGGAGGATTTCTGGGTCAGCTTCAAGGTCTTCGGCATCATGCCGCTGACCATCCTGTTCGCGCTGGCCCAGACGCCGCTGCTCGCCCGCCACGAGCGCAAGGACGGGCGCGCCGAGGATCCGGCGAAGGCCGCCTGATCCGTCAGCGGGCCGCGGCCTGGCCGCCGGCCTGGGCCGCCGCCCGGATCTTGGCGAGGACGCCGTTCAGGTTCTCCGGCGTGACGATGCCCACGAGCTTGTCGCGGATGATCCCGTCCGGCCCCACGATGAAGGTCTCGGGCACGCCGTAGACGCCGAAATCGATGCCGACGCGCCCGCTCGCGTCGAGCCCGACCTGAGAGAAGGGCACCCCGTTCCGGGCGAGGAAGCGGCGGCCGTTCTCCGGCGCATCCTTGTAATCGATGCCGACGAGGCGCAGGCCCGGCTCGCGGGCAAGCCGCATCAGCATCGGGTGCTCGACCTGACAGGGCGCGCACCACGAGGCCCAGAAGTTCACGAGCGTCACGCCGCCCTTGAGGTCGGCGCTGGAGAGGCCGGGCACGGGCTTGCCGTCGGCCTCGAGACCCGGAACCGCCGGAAGCTCGAAGGCCGGCACCGGCTTGCCGATCAGCACGGACGGGATCGCGGCCGGGTCGATCCCGGAGCGCAGGCGCAGGAAGAACAGGCCCGCCAGCACCGCGAAGGCGACGAGCGGTACGATCAGGAGGAGGGAGCGGCGCACCGGCTCCGGGGCGGAGGCGTGTGGCTCGCTCACGGGCGCTCCCGGCGCTGCAGATCTGCGAGCGCGCGCTCCTGCGCCCGGCGGTCCCGGATCGCGTTGAGGACGAGGCCGGCCATCACGAGGCCGGTGAAGGCGTAGGCGCCGAGGATGAAGTCGGCATGGGGTCCGAGACCGAGCATGGGCTCCCTCACAGGGCCTGGCCGAGGGGTGCGGCGCCGGCGGGCGGCCCCGGGACGAGGGCGGGAGCGCCGGCATCGAGTCGCTCGGCCTCGCGGATCGTCAGCGTGCGCACCCGCCGCCGCAGGATCTCGGTGCGCATCGCGTAGAGGTGGAGCGTGACGCCGAGGAGCGTCGCGGCGGCGATCATGATCAGGAGCGGGTAGAGCATCGAGGGGTCGATGGTCGAGCCGCCCATGCGCAGGATCGAGGCAGGCTGGTGCAGCGTCGACCACCAGTTCACGGAGAACTTGATGATCGGCAGGTTCACGGCGCCGACGAGCGTCAGGATCGCCACCGCACGGGCGGCCCGGTTCGGATCCTCCATCGTGCGCCAGAGGGCGATGATGCCGCAATAGATCAGGAACAGGACGAGCATCGAGGTGAGCCGCGCGTCCCAGACCCAGTAGGTGCCCCACATCGGCTTGCCCCACAGCGAGCCGGTGACGAGGCAGATGATGGTGAAGGCTGCCCCGATGGGCGCGGCCGCCCGCTGCGCCACGTCGGCCAGCGGATGGCGCCAGACCAGCGTCCCGATGGCCGAGAGCGCCATGGAGCCGTAGAAGAACACCCCGAGCCAAGCCGCGGGCACGTGGATGAACATGATCCGCACCGTCTCGCCCTGCTGGTAATCGGGCGGGGCCACGAACCAGGACAGGGAGAGGCCGAGGCCGAGCGCCAGCAGCGACACCGCGACGAGCCAGGGCATGAGGGCGCCCGACCAGCGCAGGAAGTGGCCGGGATTGGACAGGCGGGTCCAGAGCGAGGGCGAGGCCGACATGCTCCCGCTTTAGCGCGGCGTGCGGTGCAGCGGCAATGCGGGGGAGGGGCGCATCCCCTCACTCCGACCAGCGCAGGGCCGCCGCCGCCGCGAAGGTGCCGATCACCGCCGCGATCAGGCTGAGGGCCGCGAGGATCGTCAGCGGCGTCGCGAAGGGCACCGTGCCACCGAGCGCCGACTGCGCGGCCGAGACGCCGAAGATCAGGGTCGGGATCATCAGCGGCAGGACCAGCACGGCGAGGATCAGGCCGCCGCGGCGGATCGAGGCGGTGAGCGCCGCCCCGACCGCGCCGACGAAGGTCAGCGCCGGGGTGCCGACGAGAAGGGTGAGCGCGGTCGCGGCCATGGCGGTGCCGTCGAGCGCCACGAGCAGGCCGAACAGGGGGGAGGCCAGTGCCAGGGGCAGGCCCGTGGTCAGCCAATGCGCCGCGACCTTGGCCAGCACCACGAGTTCGAGGGGCGCGGGCGCCCCCGTCATCAGGTCGAGGGAGCCGTCCTCCTCGTCGGCCTGGAACAGGCGGTCGAGGCCGATCAGGGTGGCGAGCACCGCGGCGAGCCAGAGGATGGCGGGGCCGATCCGCGACAGGAGGTTGAGGTCGGGCCCGAGCGCGAAGGGCACCAGCGCCACGATCATCAGGAAGAAGACGAGGGAGAGCGTGCCCGAGCCGCCGACGCGGGCGGCGAGCGTCAGGTCGCGGGCGACGAGGGCGCGGAAGGCGCGGATCACGCGAAGGCCTCCGCCGAATCCTCGGCCGGCAGGGGCGGGCGCTCGATGCGCAATTCCCGCGCATCCGCGAGGCCGAGCGCCTGGTGGGTCGCCGCCACGACGAGGCCGCCGCCCGCCCGGTGCCGGGCCATGAGCGCGGCGAGAACGCCCTGCGAGGCCGTGTCGAGGGCGGCCGTCGGCTCGTCGAGGAGCCAGAGCGGCCTCCGGCAGACGAGGAGCCGGGCGAGCGCCACCCGCCGCCGCTGCCCCGCCGAGAGGTAGGCGACCGGCAGCTTCAGCGCGTGGGCGAGGCCGAGTTCCGCCAGCGCCGCGCCGGGCGTCAGGGCCGGATCACCGAGCAGGTCGCGGGCGAAGGCGAGGTTCTCCTCCGCCGTCAGCGCGCTCTTCAGCCCGTCCCGATGGCCGACGACGTGCAGGCATTCGGGCAGGCTCGCCTCGCCGACATCGTCCGCCCGGACCGCGCCGGCATCGGGCTTGAGGCGCCCGGCGAGGACGGCGAGTAGCGTCGACTTGCCGGCGCCGTTGCGGCCCGTGACCATCAGCGCCTCGCCGGGGCCGAGGGCGAAGGAGAGGCCCGCGAAGATGCGGCGCCCGGAGCGGCGGACGGCGAGGCCGGTGACGGTGAGGCGCACGGGATCGACCCGATCTCAGGACGGGCGGGTCAACGGTAGACCTCGCGGCGGTGCCCGACGCGCAAGACCACGATGCGCAGGCATCCGTCCTCGATGGAGGCGATCACGCGATAATCCCCGACCCGATATTTCCAGAGGCTGCCGAGCTTGGCGCCTTTCAGCGCCTCGCCAATGGCACGGGGATCGTCGAGTGGCGAGACCCGATCGCGGAGGAAGCGCAGGATCCGCCGTGCGGCGTCGGGGCCGAGGCGGTCGAGTTCGCGCTCTGCCGAACGATCGAATTCAATCTTCCAGGCCATAGCGCGCGATCAACGCGTCGAGGGACGTCGTCCCGCTCTCACCGCGGCGCAGGGCGCCGAGCCGGCGCTCGGCCAGTTCGATGTCGTCGAGATTGTCGAGGTGCTCGCGCAGGGCCTCGCGGACATGCTCGCTCGCGCTGAGCCCGGTGCGCCGCGCGAGAGCATCGAGGCGCCGTTCCAGGTCGGCTGGCAGGTCGAGGGCGAGCATGGGAATCTCCGCACATCAGAATAGGGATCGGCCCACGCTCCGTCCACCGCCCCGCCGCGAGCGCGGACACCTGCACGCCACTGTCATCGAGGCCCCGTAGCGGCGAGTTTCGAACTGTTCTATACGGGCCGCAGGCTGCGCCGCGCGACCCATCGGGCGTCCAATTCGCCCCTCGCGCATCATCCTGCCCGGGCACCCCCGGGGCGGCGCGCGCCGGCAACGGCGCGAGTTCAGCCGAACACTGATTCGTGGCGCAGGTTATGCCTGCGCGTGTTCGACAAACGCCAGCGAGGATCAGACTAGCCGTGGCATCGCTCGACAGCTTCAAGTCCCGCCAGACGCTCGACGTCGGGGGCAGGACCTACACCTACTACTCCATTCCCGAGGCCTCGAAGAACGGGCTCGCCGACGCAGCGGCCCTGCCCTTCTCCATGAAGGTGCTCCTCGAGAACCTCCTCCGCTACGAGGACGACCGTTCGGTCCGCCGGGCGGACATCGAGGCCACGGTGGCGTGGCTCGGCAACCGCGGCAAGGAGGAGACGGAGATCGCCTTCCGCCCGTCGCGGGTGCTGATGCAGGACTTCACCGGCGTGCCGGCGGTCGTCGATCTGGCGGCCATGCGCGACGCCATGGTGGCGCTCGGCGGCGACCCGCAGAAGATCAACCCGCTGGTGCCCGTCGACCTCGTGATCGACCACTCGGTGATCGTGGACGAGTTCGGCACGCCCAAGGCGCTGGCCGACAACGTCGCGCTCGAATACGAGCGCAACGGCGAGCGCTACACCTTCCTGAAATGGGGCCAGTCGGCCTTCGACAATTTCTCCGTCGTGCCGCCCGGCACCGGCATCTGCCACCAGGTGAACCTCGAGTACCTGTCGCAGACCGTGTGGACCCGCTCGGAGGGAGGCTCCGAGGTCGCCTATCCGGACAGCCTCGTCGGCACCGATTCGCACACGACCATGGTCAATGGCCTCGCCGTCCTCGGCTGGGGCGTCGGCGGCATCGAGGCGGAAGCCGCCATGCTCGGCCAGCCGCTCTCGATGCTGATCCCCGAGGTCGTCGGGTTCAAGCTCTCGGGGCGTCTGCCCGAGGGCACCACGGCGACCGACCTCGTGCTCACCGTCACGCAGATGCTGCGCAAGAAGGGCGTCGTCGGCAAGTTCGTGGAATTCTACGGCCCCGGCCTCGACGACATGGCGGTGGCCGACCGCGCCACGATCTCCAACATGGCGCCCGAATATGGCGCCACCTGCGGCTTCTTCCCCGTCGACCAGAAGACGATCGACTTCCTGCGCGTCACCGGCCGCTCGGACGAGCGCATCGCCTTGGTCGAGGCCTATGCCAAGGCGCAGGGGATGTGGCGGGACGCGCAGACCCCGGACCCCGTCTTCACCGACACGCTCGCCCTCGACATGGGCGACGTGCGCCCCTCGCTCGCCGGGCCGAAGCGCCCGCAGGACCGGGTGCTGCTCGACGCCGCCAAGACGGGCTTTTCCGGCGCGATGGAGACCGAGTTCCGCAAGGCCGCCGAGATCGCCAAGCGCTACCCGGTCGAGGGCTCGAACTTCGACATCGGCCACGGCGACGTGGTGATCGCCGCGATCACGAGCTGCACCAACACCTCGAACCCGAGCGTGATGATCGGCGCGGGGCTCCTGGCTCGCAACGCGGTCGCCAAGGGCCTCACCTCGAAACCCTGGGTGAAGACCTCGCTGGCGCCCGGCTCCCAGGTCGTCGCCGAGTACCTGGAGAGCGCCGGCCTGCAGAAGCCGCTCGATGCCCTCGGCTTCAACCTCGTCGGCTTCGGCTGCACCACCTGCATCGGCAATTCGGGCCCGCTGCCCGCGCCGATCTCGAAGGCGATCAACGACAACGACGTGGTGGCCGCGGCCGTGCTCTCGGGCAACCGCAACTTCGAGGGCCGGGTGAACCCGGATGTCCGGGCGAACTACCTCGCCTCGCCGCCGCTCGTCGTCGCCTACGCGCTCGCCGGCTCCATGCAGATCGACCTCACCAAGGACCCGCTCGGCACCGGCTCGGACGGCAAGCCCGTCTACCTCGCCGACATCTGGCCCTCGTCGTCCGAGGTCCAGGCGTTCATCGAGAAGAACATCAGCTCGGCCCTGTTCAAGTCGCGCTACGCCGACGTGTTCGGCGGCGACCATTACTGGAAGGCCGTCGAGGTGACCGAGGCCGAGACCTTCGCCTGGGATTCGGGCTCCACCTACGTGCAGAACCCGCCCTATTTCGAGGGCATGCAGAAGGTGCCGGCCCCCGTCACCGACATCGAGGGGGCCCGCATCCTCGGCCTGTTCCTCGACTCGATCACGACGGACCACATCTCGCCCGCCGGCAACATCCGCGCGGCCTCGCCCGCCGGCGCCTACCTGCAGGAGCACCAGGTCCGCGTGCAGGACTTCAACCAGTACGGCACGCGCCGCGGCAACCACGAGGTGATGATGCGGGGCACCTTCGCCAACATCCGCATCAAGAACCAGATGGTGCGGGACGCGAGCGGCAACGTGGTCGAGGGCGGCTGGACGCTGCTGCAGCCCACGGGCGAGAAGATGTTCATCTACGACGCCGCGCAGCGATACGCCGAGACCGGCACGCCGCTCGTCGTCTTCGCGGGCAAGGAATACGGCACCGGCTCGTCCCGCGACTGGGCGGCCAAGGGCACGAAGCTCCTCGGGGTGCGCGCCGTGATCGCCGAGAGCTTCGAGCGCATCCATCGCTCGAACCTCGTCGGCATGGGCGTGGTGCCGCTCGTCTTCCAGGGCGACACCTCCTGGGCCTCCCTCGGGCTCAAGGGCGACGAGACCGTCACGATCAAGGGACTCGCGGGCGAGCTCAAGCCGCGCCAGACCCTGGTCGCCGAGATCACCTCGGCCGACGGCTCGCGTCAGGACGTGCCGCTCACCTGCCGGATCGATACGCTCGACGAGCTGGAATACTTCCGCAACGGCGGCATCCTTCCCTACGTCCTGCGCTCGCTCGCGGCCTGAGCGCACTCGCAGAAACGTGATCGAGAGGCCCCTCCCGCACGGAGGGGCCTTTTTTGTCGGCCCTGAGGGGGGGCCGCCGCGCGAGCCCTGCCTTGCCGGATCGTCCTGGCCTGCGCGAACAATGTGGCGCGTCAAATAATTGGGCGCAATCTTGGCTCCGGCCGGCACCGCCCCATCTCTCCCGGAACCTCGAACACGGGAGATCGCCATGAACCGCATCACGACCACCGCCCTCGCGGGCCTCCTCGCGCTGACCGGCGCCGCCCAGGCCGCCCCGGAGCTGCAGCGCGTGCGCGGCACGATCGAGTCGGCCGACGCCGGCACGGTCACCGTCAAGACGAACGAGGGCGGCACGGAGACCGTGCAGCTCGGCGGCGCCAAGGTCGTCTGGGTGGCGAAATCCAGCCTCGACGCGGTCAAGGACGGCGTCTTCATCGGCACCGCCACCAAGGGCGAGAATCCGCTGACGGCGCTCGAGGTCGTGATCTTCCCCGAATCGATGCGCGGCACGGGCGAGGGCCACTACGCCTGGGACGCGATCACCGACCACACCGCCGCCGGCGACGCCAAGGTGAAGAGCGCCATGACCAACGGCACCGTGAAGGCGGAGCAAGCCGGCGCCCCGAAGGTGAAGAGCGCCATGACCAACGGCACGGTCGCCAAGAGCGGCGGCGCCGGTGGCGGCGCGGGCGGCGAGAGGACGCTGACGGTGACCTACGACAAGGAGGGCTCGAAGCAGATCGTGGTGCCGCCCCAGGCCCCGATCGTCGCCTTCGAGCCGGCCGACCCCGCGATCCTCAAGCCCGGCTCCAAGATCTTCGTGGTCGCGGCCAAGGACGGGGGGAAGCTCGACGGCAAGCTGGTCGCGGTCGGCAAGGACGGCCTGACCCCGCCGATGTGATCCCGGCCTCCCGGCGGCCGGGGCCGGCCGCCGGGATCGCCCTCACGCCACCGGGCGCTGCGCCGGCCCCTCCGTGAAGTCCCGCCACAGCAGCACGAGCGCGGCCATCACGGCGGGGCCGAGGAACAGGCCGAGCAGGCCGAAGGTCTCGACGCCGCCGAGGATGCCCAGCAGCACCCAGAGGAAGGGCAATTGCGTCGTGCCGCCGATCAGCGCGGGCCGCACGAAATGGTCGGCGACGAAGGTGACGACGAGGCCCGAGGCGGCGACGACGATCGCCGGGACGACCGCGCCCTTGGCGACGAGGAGCAGGGAGGCGAGGCCGAAGACGAGCGGCGCCCCGAAGGGGATCATCGCCGCCACGGCGGTGAGCGCCCCGAGCAGGACCGGGTGCGGAACCCCGGCGAAGACGTAGACGATCCCGAGGAGCACGCCCTCGCCGAGCCCGACCAGCACGAGCCCGTCCACCGTGCCGTGCACGGAGGCGACCATCTGCCGGGCGACCCGCTCGCCGCGGGGGCCGAACAGGCGGTTGCAGGCGGTGAGCACCTGGGCCGCCAGCGCCCGCCCGTCCCGGAACAGGAAGAACAGGGCCACCAGGGTGAAGCCGAACAGCACGCTGCGGCGCACGACCTCGCGGCCGAGATTGCGCGAGAGGCCGATCACCGAGGCGTTGTCGAGCCGGTGCAGGATCTCGGAGCCCGCCTCCGGATGGCTCAGGGTGTCGCTCCACCAGCGCGTGGCCTGGGCCGCGCCGAAGGGCAGGCGCTGCAGGACATCCGGCACGGGGATGCCGGTGCGCTCGGCCGAGCGCACGAGATCGAGGGCGTCGTGCGCCTCCCGCGCCGCCTGCACGCCGAGAACGCCGAGGGGCGCGAGGACGACGAGGGCGACGAGGAGCGTCGCGAGCGCCGGCAGGAGGATGTTGTGCCGCCCCGGCGGCCAGCGCCGCTCGGCCCGGCGGTAGAGGGGCCCGAGGGCGATCGCCAGGATCACCGCCCAGACGAGCGCCGGCAGGAACGCGTGCAGGATCCAGAGCCCGAGGGCCGAGAGCGCCAGCACCAGGGCGATCCGGGCGGCACCCTGCGAGCGGAGGGTCTCTTCAGCGCGGTCCGGGGCGGGAGCGGGGGGCGGTGCGGGCTGCGGGAGCGGGGTCGGGCGATGGTCCATCGGACAGGGGGTCTCCGCTGGGCGCGGCCTCCGGGCCTGCTCCTGGGCAGCCATGTAGGGCGTCGAGGCCGGGATGGCCCCCGCGGATCCCGCCGCTCCGGACTTCGTGCGCGGGCGCGACCTGTCCGGACAGACCTGCGTCCCACTCCCGAACGGGAGAGGGGACCTGCGCCCGATGCGTCGAGGCCGAGGCGCCCGGGAGCCGGCAGAACCTGCCGACCGCGACACGCGGAACCGGCAGCGTCTGCCGGGCCGGCGGAGGAGAGCCTGGGACGACGGTCCGGCAAGCCACGGAAATCAGGACTGTTTTCTTGGGCGGGGGCTCTTGCACGGCCCGTGCTTTTCCCCTCGCTGAGGGGGGAAGGCAGCATGTCGGTGGGATCGATCGGGTCGACAGCCACGATGCGGGCGCTCGCCGCGCCGACGCGGGGGAAAGGCACCGGCGCGGCCGCCGGCGAGCCTGCCGCGGCCGTCGAGTCGTTCCGCGAGCTGATGAAGATGACGCCCGCCGAGCGCATGCGGGCCGCGCTCCTCGGCAAGATGGGGCTGACGGAGGAGAGCCTGCGCAACCTCGGGGCGGAGGAGCGCAGGAAGATCGAGGACACGATCAAGGCGCGGATCAAGGATTCGCTGACGGGGACGCTTGAGACTCCGGCCAGGGGTCTCTTCACCGACATCCGCGCCTGAGACCGCGGCATGGCCCCGAAGCCGGCACGGTTGCCCGCCCGAGACCCCTCGTGTAGAGGTCGCCGCCAACGTGAGGACCGCCCGCGGCGGTCCGCCGACGCGCGCATGGTCCCGGGGGGCGCCGGGTCGCCTGCGCCCGGTGCGGGAAGGGCTCTTCCCGCCCGGCGACGACTTCAGGAACACGGCGAGAACGCATGTCTGACCAGCCCATCACCGCCACGAGCGCGACCTTCGACCGGGTTGCCGACATCATCGCGGACACCGCCGACATCCCGCGGGACAAGATCACCCCCGAGAGCCACGCCATCGACGATCTCGGCATCGATTCGCTGGCCTTCCTCGACATCGCCTTCGCGGTGGACAAGGCCTTCGGCATCAAGCTGCCGCTGGAGCGCTGGACCCAGGAGGTCAACGAGGGCAAGGTGCCGGCCGAGGAGTATTTCGTCCTCAAGAACCTCTGCGCCCGCATCGACGCGCTGGTCGCCGAGAAGGCCGCCAAGGCTTAATCCACCGACGCCCGCACCGACGCCGCCGATCCGAAGCGACCATGCGCCTCGAATATTTCGAGATGATCGATTCCGTCGTGCACCTCGACCGCGAGGCGGGCCGGATCGAGGCTCTGGCCCGCGTGCCCGACGAGAGCCCCGTCTTCGAGGGGCATTTCCCCGGCCACCCGCTGGTGCCGGGCGTTCTGCTGACGGAGACCATGGCGCAGGCCTCCGGCTACCTCGTGCTCGCCCATCTCGACTTCGCGCAGATGCCCTTCCTGATGGCGGTCGACAAGGCGCGCTTCCGCTCCTTCGTGGGGCCGGGCGCCGAGCTCAGCATCGAGGCGAGCCTCGTCCATGACGGCTCGGGCTACGCGGTGACGAAGGCCGCGATCCGCCACGCGGGCAAGCCGCTGGCCGACGCGGAGCTGCGCTTCCGCACCATGCCCTTCCCCCCGGGCCTCGACGCGCCGATGCGCGAGCGGGCGCGCCGGATCGGGCTCGCGATCGGGGCCGAGCCCGGAGCCCTGCCGTGAGCGGGCGCGCCGTCGTCGTCACCGGCATCGGCCTCGTCTCCTGCGCGGGCGAGGGGCTCGCGGCGCATCTCGACGCGCTCGCCGCGGGCGCGCCCCCGCGCACGGATGCCGAGACCTTCGCGCCCTACCCGGTTCACCCGGCGCCCGCCCTCACGCTCGACGGGCAGATCCCGAAGAAATCCGACCAGCGCCAGATGGAGGCGTGGCAGCGCCTCGGCGTCTACGCGGCGGGCCTCGCCCTCGATTCCGCGGGCGTGAAGGGCGATGCGTCCTTCAAGGAGAACCTCCACCTCGTCGTCGCGGCGGGCGGGGGCGAGCGCGACTACGCGGTCGACGGGGCGATCCTGACGGGCCTGCGCGAGGCGTCCGATCCGGGCGCCTACCTCAACGAGCGCCTGCAGAACGACCTGCGCCCGACTCTGTTCCTGGCGCAGCTCTCGAACCTGCTGGCCGGCAACATCGCCATCGTGCACGGCGTCACGGGGGCGTCCCGCACCTTCATGGGCGAGGAGGCGGCGGGCATCGATGCGCTGCGCATCGCGCAGGCGCGGATCGCCTCGAACCAAATCGACGCCATGCTGGTCGGGGGCTCCTACAGCGCCGAGCGGCCGGACGTGATGGTCATCCACGAGATGGGCGGCTTCCTGCGGAAGCCCGATTACCGGCCCGTCTTCGAGCGGACCGGGCAGGGCGAGGACGGCTTCATCCTCGGCAGCTGCGCCGCCTTCCTGGTGCTGGAGGCGGAGGATTCCGCCGCCGCCCGGGGCGCCCGCGCGCTCGCCCGGATCGACGCGGTCGCGAGCGACCGCAGCCGGCGCGAGCCCGGGAGCCTTGCCGGCAGCCTCGCCGCGCTCTGGGGCCGGGCAGGAATCGGGCGCGCGGGCGCCGTGATCTCGGGGGCGACGGGCGTCGCGCCGATCACCGCAGAGGAGCGGGCGGCGCTCGCGGAGCTCGCGCCCGGCGCGACGCTGACCGCGCTCGGCGACCTGATCGGCCACGGGCTCGAGGTGGCGGCGCCCTTCGGCGCGGCGCTCGCCGCCGCCCTCGTCGCCGAGACGGGCCTCTCGGAGGTCGCCGTCACCACGGTCGGCCACCGGCGCGGCGAGGGCGTCGTGCGGGTGCTGGCCGCGTAGGACCGCATCCGGAACAACGCCTTCCCTGTCACGCTGCGGCCATGCCGGCGCCCAAGACTCACGCGCGAGACTTGCTGTAAGACGACCCCATGACAGCTCACCCCCATCGCGACGCGAGAGGCCGGCCCCTCGTCGCCGTCACCGGCATCGGCCTCGTCACCTCCCTCGGGCAGGGCCAGGCCGAGAACTGGGCGGCGCTGACCGCCGGGCGCTCCGGCATCCACGCGATCGCGCGGTTCCCCACCGAGGGCCTGCGCACCACCATCGCCGGCACGGTCGATTTCCTCGACACCGACCCGCTGGTGGCGCCCGCCCTCTCCGAGCGCTTCGCGGCCACCGCCGCCGAGGAGGCGGTCACCCAGGCGGGAATCGGGCGCGCGGGCGATTTCCCGGGCGCGCTCTTCATCGCGGTGCCGCCGGTCGAGATGGAATGGCCGCAGCGGCAGGCGCTCGCCGAGGCCGGCGCCGGGAACGAGGCGGTGACCTATGCGGGCCTGCAGCGGGCGGCCGCAACCCGCCGCTTCGACGCGTGGCACGACCTCTTCATCTTCGGGACCGTGGCCGACCGGATCGCGGACCGCTTCGGCACCAAGGGCTCGCCGATCTCGCTCTCGACCGCCTGCTCGTCGGGTGCCACCGCGATCCAGCTCGGCGTCGAGGCGATCCGCCGGGGCGAGATGACGGCCGCCCTCTGCATCGGCACGGACGGCTCGGTGAACCCCGAATCCCTGATCCGCTTCTCGCTCCTCTCCGCCCTCTCGACCCAGAACGCGGTGCCGGAGGCGGCGTCGAAGCCCTTCTCGAAGAACCGCGACGGCTTCGTGATGGGCGAGGGCGCCGCCGCCCTCGTGCTGGAGGATGCGGAGGCGGCCCAGGCCCGCGGCGCCCGGATCCTCGGCTACGTCCTCGGCTGCGGCGAGAAGGGGGACGGCTTCCACCGCACCCGCTCGAGCCCGGACGGCGCCCCGATCATCGCGGCGATCCGCGCCTCCCTCGACGATGCGGGCGTGGGGCCGGACGGCATCGACACGATCAACGCCCACGGCACCTCGACGCCCGAGAACGACAAGATGGAGGCGCTGGGCCTCATGGCCGTGTTCGGCGAGCGCATGGGCGCCGTGCCGATCTCCTCGAACAAGTCGATGATCGGCCACACGCTCACGGCGGCGGGCGCCATCGAGGCGGTGATCTCGCTGCTGACGATCCGGAACGGGCGCATCCCGCCGACCATCAACTACGCGGTGCCCGACCCGGCCATTCCGCTGGACGTGGTGGCCGAGGCCCGCGACGCGCGGGTGGAGCGGGTGCTGTCGAACTCCTTCGGCTTCGGCGGGCAGAACACCTGCCTCGTGCTCGGCTCGGAGCCCGCATGAGCACCGGACCGAGCACCGGACCGAGCGCCGGGGCGAGCGGAGCGGGCCGCGTCCTCGTCACCGGCGGCGCCTCCGGGCTCGGCGCCGCGATCGTGCGCGCGCTGGCGGCGTCGGGCCACGACGTCGCCTTCACCTACCGCAGCTCGGGCGACAGGGCGGAGGCGCTTCTCTCCGAACTCGGCCGCACGCACCCGGACCGGCGCGTCACGGCCCACGCCCTCGACCTCTCGGACCGCGCCGCCCTCGACGCGTTCTGCGAGGCGATCGAGGGCGAGAGCTGGCACGGGCTCGTCCACAATGCCGGGCAATCGGCCGACGCGCTCGCCGCGATGCTGGCGCAGGACCGCGCCGAGGCCGCGATGCAGGTCAATTTCTGGTCGCTGACGCGGCTCGCCAAGGCGCTGGTGCGCGGCATGATCCGGGTGCGCCGGGGCCGGATCGTCGCGATCGGCTCGGTGGCGGCGCTCCAGGCCAATGCCGGCAACGCCGCCTATGCCGCCTCGAAGGGCGCCTTGATCTCGTATTGCCGCACGCTCGCGATCGAGTCGGCCAAGCGCGGGGTCACCGTCAACGTGATCGCGCCGGGCTTCATCGACACCGACATGATGGCGCCCTACGCCGCCCACCGCGAGGGGATGGAGCGGCAGATCCCGGCCGGGCGCTTCGCGCAGCCCGCCGAGGTTGCGGCACTGGCGACCTTCCTGATGGGGGAGGGGGCCGGCTATATCACGGGCGCCGTCCTGCCCGTCGACGGCGGGCTCACCGCCATGATGGGCGTGCACCGCTCCTGAGACCGACGATGCGCCTCCGCCTCCTCCCGGCCCTCGCCCTCGCCCTGCTGGCTGCCGGGCCGGCCCGCGCCGAGCCGGAACCGTTCCGGGTCGACGGCCTGCCTCGCGGCGAGGCCCTGAGCATCCGCGCGGAGCCGGACGCGGCCGCCGAGATCGTCGGCGAGATCCCGGCCGGCCGCCGTCTCCTCGGCTTCGGCTGCACCAACGACACGCCGAGCCGCACCACGTGGTGCCGCGTCAAGTTCGGCCGCAGCGTGGGCTGGGCCCGGCGGCGCTATCTGGCACCCGAGTGAGGGATGTTGAAGGCCGGCCCGTCCCTGCGTAGGTATCGATCGGAGGCCGCGCGATGGCGACGATGATCATCCGGGACGATGTGCTGTGGGCCCGGCATATCGAGGGCGACCCCGAACTGGCGCGGACGATCCGGACCCTGCCGGCGGACGACGCGATCGTCCTGCGCATCGAGGGCCGCCCCGTCCGTTTCCGCAAGATGCGCGATGGGCGCGACGGGCGCCCGACGGAGGGCGTGCGGCCGGAACCCGCCGACGCGGCGTTCTGGAGAACCCTGGTGGCGCGGCGCGGCGCGATGGTCACGGTGGAGCCGGAAGCCGGCTCGGTCGATCCCTATCTCCTGTCCCTTTCCGCCACCTTGAGCGAGTGGAACAGTCCCGAGGACGCGGCGGCCTATGATGAGCTTTGACCGCTTCGACGTCCTGACGGCCCTGTTTCCCTTCCTCGACATTCCCCAGCGCAAGCCGCGCCCGATCCTCGTTCTCTCGGACGGCGCGTTCAACGCCGCGCACGGACACCTGATCGCGGCGATGATCACCACGGGCGCGGGGAGCCGCTGGCCGAGCGACTATCCGATCAGCGATCTTGCGGCAGCGGGCCTGAAACACCGGTCCGTCGTCCGCTGGAAGCTGTTCACGCTCGGCTTCGGCGAGATCGGCCGGCCGATCGGCCGCCTGTGCGGGGCCGACCGGGATGCCGTGCGTGCGCGCCTCGACGCGATCCTGTACGGAGCCCCCGAGGCAGTCGCTCGGGGCATCTCCGAGCGCGCGCAACCGGAAGAACGATGATGCAAGCCCTCCAGCTCTTCGGCGACCGCGACCTGCGCCTGACCGAGGTCGAGGATGCGCCACCGCCGGGGCCCGGCGAGGTCCGGGTGCGGGTCCGGGCGGTCGGCCTCAACTTCATCGACGTCTGGGGCTTTCGCGGCATGGCCTTCGCCAAGCGCAAGCTGCCGCTCACCGTCGGCGCCGAGGCCGCGGGCGAGATCGCGGAGATCGGCGAGGGCGTGGAGGGTTTCGCCGCGGGCGAGCCCGTCGTGATGTATGGGGCGCAGACCTGCGGCTGCTGCCGGGCCTGCCGGGAGGGCCGCGACAACCTCTGCGAGGAGGTCGGCGGCGTGATGGGCTTCCACATCGACGGCTTCGCCCGCGACTTCGTGACGATGCCGGCCCGCCTCGTCGTCAAGGTGCCGGCGGGCGTGAGCCACGTCGAGGCCGCCTGCGCACCGATCGCCTTCGGCACGGTGCAGCACATGCTGTTCGACAACGCGCGGCTGGAGCCCGGCGAGAGCATCCTCGTCCATGCCGGCGGCTCCGGCATCGGCACCGCCGCGATCAGGATGGCGAAGGCGATCGGCTGCACCGTCTTCACGACGGTCGGCGACGACGAGAAGGGCGCGAAGGCCGCCGAGCTCGGGGCCGACCACGTCGTCAACTACCGGACCGAGCGCTTCGAGGGCGAGGTGCGGCGGCTGACGAAGCGCAAGGGCGTCGACGTCGTGTTCGAGCATGTCGGCCCCGACACCTGGAACGGCTCGCTCCTGTGCCTGAAGCGCGGCGGCCGGCTCGTGACCTGCGGCTCGACGTCGGGCGTCTCGACCACGATGAACCTGATGCAGCTCTTCCAGCAGCAATACCGCATCACCGGCTCGTTCGGCTGCTCGATCCGCAACATCCGCGAGTCGCTCTCCAAGATGGCCGACGGGATCATGCCGGTGATCGACACGGTCTACCCCCTCGCCGATTTCGGGCAGGGCCTAGAGCGGCTCGAATCGCGCAAGGTCTTCGGCAAGATCCTCGTGACCTTGTGACCGGGCGAGCCCCACTCCACTTGCAGCCCGGAATCCTCTAAGCGGGTCGCATCCCGCCCGCGTTGCCGAGACGCCGCCCCCACGAGAGATCCGTTGCTGCGCCTCGCCTTCATGCTGAACCGGCACCTGCCCCGGATGGCCGGGCTCGCCATGATCCCCCTGATCCGGGGGCTCTTCCTGCTCGCCCGCGCCCTCGGGCCGGAGCGGGCGAGCGCCATCGGCGGGGCGCTGTTCCGGCTGATCGGCCCCCGGCTGCCCGCCCACCGCACGGCGCTGGCGAACCTGCGCGCCGCCTTCCCCGGGCGCGACGAGGCAGAGCTCCGGCGGATCGCCCGCGACGCCTGGGAGAATCTCGGCCGCACGGGCGCGGAATACGCCCATCTCGACCGGCTGTTCGACTACGACCCGGCCGACCCGGCGACGCAGCGGATGGAGGTCGAGGGGATCGACCATTTCTACGCCCTGCGGGACGATGGCCGGCCCGGCCTCGTCTTCGCCTCGCACCTCGCGAACTGGGAACTGCCCGCGATCTGCGCCCAGAAGTTCGGGCTCGAGACGACCGCCGTGTTCCGGCCGCCGAACAACCCGGCCGCCGCCCGCCTCGTTCAGGAGGTGCGCCGCGCCACGATGGGCGGCCTCGCCGCGTCCGGCCCCGGCGCCGCCTTCGCCATGCAGGGCGTGGTGGAGCGGGGCGGCCATCTCGGTCAGCTGATCGACCAGCACTTCACCCGCGGCGTGGTGGTGGAGTTCTTCGGGCGGCCCTGCCTCGTCAACCCACTGCTCGCCAAGCTCGCCCGGCACTACGAGTGCCCGGTCCACGGGGCCCGCGTGGTGCGGCGGGAGGGCGTACGCTTCCGCCTGGAACTGACCCCGCCCCTCGACCTGCCCCGCGACGCGAGCGGCGCCATCGACGTGCAGGGCGCCATGCAGGCGATGACCCGGGTGCTGGAGGAATGGGTGCGCGAGGAGCCGGGGCAGTGGCTCTGGATGCACCGGCGCTGGCGCCCCTCCATGCTGCCCAAGCCGAAGCAGCCGCGGGGCATGCCGGAGGCGGCCCCCGGGGGCGACGCCGCTCAAGCCAACGTGACTTCCCAGCCTTCCGCACCCGCGCTCTCATGAGATGATGTCGGATGCAACCCGGCCGCGTGCTCGGATCGCGGCGCTCCTGGCCAGCCTGATTCCGGGCCTGCTCGCGGGCTGCCTGCCGGCGGCCGCCGAGCCGCTCCGCGCCGTCCTCGAACTCTACACGAGCCAGGGCTGCGCCGTCTGCCCGCCCGCCGAGCACCTGTTCGGCGACCTCGCCCGCCGCCCCGGCCTCCTCGCCCTGACCTTTCCCGTGACCTACTGGGATTACCTCGGCTGGAAGGACACGCTCGGCCACAGCCTCTTCACCGACCGCCAGCGCGCCTACGCCACGGCCCACGGCGAGGTCCGGATCTACACCCCGGCCCTCGTGATCAATGGCGGCGCCGCGCTCGCCGGGGCGAACCGGGCCGGCATCGAGACGATCATGCAGGAGACGCGGGCGGGGGGCCTCCGGGTGCCGGTCCGCACCGAGGAGCAGGGCGACCGAATCGTCGTCGAGGTCGGCGCCGACCCGAACCCGCCGGGCCGGGCCGACGTCTGGCTCGTCCCCCTCCTGCGCAGCCGCGCCGTGGCGGTCGAGCGCGGCGAGAACCGGGGCCGGGTCGCGACCTACGTGAACGTGGTGCGCGGGCTCTACCGCCTCGGCGCCTGGACCGGCCAGGCCGCCCGCTTCGAGGCGCCCCGCTCGGCCATCCAGGTCGGCGAGGCGGACAGCTACGCCATCCTCGTCCAGGGGGCCCTGGGCGGGCAGCCGGGACGGATCTGGGGCGCGGCGAAGGGGCCGGGGCTGTGAGGGCCTAAGCCCTAGACCCACTCGCCCCGGCGCATCACCGGCACCGCGCGGCCGTCCGGCGCGATGCCGTCCACGTCGATCTCGGCCGAGCCGATCATCCAGTCGATGTGGATCAGGGAGCGGTTGGCGCCGCGCTCGGCGAGGTCCGCCTCGCTGAAGCTCGCGCCGCCGCCGCGGAAGCACTTGCTGTAGGCTTGGCCGAGCGCGATGTGGCTCGCCGCGTTCTCGTCGTAGAGGGTGTTGTAGAACAGGAGGCCGGAAGCCGAGATCGCGGAACTCGCCGGCACCAGGGCGACCTCGCCGAGGCGGGCGGCGCCCTCGTCGGTGTCGAGCACCCGGGCGAGCACCTCGGCGCCGGTCCGGGCCGTCGACTCGACGATCCGGCCGCCCTCGAAGCGCACGCGGATGCCGTCGATCAGGGTGCCCTGGTAGGAGAGGGGTTTCGTGCTGGCCACATGGCCGTCCACCCGCGCCCGGTGGGGCGTGGTGAAGACCTCCTCGGTCGGGATGTTGGCGTTGCACAGGATGCCGCTGCGCGAGGTCGAGGCGCCGCCGCACCATTCGTGGTCGTCGGCGAGGCCCACAATCAGGTCGGTGCCGGGGCCGCGGAAGCGGAGCGCGGCGAAGCGCTGCCCGTTCAGCCACGCCGTTCGGGTGGCGAGATCCGCGTTGTGGGCCGTCCAGGCCGCCACCGGGTCCGGCACGTCGACGCGGGAGGCCGCGAAGATCGCGTCCCACAGGCGGGCGATCGCCGCCTCCTCCGGCAGGTCGGGGAAGACGGTGCGGGCCCAGGCCGGGGTCGCGGCCGAGACGATCGTCCAGTTCGTCGCGAAGTTGGCGATGAGTTCGAGGGCCGGCACGTAGGCCTTTGAGCGAGCCCGGTTGGCGCGCGCCACCTTCTCGGGATCCTGTCCGGCGAGCAGCGAGGGATCGTCGCCGCTGATGGCGAGGCGGGCGGCCCCGTTGCGGAAGGCCTCCGCCATGCCGCCGTAGAGCCAGCCCGCGGCCGTGTCGAAGGCGGCGTCCGGGGCGTGGGCGAAGCGGGCCAGCGTCGCCGCGTCGTCGCCGAGAAGGGTGGTCACGAGGGAGGCGCCGGCCTTGTAGGCCTGGACCGTGATCGCCCGGGCGAGGGGCACCGCGTCGAGGGGCGCCGTCATCACGAGTTCCTGGCCGGGCTGCAGGTTGAGCCCGACACGGACCGCGACCTCGGCCAGCCGGTCGAGCCGCTCCGCGAAGGGCAGGCCCGCCGGGCCGATCTGCGCCTGAACCGTCATCCGCTACCCTCCGCCGCGCTCACGTCGCTGAGCGCCAAGATCGGTGCGCGGGCGCCGGAATCAAGCGGCGCGCGACCAGGTGATCTCGCCCAGATGCTCGCGGAAGGCGAAGCGCAGGAGGTGGTCGGAGACGACGTTCTCCAAGCGCGTCAGCCCGCCCGGGTCGGCGGTGGCGACGCGCATCACCAGGGCGTCGGGCTCCGCGTCGAAGATGCAGACGCGATCCTCGCCGAAGGGGACCCGCCCGTGGGAGGGCGTGCTCTCGACCGGGAACTTATGGCTCCAGTGCCGGCAGAGCTGCTGCAGGTAACGGCTCGCCTCCGCGGTGGGAACCCGGGCCTGTGAGGTGGGCATCGTCTCAACTCCTCGTCTCGATCGGTCGGGCGAAGCGGCGGAGGCGCGGCGCGGTTCGGGCGGACGGGGCGCCGCGCGGGCGCGGCACCGCACTCCCGAGAATCCCGCCGAAGCCGTTAAGGGTCCGATAACGCAAGGTCCCGCCGCTCCGATCCGCGACCGCCCCGACGCCGGGTGCGAGCCCGGCCATGGCGCAATGCAGAACGCGATCCTGACCCGAATTGTTGCATCGCACAATCCCCCATTCCTCCAAGGCGGGAGCGTGCGGCCCCCTCAGGGGAGGGCGGGAGGCGGGTCGTCCGAGAGCGCCACGACCTTGCCGGGGTTGAGGATGTCGTGTGGGTCGAGGGCGCCCTTGAGACGGCGCATCAGGTCGAGGCCGACCGGGTCGCCGTAATGCTGCAGTTCGTCGCGCTTGATCAGGCCGACGCCGTGCTCGGCGGCGATCGATCCGTCGAGATCGCGCACCACATCGTGAACGATCCGGTTGAAGCGGGTCCATTCGGCGAGGAAGGCCGCCTTGTCCATGCCCTCGGGCTGGCTGAGGTTGAAATGGATGTTGCCGTCGCCGAAATGGCCGAAGGGGCAGGGGCGCAGGCCCGGCATCGCGGCGCAGCAGGCGGCCACCGCCCGGTCCAGGAACTCGGGCAGCTTCGAGAGCGGCACCGAGACGTCGTGCTTGATCGAGCCGCCCTCGCGCGTCTGCGCCTCGGGCAGGCTCTCGCGCAGGCGCCAGAGGGCGGCGTTCCGCGCCTCGCTCGTCCCGATCGTCGCGTCCTCGGCGAGGCCCTCCTCGAGCGCCGCCGCGAGGGCCGCCTCCAGTTCGGCCGCCATGTCGGCTTCGGGCCGCGGGCTCGCGAACTCGACGAGGGCGTAGGTGTCGTGCTCATCAGCGAGCGGGCGCTGCGCGCCCGGGACGTGGCGCAGCACGATCGCGAGGCCGAAGCGCGGCATCACCTCAAAGGCGGTCAGGTCCGGCCCGGCCGCACGGCGCAGGCGCTCGAACAGGGAGAGCGCCGCGCGCGGCGAGGCAAGGCCGACGAAGCCGACCGCCCGGGAGGCGGGGCGGGGAAACAGCTTGAGCACCGCCGCGGTGATGATGCCGAGGGTGCCCTCGGAGCCCACGAACAGGTGCTTGAGGTCGTAGCCCGCGTTGTTCTTGCGCAGCGCCTTGAGCCCGTTCCAGACCCGCCCGTCCGCCAGCACCACCTCGAGGCCGAGCACGAGGTCGCGGGCGTTGCCGTAGGCGAGCACGGCCGTGCCGCCGGCATTCGTCGCGAGGTTGCCGCCGATCCGGCAGGACCCCTCCGCCGCGAGCGAGAGGGGGAACAGCATCCCGGCCGCCTCGGCGGCCGCCTGCACGTCGGCGAGGATGGCGCCGGCCTCCACGGTCATCGTCGCGTTGACGGGGTCGACGTCGCGGATACGGGACAGGCGCGCCAGGGAGAGCACGACGCCCCCGTGCGGCACGCCGCCCCCGACGAGCCCGGTATTGCCGCCCTGGGCCACGACCGGCACGCGGGCCTCGGCGCAGGCCCGGACCGCGAAGGCGACCTCGGCGGTGTCGGCCGGGCGCAGGACGGCGAGCGCCCGGCCGCGATAGAGCCCGCGCGCTTCCCGGAGGTGCGGCGCGACGTCCTCGTCCTCCGTCAGCACGTGCCGGGTCCCGAGCCGCGCGCGCAGGCGGCCGAGGAGGGCGTCGGCCGGAGGTTCGGCGAGGGCGGGGGCGGGCTCGGTCATGGCGTCGGCGGCGTCCGGGGCGGGCTCGATGCGGACCCGGATCCGGGGCGCGTCAATCTTCTCGCCGCAGCGGGACACTTCGGCGCAGGATGCCTTAGATAGCGGCACGGCCGGCTCTTTGCAGGATGGCATGCGGGGCCGGCCGAAGCTCACGAGGCGATGTCCATGCTCTCCGTCATCCCGAACCCGCCGCGCATCACCCTGCCGATCGTCGGCAGCGAGGACCAGTTCCCGGTGCGGCGCCTCTACTGCGTGGGCCGCAACTACGAGGCCCATGCCCGCGAGATGGGAGCCGACCCCGAGCGCGAGCCGCCCTTCTTCTTCATGAAACCCGCCGACGCGGTGCAGGTGGCGGCCGGCCCGGAGCCGACGGATCACCCCTATCCGCCGCGCACGGGCAAGTATCATTTCGAGGTCGAGATGGTGGCCGCCATCGGGAAGGGCGGTCGCGACATTCCGGTCGAGAGCGCCCTCGACCACGTCTACGGCTACGCGATCGGCCTCGACATGACCCGGCGCGACCTCCAGGACGAGGCCAAGCGCATGGCCCGCCCCTGGGACCTCGGCAAGGCGGCGGACGCCTCCGCCCCGATGGGGCCCCTGCACCGGGCCGAGATCGTGGGCCACCCGGACCAGGGTCTGATCGGCCTCTCGGTCGACGGCGCGCCGCGCCAGTCCGGCAACCTGTCTGAGATGATCTGGTCGGTCGCCGAGCAGGTCTCGCTGCTCTCCACCTATTTCGAGCTGCAGCCGGGGGACCTGATCTTCACGGGCACGCCGGCGGGCGTCGGCGCGGTCGAGCGCGGGCAGACCATGCGGGCCAGCGTCGAGGGTCTCGGCGAGATCGCCCTCCGGGTGGTCTGACGGCGGCATGCTCCTCGATCGGCCGCTCCTGCGGCGCCTGTTCCACCTCGGTGCGCTCGCCACCCGCGGCATGACCCTCGGCGTCCGCGGCGCGGCGATCGACGCGTCGGGCCGGGTCTGCCTCGTGCGCCACACCTACATCGCGGGCTGGCACCTGCCGGGCGGCGGCGTCGAGCCGGGCGAGACGGCGCTCGACGCGATGCTGCGCGAGTTCCGGGAGGAGGCCGAGATCCGGCCCGATCCGGCGGTGGCCCTGCGCCTGCACGGGCTCTACCGGAACGCGGCGGCCGCGGGGCGCGACCACGTCGCCCTCTTCGTCGCCCCCGCCTTCACGGTGGAGCGGGAGAAGGCGCCCGACCGCGAGATCGCGGCCTGCGGCTTCTTCCCCCTCGACGCGCTGCCCGAGGGCACGACGCGGGCGACCCGCGCGCGGCTCGGCGAGATCCGTGACGGCACGCCCCCCGCCGCCCTCTGGTGAGGCGGCCGCGCTTTCCGCCAAGCCGGCGAAACTCAGCGCTTGCAACACCCGGCGGAATGGTGTTTAGAGACGCCGTCCGGCGCCGCCGGGGCCACCGGCTCCGAAGCGCCAGGCAGCGAGCGGGTGTAGCTCAGGGGTAGAGCACAACCTTGCCAAGGTTGGGGTCGAGGGTTCGAATCCCTTCGCCCGCTCCAAATTTCCCAACCGACCGAATGACTTAAAGGCCGCCTTCGGGCGGCCTTAGTCGTTTCCGGTCGGTACGCGGTCCGTGTCCATCGTCGCGTTCGTGCCCGATGCCTCAGGGTCCGGAAGGACGCCAAACCCAGTCGGAGATCCGGGATGCCCATCAAGGCGCTCAACGACCGCAAGAAGCTCTCGAACGACTTCAACGAGGCCAACGACGCCTTCATCGACGAGGTGCTCGCCGCGCTCCAGGCCGGTGAGATTCCCGTCGATCTCGCGCGGGCCTATCTCGCGCACCCGGTCGCCATGATGCACGCCGGCGGCGCGCAGGCCGTGGCCGAGTACTTCGACCGGATCCTGGCTCAGCGGCCGAAGATCGACTGGACGCCCGGCGCGTAGAACGGCGTCCGGATCGAGAGGCCGGGCACGCCGAGGGCGGCGCCCCGTGCCAGGGCCGGAGCCGGACCGGAATTCCGCGGCGGCTTGTCTCCGCGCGCCGACCGGCTGCTCGCCCAGGAAACCTGCCATTTGCGGGCGAATTCCTCGGGCACGTAGTGGCGGCCATCCGGCTCCCGGATCTGCACGGCACAGCGCGCGTCGCTGAGTTCCAGAGCCCGCGCGAGGGCGTCCCCGACGGTCACGAAGACCTCGCGGATCGGGCGGCCATCCGTCTGCGCGACGACGAGCAGTGTCATAGACCGTACATAGGTCGAGTTTGCGTTTTTTTGGAACGCACTTTTCTGCGAGATGCTCCCTAGCGGATTGCCGAATGATCCTGCCGCGGCGCAGCCCTTCGGCTGCGGAGCCGGTCCCGCGACCGCTCCCGCCCGGGCCGCTCGGGCTCCGGGCCCCCGCCGTCACGAGCCCGTCACCCTGCGAAATCAAGTCCTGAGGGGCTGACCGGATGCCCGGCTTCGACGACGCGGGCGGTGCCGCTGGGGAACGGCCGCTCGGTCCTCTTCAGCAGGGCTTGGGACTGGGCCAGCCGTTCCCGCGAGCGCGCCAGACGCTCGGTGGTGTCGCTCCAGGAATGCCGGGCCGCGCGCACGCGCTCGCGCGCGCTGACGAGGGTCCTGTCCGGCTGGGTTCGCATCACGATACGCCTCCGCGTCGTGACGGAATCGGCCTTAACCTGGGTTAGGTTCCGGCGCGGTGCGTGACTTTCGGCGGCGCCGGCGGGGCTGCACCGCGCAGTGACGGGATGCAGCGAGCGATCACGTTTCGCGCCCCTGCGGCGTTGATCGCGATCAACCGCCGCCGGGGCCTCAGGACGCGTCCTGGCGCGAGATCCGGCTCGGCAGCAACTCGCCGCTCCGCTCCAGCATCGGGTAGGCCGCGGCGGCGACGAGGTGGGAGTTGATCAGCTTGATGTCCCGCAGCAGGTCGAGGTGGAGCGCGCTGGTCTGGGCGGCCTCGAGGCGCCCGTCGCGCAGGCGCTCGACATGCTGCGTCGTGGCCTGCGCCTCCGCGTCCCGGAAGGCCACCTTCTCGTCCGCGAGGAGGCGGGCCGTGCGCAGGTCGGTGGTGACGAACAGCGACGCGGCCGTCCGCAGGTTGACCGACAGGCGCTCGATGAGCGCGATCACCTCGGCCTGATCCTCCTTCGCGAAGCTCAGCCCGCGCTTCAGCTTCTTGCTCGCATGCGGCAGCAGGTTGCGGTCGACGATGTCGCCGGCCTGTTCGAGGTTCATCGCGAAGGCCAGGATCTCGTTGAGGCGCCGGTGGTCGCTCTCGCCGAGCTCGTCGGGGTCGAGGGAGGTGAGATAGGCCTTGATGGCGGTGTTCAGGTGGTCGAGCACCTCGTCGAGGCGGCGCGTCCCGGCGATGAGGCGCCGGTCGCCCGTCTCGAGCGCCGCCCGGGCGCCGTTCAGCATCTCGCCGAGGACGTCGGCGAGGCGCAGGGCCTCGCGGGCGGCGGCCCCGAGGGCGACGATCGGCGTCTCCCGGGCGGCGGGGTCGAGATAGAGCGGCCGCGCGGGATCGGCCGGGTCGACGCGCTGCGGCAGCCAGCGCCGGAGCAGGGCGGCGTAGGGCGTCAGCAGGGGCAGGAAGGCCGCCGCCAGCGTCAGGTTGAACAGGGTGTGGAAGTCGGCCACCGCGCGGGCGGGGTCGGGCTCGAGCCGCGTCAGGAGCGGGCCGACGAGGGGGAGCGCCGCGAGCGCCGCGAGGACGCCCGTCACGCGGGTCAGGAAATTGCCGATGGGCAGGCGCCTGGCGGCCGGATCGTCGCCCGAGGGCCCTTCGAGCACCGGGTTGATCGCGGTGCCGAGATTCGCGCCGAGCACCAGGGCGAAGGCCGCGTCCGGCGCGATGACGCCCTTCGACGCCAGGGACATCACGAGGAGCACGACCGCGACGCTGGAATGGGCCGCCCAGGTGAGGGCCGCGGCGAGGCAGACGTCGAGCAGGGGCGTCGCGGAGACGGTCCTGAGGAGGAGGCGCAGGGCCGGCGCATCCTCGTAGGCCTCCATCAGGGCGAGGAGCTGGTGGAGGGCGAGCAGCATCAGCCCGAGGCCGATGAAGACCCGCCCCAGGTCGTGCGCCCGCGTGCTGGAATCGCGCCGGAACAGCATCACGCCGAGCAGGATGAGGGCGGGCGAGAGGGCGGCCACGTCGAAGGAGAGGGCCTGGACGATGATGGTCGTGCCGACATTCGCCCCGAGCATCACCGCGAGCGCCGGCACCAGCTCGACCAGGCCGCCGGCCGCGAAGCCGGCGATCATCAGCCCGGTCGCGGTGCTGCTCTGGAGCAGCGCCGTGACGCCGATCCCGGCGAGGAAGGCCGAGGCGCGGTTGCGCAGGGCGCTGCCGAGGATGGCGCGCAGATTCGCGCCGAAGGCGCGCTGGATGCCTGTCTGCACCATGTGCGTGCCCCACAGGAGCAGCGCGATGGCGCCCGCGAGGTCGATCAGCGTGAACGAGACGCCCATGCGTCAGCGCCCTCCCTTCAGCGGGGCGCGCGGCGCCCGGCAGCCGAGACGTCCGGTCCCGCCCGCGTCGCGCTGCGACGGAAGGAGGCCGGGCCGGCTGATTAGCCAGCTAACACAGCTTGCACCGAACCGTGCGGCCCCGGCAACCGGGAGCCTCCCGGTCAGGCCGGCAGGGTGAGGCGCACCTCGAGGCCGCCGAGGTCGGAGGGGCCGAGCGCGAGGGAGCCGCCGTAGAGCTCGGCGAGCTCCAGGGCGATGGGCAGCCCGAAGCCGTTTCCGGGCTGGCTCTCGTCGAGGCGCCGCCCCCGCTTCAGCACGGCCTCCGCGGCCTCGCCGTCGAGGCCCGGCCCGTCATCGGCGACCCGCACGACGACCTCGGCGCCGGCGCGCCGCGCCTCGACCCGGACGCGGCGACGGCACCATTGGCAGGCATTCTCGATCAGGTTCCCCAGCATCTCGTCGAGATCCTGAGGGTCGCAGGCGACGCCGAGGCCGTCGGGAATCTCCGAGGCGAAGGCGATGTCCCGGTCGGCATGGATGCGGGTGAGGACGAGGCGCAGATCGGCCACGTGCGCGGCGAGGTCGACCCGGCTCCGGGCCGGCCCCCCGATCGCCGCCGCCCGGGCCCGGCGCAGGTGATGGCGGACCCGCCGGTCCATGCCGTCGACGAGGCGCGCGAGGGAGCCGTCCCGGCCGGAGCCCGCATCGTTCAGCGCCATCGACAGGGTCGCGAGCGGCGTCTTCAGGCTATGGGCGAGGTTGGCGACGTGGGCGCGCGCGTGCTCCAGGTTGGCCGCGTTCTGGTCGAGGAGCGCGTTCATCTCGCAGACCAGGGGGCGGATCTCCGCCGGCTGCCGCTCCGGCAGCCGGGCGAGGGCGCCGGCGCGGATCTCGGTGAGCTGATCGCGCAGCCGGCGCAGGGGGCGCAGCCCGAGGCGGACCTGGACGAGAACGCCGGCGAACAGGAACAGGCCGATCACGCCGAGGCAGAGGGCCAGCGTGCGCAGAGCGTCGAGAACCGGCCCGCGCAGGGCGGCCTTCGGGGCGGAGGCGGCGACGATCGTGGGCGGCTCGCCCGCCGCGCCCGGCACCGTCAGGATGCGCAGGATCAGGCCCTCGCCCCAGGGGCCGGTGCCGTCCGCCGGGGCGGGCCCGTCGTCCCGGCGCCTGCGCGGGATCTCGGGCAGGGACAGGTCGCGCCCCTCCAGGGAGGCGGAGCCGAGCCGGGCGCCGCCGCGGCCGACCTGCCAGTACCAGCCCGAACGGGGCCGGTCGAAGGGCGGGCCGTCGCGGTCGCGCCCGAGGGAGAGGGCGCCGCCGGGGCCGGGGCGCAGGTCCGAGACCAGGGAGAGGAGGCGGTCGTCGAGGCGGCCGTCGACCTGCCCGCGCACGAAGCGGTGGAGGACGAAGCCGATCGACAGGCCGGCCGCGATCAGGGCGACGCCGAGGAACGCCCCGGCCGCCAGCAGGAGGCGCCGCTGCAGCGAGCCCGGGCCGCCGAGCCACCGCCGCGGCGCGGGCGGGCGAGGCGGGCGAGGGGGCAGGGTCACGGGGCGCCGGCCGGCATCAGCCGGTAGCCGAGGCCGCGCACGGTCTCGATGGCGGCGGGCGCGATCTTGCGGCGCAGGCGCGTGATGATGACCTCGACCGAGTTCGAATCCACCTCGGCATCCCCGTCATAGACCCGCTCGATGAGCTGGGCGCGCGGCACCACGGCCTCCTTGCGCAGGATGAGGGCGCACAGCACCCGCCATTCGAGCCCGGTCAGCCGCAGGGGCAGCCCGTGATGCTCGAAGGTGCCCAGGCCCGCGTCGAAGGCGAGGGGGCCGCAGATCACGCGGGGCGCGCCCCCGGCCTGGGCGCGGCGCACCAGGGCGCGCAGCCGCATCACGAGCTCCTCCACCCGGACCGGCTTCACGAGGTAGTCGTCGGCGCCGGCCTTGAAGCCGGAGACCTTGTCGCTCCAGCCGTCGCGGGCCGTCAGGACGAGGACGGGCATCGTGCGGCCCGCCTCGCGCCAGCCCCTGAGCACCGAGACGCCGTCGCGCCCGGGCAGGCCGAGATCGAGCACGACCGCGTCGTAGGCCTCCGTCTCGCCGAGATGGCCGGCATCGACGCCGTTGCGGGCGAGATCGAGCGCGAAGCCCTCCGCGCGCAGCGCCCGGGCCAGTTCAGCGGCGAGGGCCGCGTCGTCCTCCACCAGCAGGATCTTCATCGCGGGATCCTCGATCGCAGGATCCTCATGCGAGGACCGTCCGTCACAGGGGCGCGCCTAGCCGGCGCCGTTTAACCGAACCTGAACGAAGCGGTTCAGCGTGAGTTTCGGCCCCCGTCCTAGAAACCCGGCATCCCGACAGGGGCAACGCGCTTCAGGACAGGACATCATGAGCGACGAGACGATCATCGACGGCACGGCCCGGCCGGTCCCGAGCCCCGCGCCGAGCGCGGCGCAGAGCCCGGAGCAGAGCCCGAAGCAGAGCCCGGACCTGCGGCGCCGGCACCGCCGCGGCCTCGTGGTCGGCGCCATCGCCGCGCCGCTCGCCCTCGGCGCCGTGGGCCTCTCCCTGGCCCAGCCCGGGCCGGCGGTCGCGCCCACCCCGGTCGCGCCGGGCGCCATCTCGGACCTCGCCCCGTCAGGGGCCATCGCGGTCAGGGGCGAGGTCGCCGAGATCTTCGGCAACAAGTTCGTCCTCCAGGACGGCACCGGCCGGGCGCTCGTCGAGACCGGGCGCGCGGGCGAGGACGGCACGCTGGTCGCCAAGGGCGAGACCGTCACCGTCCAGGGCCGGTTCGAGACGGGCTTCCTGCACGCCGCGCTCATCACCCGCGCGGACGGCACGCCCGTCCTCTTCGGCCGGGCCGGCGGCCCGCCGCCCGGCAGCCTCGACTGGGTCCGCGACAAGGCCGGGCTCGGCCCGCGGCCGGACGTTCCGGCGCTGACGGCCAGCGTCGAGAAGGCCGGCTACGGGGACGTGCGGATCACGGGCCGCGGCCCGCGTCACTGGGAGGTCGCGGCCAAGGGGCCGGACGGGCGGGAGCGGCTGCTCCATGTCGGCTTCGACGGGCGCATCCGGGAGCGGCCGCTGCTCTGAGGCGGACGCATAAAACTACAGGTTGATGACTTGCGAAACTCGCAACTGGCGAGAGCTTATTCAGTCCCTTTCGCATCATCACTGGTTCGTGATGGATTATCCAGGAACCTCAACCAGTAGTGAAACTTGAGCGGCGGCGGCCCGCGGGGACGCCGCCGCGTCCCCCCACGGGGACGATTCGTCACGGAGCACGGCCCGATGCACGCTGAGACCATCCGCCCGGGGAATACGGGCCGCGCGCCGGCCGCGCGGGCGCGCGGCGCCTGAGATGGCGGCGCCCGGAGAGAGCGCCGCGCGGGGAGGCGGGGGCGAGCCCTTCGTCGTCCTGCATGTCGGCGACCTGCACCTGACGGGCCGGGGCGAGGCCAATGCGCGCGACCTCGCCGCGATCCTCGACCAGATCGCCGGGCTCGCGCCGCGGGCGGCCTTCGACTTCGTCTACCTGCCCGGCGACATCGCCGAGGACGGGACGGCGCGCCAATACGCGATCCTGCGCGCGGCGCTCGCCCGCCACCCGGATCTCCCCATCCGCCTGATCCCCGGCGACCACGACCGCCAGCACGGCTCGATCGACGCCTTCCACGACCTGTTCCGCGCGGTCGCGGGAAGCCCGCGCGGCGGGGGCCACGCGGCCGTCCTCAACCGCCTGCCGCAGCCCGAGGCCGAGCGGGAGGTCGCGCAATTCTACTCCGCCGAGACGGTCTCGGGCGTGCGCTGCCTGTTCGTGGACGTCGTCAGCGCCGGCTTCGGCCGCAAGGGCATCGGCCTCGACTTCCGCCTCGGCCGGCCGCAGGCGCTCTGGCTCTCGGAGGAGATCACCGCCGCGGCGGCGGCCGGCAGGCCCTGCGCGATCTTCATGCACGCCTATCCGGACGACCTGCGCGAGCCGGACGAGCGGCTCGACGTGGCCGGCCTGATCTGGAACGGGCGCGTACGCCTCGTGGAGATGGGCCACACCCACTACAACGAGCTGGCCCATGACGGGCGCAGCCTCTACGCGGCGGCCCGCTCCGTCGGCCAGAACGAGGACGGCTCGGTCGGCTACGCGGTCGCGGTCATCGACGGCCCCGTGACGAGCTGGCGCTTCCGGGCGCTCGACCGGGCGCCGCCCTTCGTCCTCATCACCAGCCCCGCCGACCGGCGCCTCGCGGCGCGGCCGGCGAGCGAGGAGACGGCCGGCCTCGTCCGCGACGCGCGCGGGCGGATCCGCGTGCGCGCCCTCGTCCTCTCCGACCGGGAGCCCGCCTCCTGCCATTGCCGCGCCGACCGGGGCGCCTGGACCCCGATGGCCCGCGTCTCGGCGCGCTGCTTCGAAGGCTGGATCGCGTGGCCGGCCGGCGCGCGCAACCTCCAGGTCGAGGCGGTGGATCCCCGCTGGCCCGGGCACGGGCCGGACTTCGTCGACACCGACGCGATCGAGCCGCCGCCCCTCCCGGCAGGGACCCGGGACACGGCGCCCCCGGAGGAGCCGGCCCTGCCGCTCAGGCCGGGAAGCGACGCCTTCCGGATCGGCCCCTGGCTCGCCAAGGGCGTGCGCGGCGACCAGCTCGGCCCCAACCGGGCCGGCCGCAAATGGTGAGGGGCGCCTGCCCGAACCCCGCCGCCGGTGCTAACCGGCCGTCCCCACCCTGACGACGAGAGACGACGATCGTGGCTGCCGCCCTGGGGCTTCCCCTCAACCTCGCGACCTGGACCATCGCCGCCCTGGCGACGCTCGGCGTGATCCTGCGACCCTTCTCCTGGCCGGAGGCGATCTGGGCGGTGACGGGGGCGCTCCTCCTCGTCGTGCTCGGCCTGATGCCCTGGCAGGTGGCGCTGGAAGGCGTCGCCAAGGGCACGGACGTCTACCTGTTCCTCGTGGGCATGATGCTGCTCTCGGAGATCGCCCGGAAGGAGGGCCTGTTCGACTGGCTCGCCGCCCACGCGGTGCGGGCCGCGAAGGGCTCGGCGACGCGGCTGTTCCTGCTCGTCTACGTCGTGGGCACGGTGGTGACGGTCTTCCTGTCGAACGACGCCTGCGCCGTCGTGCTGACGCCGGCCGTCTTCGCCGCGACCAAGGCGGCCGGCGTCGAGGAGCCGCTGCCCTACCTGTTCATCTGCGCCTTCATCGCCAACGCGGCGAGCTTCGTGCTGCCGATCTCGAACCCGGCCAACCTCGTGGTCTTCGCCGAGCACATGCCGCCGCTGGGCCAGTGGCTCGCGACCTTCACGCTGCCCTCGATCCTGGCGATCACGGCGACCTACGTCGCGCTCCGCCTGACGCAGAACGCCCGGCTGCGCGGGCAGAGGGTCGCGACCGAGGTCGAGACGCCGGCCCTCCGGCTCGGCGGCCGGCTCGCGGGCGCGGGCATCGTCGCCACCGGCGCGGCGCTGATCGGCGCCTCGGCGGCCGGGATCGACCTCGGCCTGCCGACCTTCGTCGCGGGCCTCGCCACCACGCTCCTCGTCCTGCTGATCAACCGCGGCGGCCTCGTCGCGGTCGTGAGGGACGTGTCCTGGAGCGTGCTGCCGCTGGTGGCCGGGCTCTTCGTCCTCGTCGAGGCCCTGGAGAAGACGGGCATCCTGCGGATGCTCGCCGACCTCCTGAAGCGCGCCGCGCAGGGCGACCCCGCCGCCACCGCCTGGGCCGGCGGCGCCCTCGTCGCCCTCGGCTCGAACCTCGTGAACAACCTGCCGGCCGGCCTGCTCGCGGGCGCCTCCGTCCAGGCCGCCGGGGTCCCCCAGACGGTGGCGGGCGCGATCCTGATCGGGGTCGACCTCGGGCCGAACCTGTCGGTGACGGGCTCGCTGGCGACGATCCTCTGGCTCACCGCGATCCGGCGCGAGGGCGAGGACGTGTCGGCCTGGGCCTTCCTGAAGCTCGGGCTCGTCGTGATGCCGCCGGCCCTCGCCCTGGCGCTCGCGGCCCTGATCCTCGCCTGATCCCCGCCTGATCCCTGCCCGGCCCGGAGGCGCGCCCGCCGTGAACGCAGCCCTGCTCTACCCCTTCATCCTCGTGGCGGGCGCCCTCCAGGCGCTCGGCAATTCCATGAACGCCCAGTTGCGCGGGCGCCTCGTCAACCCGTTCCTGGCCGCCATGGTCTCGTTCCTGCCGATCGTCTTCGTCTTCGCGACGCTGTTCCTCGTGATGCCGGTGCCGCTGCCCGGCCTCGACACCCTCGGCCGGATGCCCTGGTACGCGCCGCTCGGCGGCGCGGCCGGCGCGGTGGCGGTGTTCGGCGGCCTCGCCCTCGTCGACAAGGTCGGGGCCGGGCCGTTCAACGGGCTGACGCTGACGGCCAACATCCTGACCTCGCTCGCGATGGACGCCCTCGGCCTGTTCGGGCTGCCGGCCGCCGGCTTCAAGCCGATGCCCTGGCTCGGCGGGCTGCTGATGGCCGTCGGCGTGTCCTTCATCGCCCGCGTCGCGCCGGAGGCGGGCCAGGAGAGGGGCCGAGAGCAGGGCCAGGAGCGGGGCGCGGGCCACGGCCTCGACCCGAAGCTCCTCTATCCCTTCATCGTCGTCGCGGGCGCCCTCCAGGCCATCGGCGTCGTCTGGAACGCGCAGCTGCGCGGCGCCCTCGTCAACCCCTGGCTCGCGGCGACCGTGTCCTTCCTGCCCGTGGTCTTCGCCTTCGCCTTCGTATTCCTGATCCGCCCGGCGCCGCTGCCGACGCGGGAGGACGTGTCCGGGATGCGCTGGTGGATGCCGCTCGCCGGCCTGACCGGCGCCGTGGCGGTGTTCGCCGGCCTCCTGTTCGTGGACACGGTCGGCGCGGGCGCCTTCAACGGCCTCCTGATCACCGCCAACCTCCTGACCTCGGTGGCGCTCGACCATTTCGGCTGGCTCGGCATGCGGCAGGTGCGGGCGGGCCCCCGGCGCCTCGGCGGGGCCGCCCTGATGGTGGCGGGCATCGTCCTCATCTCCCTGGTCTGAGGGCCGGGGCGATGCGGACCGGGCTCGCCTGGCTCCTGCGCAAGGAGACGCTCCTCCTCGCGGCGGCCATCGCCCTGGCGGCGGGCGCGGGCGCGGCCTGGTACCTGCTGCAGGCGACGGTGCTGACGATCGCGGTCGCCCCGCGCGACGGGACCGAGCCGGAGCTGATCAAGGCCTATGCCGACGCCCTCGAGGCCGGGGGCGAGGGCGTCCGCCTGAGGATCCTGCCCTTCGACGACGTGCGCGAGAGCGCCGCCGCGCTGCAGGACGGCCGCGCCGACCTCGCCGTGGTCCGGCCCGACGTGCTGCTGCCGACGAACGGGCTGACCCTCGCCATCCTGCGCGACCAGGCGATGGTCATCGCCTCGCCGGACCAAGCCCCCGTCAAGGGCTTCCCGAAGCTCGCCGGCAAGCGGCTCGGCATCGCCGCGCACCGGGACGCCGACCTCTCGCTGCTGCGCAACATCCTCGGCTATTACGGCCTCGCCCTGGAGACGGCGGAGGCGGGGGGCGCCGCCTCGCGCGAGCGGGCCGTCCACCTCGTCCCCGTCAACCAGGAGGCGGTCGCCGCCGCCTTCCGGGAGCGGCGCATCGACGCCTTCGTCAGCATCATCGCGCCCTCCGCCCCCAAGGCCCTCGCCCTCGTCGGGGCCGTGCGCTCGGTCGCCCGCAACGGCCGGGTCGAGTTCGTCGCGGTCGAGGATGACGGGGCCGTGATCGAGCGCTTCCCCCGGCTCCAGTCGGTGACCGTGCCGGGCGGCCTGTTCGGGGGCGACCCGAAGCTGCCGGCCGACGACGTCAAGACGGTCGGCGCCTCCTACCGGCTGATGGCGCGCGCCTCCTTGAGCCGCGTCGTGGCGGCCGACGTGACCCAGCAGCTCTTCGAGAAGCGCACCGCCGCCGCACGGGCGACGGACGCCGCCGAGTACGTCCAGGCCCCGGCCTACGACACGACGGCGGCGGCCACGAGCGCGCGCATCCCGATCCATCCCGGCGCGATCGACTATTACGAGCGCGAGCAGCACGGCCTCGTCGACCGCTACGGCGACACGCTCTACCTCCTCGGCGCGCTGGCCGGCGGCCTCGTCTCGGTCCTGGCCTGGATCCGCCAGCGCCTGGCCGGGCTGCGCCGGGAGCGCATCGACGAGATCGTGGACCGGCTGATCGAGGTGATCGGGCTCGCCCGCGCCGCCCGGGATCCGGCGCAGATCGAGGCCCTCACGGCGGAGGTCGACGCCCTCGCGGCCGACGCCGTGCGCTTCGCCCGCGCGCGCGAGCCCGACGCCCGCACGATGTCGGCCGTGTCCATCGCCATCGAGACGGCGCGGTCGACGCTGGCGGACGGCCGGCGCGGCGCGGCGCGGCGCGGCGCGGCCGGCCGGTAGGGGCGCGAAGGCCCCCGACACCCTGCGCCCGGCTAAGGGCCTCGGCAGCCGGGGCCTCGCCGGAGCATTCGCAGGTCGAGAGCGGCCCGCGCGGCGGCCGCGGACTGCACAGCCCAACAGCCGATTGGCGCGGAAAGATCAGCTCTCCCGTATCAATCTACCAAGAGAAACATTCGGATAAATTTCTGCGTCAATTTTGCACCCCGGGGCGAGAGAACATGGAACGATTACGAGGCGTTAAGCAGGCTCATCGTTGATTTGGAGATGATCTTGGTCAAACGTTTCGCTCTCGCCTCCTCGGCTCTCGCGGCCGCTCTCGCCTTCGCGCCGGTCAGCGCCGATGCGCGGCCGTTCGGCGGCCCGGGCTTCCACGGCGGTTTCGGCGGATATCGCGGCGGCTTCGGTGGATATCGCGGCGGCTTCGGCGGATACCGCGGCGGCTTCGTCGGCGCCCGCTACGGCGGCTTCCGCGGCGGTTACGGCTACCGGCGCGGCTTCGGCTACGGCGGCGTCGGTCTCGGCCTGGGGCTCGGCCTCGCGGCGGGCTACGGCCTCGGCTACGGCTATCCCGCCTACGGCTACGGGTACCCGGCCTACGGCTACGCGCCGGTGGGGTATGATGGCGGCCCCTACGGCTACCGCTACCGGCGCCCGTACCCGTACTATTACGGCTACTGAGGCGACCCGCACCGCAGCCCGCCCGGCCCCCGGCCGCGGCGGGCTTCTTCATGCCAGGAAGCAACTCCTGCGAGTTCGTGTTGGCGTGCCGCAATCTAGGATTTTTCGTGCGGCCGCGAAACCGGGGCGCGTGCGCGACCGTACCCGCCGGATGGCGTCCATCCGGAACCTCCCTCTCAGCCCGAACCTCTCGCCCGACGTGGTCCGCGCCGCCCGCCGGCGGCTCGCCCTCGCCGTCGGGGACCTGGCGCGGCTGGCCGATGTCGAGCCCGACATCGTCAGGGCCCTCGAGGCGGGCGAGCCCGTCGCCGACATCCGGGAGGTCGAGAGGGTGGCGGACCTCCTCGGCCTGCGCGCCCATCCCCGGCCCGCGGCCTGAGGCGCGCGAACGGGGCCTGCTGGGCGAACGGCCCCAGTGAAACCGTGAGGTGAAAAACTAGGGTGCAGGGCTCGCGTGAAAGGCTCGGGTGCAAGGCTGAGGTGCAAGGATCGGGTGAAAGGCCCGGATCGCTCCGGGCCTGCCGGGATCAGCGGCTTCCGGACCCGCCCCGCGCGCCGGCCGACGCGCCGGAGCCCGCATCGGTCGCGCCGGTGCTGTTCGAGGTGCCCGAGCGGCTCATTCCCGTCGAGCCGGCCGTGCCCGTCGAGCCGGCCGTGCCCGTCGAGCCGGTCGCGTCGTCGCGCTTGTAGCCCGCGGCGTTCGGCGGCCCCTGCATCTTGCCGTCCTGCTTGCCCATCTCGTGACCGGGCGCGCGGCCCGACCCGCCGGATGGGCCGGTATTGTCCGCCGCCCAGGCGGCGCTGCCGAGGATCAGGGTGCCGGCGACGGCGATCGCAAACGTCCTCATCGGGATCTCCTCTCGCGTCTTCTCGGGGCCGCCTCGCGGGGCGGCCCTGAGCTAACGCCCGCGGAGCGGGGAGCGTTCGGTCGCGGGCCTCGCGCGGCGGATCGGCGGCGCCGTCAATGCGCGCGCTCGGCGTAGATCGACCACGCGTGCGGCGCGTAGGGTCCCGGCGCCTCGGAGGCGGGCCGGCGCCCGGGCGCCTCGGCCTCGATGTCCTCGATGGCCCGGTCGACGAGCGCCCGCGGGTCGTCGCCCGCGGCGACGAGGAGGCGGAGGGCGGCGATGAGCTGGGCGTGGGCGTTGGACATGGCGTCACCTGTGCCTGTGCGAGACGGGCAGTGAAGCGCAGGACGGGGCCGCGGACTGTGCGCGGGTTCACAGAGCCGGATTCAGGCTCCGGCCGCCGCGAGCCGCGCCTCCACGAGGCTCCGGTAGCCGGATCCGAACAGCCGCAGATGCACCAGGGCCGGCCAGAGCTGGTAGATCGGCACCCGCTCCGCGAAGCCCGGCTCGGCCGGGCCGTAGGCCGCGCGGAAGGCGGGGCCGGGGCCGCCGAACAGGGCCAGCATGGCGAGGTCGACCTCCGCATGCCCGTAATGGCAGGCCGGGTCGATCAGGCCGGTGACGCGGGCGCCGTGCCGGAGCACGTTGCCGCTCCAGAGGTCGCCGTGGAGCAGGGCCGGGCGCGGGCGCGCGGGCAGCCGCGCGGGCAGGGCGGCGGCGAGCGCCTCGACCCGGCGGGCGAGGCCGGGCTCGAGATGGGGCAGGTGGGGGGCGAGGCGGCGCTCGGCGAAGAAGGCGGGCCAGTCCGCGCTCGCGCCGTTCGGGATCGCGACGGGGCCGAAGGCGTAGTCCCGGTCCCAGCCGTAGCGCGCCCCCGTCGCGGCGTGGAGCCTCGCCACGGCGCGGCCGAGATCCGCATCCGCGCCGGAGCCCGCATCCGCGCCGGAGCCCGCATCCGCCGGCAGGCGCTCCATCACGAGGGCGCGCGCATCCGCGGCGAGGATGCGGGGGGCGGGCGCCCCGCTCGCCGCGATGGCCCGCAGCATCGCCGCCTCCGCGAGCGGGTCCGGCCCGTCCTTCACGACGGCCTCGCGCCCGTCCGCGAGGACGATGCCGACGAGGCGCGAGAGCTGGCCGCCATTCATCGCCCGCGTCCCGGCAAGCCGGCCGCCGAGGAGGTCCGCCCCGATCTCGGCGAGCCCGGTCACCGCCGCGCGAGCCGCGCCACGAGGGCGCGCGCCCCCGCGCTCACATCGGCCCAGGCGACGTCGAAGGCCGCGTCCGCCTCGTAATAGGGATCGGCCACGGCCTCGCCGGCCCGCCCCGGGACGTGGTCGAGGAGGAGCGAGAGCGCGGCGCCCCCGTCCGGCCGCATCCGCTCCAGCGCCGCGAGATTGTCCGGGTCGAGGGCGACGACGTGCGTGAAGCGCGCGAAATCCTCCGCGCCCACCTGCCGCGCCCGGTAGCCGGAAATGTCGGCCCCGTGGCGCCGCGCCACCGCCTGGGCGCGCCGGTCCGGCGGCTTGCCGACGTGCCAGTCGCCGGTCCCGGCGGAATCCGCCTCCGCGTCGAGCCCGGCCCGCGCCGCCTCGGCGCGGAAGGCGGCCTCCGCCAGCGGGGAGCGGCAGATGTTGCCGAGGCAGACGAACAGGATGGCGGGCCGACGGGCCTTCATGGGGCGGGTTCCTCGCGAGGGTGCGGCCGAGCTTAGACGGCCCCGCCCCGGTGGGACAGGATCGCGCGCCAGGATCGCGCGCCAGGATCGCGCGCCAGGATCGCGCGCCAGGATCGCGCGCCACGGCCGCGCCCGCCCGCGCGAGCCCTGCGTGCGAATCGGAACAGCACTTGTGCGGATGCAAGAATTCATGCACGCGCTGAGGCACGAGTTTGCTAGAGTGGCCGCCGATCGTCGGCACGCGACCCAATTCCCGGCGCCGAAGCGTCGCCGCAACGCACACGACAGGGCGTGGTTCGAGATGCCTTCCGTTTCTGGCATGCCGAATACTGGCAGCAGCCATGGCGACAACTACAAATTTTGCTCCTCGCTTTTCAGGACTGCGCTGGACTCCATCGGCGAGGCGGTCGTCATCACCACCGCCGCGCTCGAGCCGCCGGGGCCGGTCATCGCCTACGTCAACCCGGCCTTCACCCGCCTGACGGGCTATCCGGAGCAGGAGGTGGCGGGCCGGAGCCCGCGCATCCTGCAGGGCCCCCTGACGGATCGCGCCGCGCTCGACCGGCTGCGCGCCGAGCTCGCCCGGCGGGAGGCGTTCGAGGGCACGACGACGAATTACCGCCGGGACGGGACGCCCTACATCCTGCACTGGCACATCACGCCGCTGCGCGACGAGGCCGGCGCCCTGACCCACTGGATCTCCCTGCAGCGGGAGGTCGGGCCCGAGGGCTATGTCGAGCCGGATCCCCACCGCCGCCTGCACGACCTCGAAGCGCAGGCCGAGGCGGCCCTCGCGCGACGGGCCGAGGCGGAGGGAACCGAGGCCGCGCGGGCACTGGCGGTGCGGGAGGTCCGTGCCACCCTGGGGCTGGTGCGCTCGATCGTGCGCCGCACGGCCGACACCGCGGAGGCCGCGGACGAACTCGTGCTGCATCTCGACGACCGCCTTCGGGCGGCGGGCCGCCTCAAGGTCGCGGCCCTGCAGAGCCGGCCGGGGCTCGGCCTCGCCCACATCGTCGGCGAGGAGCTCTCCGCCTTCGAGGCGTCCGAGCGCGGCCGCGTCCGCATCGCGGGGCCGGAGGTCACCCTGCGCGGCCGGGCCGCCGAGCTCCTCGGCCTCGCGATCCACGAACTCACGGCCAACGCGGTCTCGTTCGGGGCGCTCGCCGAGGCGGCCGGGACGATCTCGGTGCGCTGGCGCGTGGAGCGCCGGAGCGGGGCGCCGCGCCTGATCCTGCGCTGGGTCGAGGCCGGGGCGGGGCAGCCCGTCCGCCCGCCCGCCCGCGCGGGCTTCGGCACGACCTTGCTGGAGCGGGTGCTGCCGGACGAGATCGGGGCGCGCACCGCCCTCGCCTTCGCGCCGGGCGGGTTCGCCTGCCGGCTGGAGGTGCCGCTCCCGGAGGATCCCGGGCGAATCGCCTGAGCGCGCGCGAGCCGGGACGGCTCGGCGCATCGGTCAAGGCTTCCTCAACGGCGGGCGGGGAGGGGGCGTCCCGTTCCGGGACCCGCCCCCGTACGGCGCCGGACGGTTAAGCGTTCACTAACCATTGGGATCGAAACCGGGGGTTGCGACGCCACCCCTCCGGCGGCGCGACTCGGATGGGAAGCCATGGCCCCGGGATACGTGATCGCGACCGCTCTGGAGACGGCCGGACTGATCACGCTCGCCTTCGGATTGCTGCTGCTGCGGGCCGAGCGGAGCGCCAAGGCCGCGGAGCTGAAAGGGTTCCTGCGCTCCGGCCACCCGGTCCGGCAGGCGCCGCGCAGCCTTCCCGTCCCGCCGCCTCCCGTCCGGGAGCAGGTCGCGCCCGCAGCCTCCGACGACGCGCCGAAAGCCCCGTCGGAAGCGCGCGACGCCCTGCGCCGGGCCTACCCGGACATGCCCGAAACCCGTCCGGCGGTGCCCGCGGCGGCGTGAGGGCCGGGTCCCGAGGCAGAGGTCGCGAGGGAAAGGTCCGCGAGGGAAGGGGTCAGCGCAGGAGCGCGCCGAGGCCGCTGCCGCACAGGACTACGACGGCGAGCGTCATGATGAACTTCAGGTCTTCGATCCGCTCGCTCATCGCATCCTCGTCCGCAACGCCCCCGCGTCATGCGGGACGGGATCGAAGGTCGCGGATCCGGCGGCGTTCCGCAGTGTGAATCGTCACGATCCGCCCGGTTTCACAGACAATCCCCACATCAGCGTTGACGCGGTGTTAACGCTTCGCCGAGATGGGCCGCGCCGTTAACGCGAATCACCGTCATGGCGGGGAACCTTCGCGGTTCCGGGCCGTTTCGCTTCAGGTCTCAACAACCGATTCGCCTTCCCAAGGCCGACACGGCCCGCCTTCTCCCGAGAAGGCGGGCCGTTTCGCGAGCGGCCTGCTCGGCCCGCGCCCGCGCGGTCTGGTATTGTTCAGCTGCGTGCGGTTAGGGGGGTCTGTCCACGCGGAGTCGCCCATGCGCAACCTTCTCCTCCTCCTCATCCTGATCGCGGCAGGCTTCGTCCTCGTCGCCATGTACGTGGCGCCCTCGCAGCCGCAATTGCGCGCGTGGTACCGCGACAATGCCTGCGTCCATCTCGACAAGGTCAGCCCGCAGATCTGCGCGCCGATCCGCCAGGCCGAGGGCGCCTAGGGAGCCCGACGAACCCTGCGCCG
Source organism: Methylobacterium sp. BE186 (assembly GCF_031457035.1). Classification (NCBI taxonomy): domain Bacteria; kingdom Pseudomonadati; phylum Pseudomonadota; class Alphaproteobacteria; order Hyphomicrobiales; family Methylobacteriaceae; genus Methylobacterium; species Methylobacterium sp. BE186. The sequence goes on from NZ_JAVDVV010000008.1 coordinate 175,527, forward strand.
CCTCCTCGACTGGCTCTTCCGCGACCGGCGCACGGGCCGGATCACCGTCGCGCAATGGCCGAACCTGCCGCTCTGGCTCTTCGCCGGGTCGAGCGCGGCGGCGCATCTCCTCGGGCCGGACGGGGCAGGCGGCGCCACGCTGCGCCTCGTCGCGGCCGCCTGCCTCGCGGTCTGGGCCGGCGACGAGGTGCTGCGCGGCGTCAATCCCTGGCGGCGCCTGCTCGGGGCGGGCGTGCTCGCGGGAGGCGCCTTCGTCCTGTTCCGGACGGTGTGATCCCCGTCCGGCCTGCGGAGCGCGCGATCAAGGAAAGTTGATCGCGCGCAACCCATTGACCGGAGCGTTCATCGCGGGCACGCGTGCAACCCTGGCGTCAGGGAAGATCGGGGGATCACGATGACGGATGCGGGCGCCATGCCCAGGCTGTCCCTACCGGCCGCCGTCTCGGAGCGGGAGCGGGTGCTCCGCCGCATCGCCGAGACGCTCGAACTGTCGCTCGTCGACCTCTACGAGGCGGGCGCAGCCGCCTGCGGCAGCGAGCCGTCCAAGGCGGAATGCGCGGCCCTGATCTCCGCCTTCCACCGCATCTCCGATCCCGACCTGCGCCGGCGCTGCCTCGCCCTGGTCCAGGCCTTCAGCGAGGTCTGAGCGGGTCCCGGCTCACAGGTCGGCGGAGCGCCGGGACAATTCCCCCCTCAGGCTGCGGGCGGCTTCGAGCAGCGCGGCGTCGCGGCGCTGGCGCGGGCGGGGCACGTCAATCCGCACCTCCGCCGCGACCCGCCCCGGGCTGCCGGCGAGGACGACGACCCGGTCGGCGAGGGTGACCGCCTCGTCGATGTCGTGGGTGACGAACAGGACCGTCTTGCCGGTCTGCGCCTTGATCCGCTGCAGCTCGTCCTGGAGCCCCTCGCGGGTGAAGCTGTCGAGGGCCGAGAACGGCTCGTCCATCAGCAGGACGTCCGGCTCGACCGCGAGCGCCCGGGCGATGGCGACGCGCTGGCGCTGGCCGCCGGAGAGCTGGTGCGGCCAGCGCCGCGCGAGGTCGCCGAGGCCGACGAGGGCCAGCATCTCGGCGGCCCTGGCGCGGCGCTCCGCCTTCGAGAGGCCCGAGCCTTCGAGGCCGAAGGCGACGTTGTCGATCACCCGCCGCCAGGGCAGGAGCCGCGCATCCTGGAACACGAGGGCCATCGGCGTGCGGCAGCCGGGCCTCGTGTCGAGCCGGACCTTGCCGGAGCTCGGCCGGGCGAGGCCGATCAGCACCCGCAGGAGCGTCGACTTGCCGACACCGGACTCGCCGACGATCACCAGGAACTCGCCCCGCGCGATGCTGAGGTCGAGATTCGACAGGATGACGTTGCGCTGCCCCCCGCGCTCGTAGGCGAGGCTCAGGGCCCGGATGTCGATGATCGCGTCGCCCATCGCCGTCACGCCCGCCAGCGCAGGAGCCAGCCCTGCAGCGCCACGAAGGCGGAATCGAAGAGGCCGTAGAGGGCGGCCATGGTGAGCATGTAGACGACCACGATGTCGGTGGAGAGGAGGCTCGACGCCTGCATCATGCGCTGGCCGACGCCGGGCACGCCGAAGATCTCGGCGGCCACCACCGCCATCCAGGCTTGGCCGAGCGCCGTGCGCAGGCCGACGAGGATGCCGGGGGTGGCGGCGGGGAGCAGGATCTTGGCGAGCCGCGCCAGGGGCGAGCGGAAGCCGAAGGCCTGCGCCACCTCGATCAGGTCGCGGTCGACGCCCCGCACCGCCCCTTGCGTCGCGAAGAACACGATCCAGAACACGCCGATCGCGATGATGAACACGGCGGCCGAGGGCTGCACCCCGAACCAGATGATCGCGAAGGGCACCCAGGCGAGGCCGGGGATCGGGCGCAGCAGCCGCACGATCCAGGCGGTGAAGGCCTCGAAGCTGCGCGACATGCCGCTGAGGAGCCCGAGGCCGACGCCGGCCCCCGCCCCCGCGGCGAGGCCCGCCACGTAGTGGCTCAGGCTCGACAGCACCGCCTCCGGCCAGATCCCGAGGGAGACCTCGCGCAGGAAGGCGGGCGGGATCGTGCTCGGCGGCGGCAGGAAGGCGGGGTTGATCAGCCCGAGCCGGGGCATCGCCTCCCAGAACAGCAGGAAGGCGGCGAGGCCGGCGGCGGCGAGCAGGGTCGAGCGGACCAGACTCATGGCTTGCGCGTCGGGGCGGGCTTCGGGGAGGGCGCCGGGCGCCGGGTCAGCGCCGCGTCGCCTTCTCGTAGAAGCTCGACACGAACAGGCCGTCGACGGGGATGTCCTTGTCGAGGGTGCCGATGCTGACCTGATAGGCCTGCATCTTCTTCGTCGCCTCGATGATGGCCCGCGGGTCCGCCGTGAAGCGGGAGGCGGGGGAGGTGAGCGCCTTCTGGATCGTGGCGACGTCGGTGATGCCCTTGCCGAGCGCCTGCTCGACGGGCACGGCCGCGCGGGCGGGATCCGTCTTGAGCAGCTCGGTCGCCTTGACCACGGCCTTGACGAGCCCCTCGACGGCCTGCGGGTTCTTGTCCGCGAAGGCGCCGAACACGCCGACGACGGTGCCCGGCTGGTCGGGGAACATCTCGCCCCCCGTCGCCACGAGCTTCATGGCCGGGTTGCGGGTCTGCACGATGGTCAGCGCCGGCTCGCGGATCGAGGCGCCGTCGACGGCGCCGGCGAGCAGCGCCTGCTGGGTCGCGTCGATGCCCATCGCCACGATCTCGGCATCGGCCTTGTCGGTCTTGGTGACCTGCCAGAGCCAGTGCTGCAGGGTCGTGTTCGGCACCGAGCCCGGGGGCTGCGTCGCGAGGCGGGCGGCGCGGCCCTCCTTGGCGCGGAAGGCCTTGAACGCCTCGGCCTTGCTCGCCCCGTCCTGGAAGTAGGGGGCGAGCTTGGGGCCGGCGACGAAGACCATCTCCTCGATCGCGGTCGCGGCGACGACGCGCACGTCGATGTTCTTCGAGCGGGCGACGGCGAGGGGCGCGATGCCGGCGACGTAGACGTCGATCGTGCCCGAGGCCAGCGCCTGGATCATGTTCGGGCCGGATTCGAAGGTGGTGAAGCTCGGCGCGAGGCCCGCCTCCTTGAGCCAGCCCTCGCCGTTCGCCACGAAGACGGGGGCGGCGCCGACGACCGGGATCACGCCGATGCGCACGGGGACGGGGGTGTTCTGCGCGAGGGCCGGGCCGGCGACGAGGAGGGCGGCGGCCGTGAGGCATGCCTTGAGGACCGGGAGGAGGCGCATGCGGTGATCCGGACGGGGAATAGGGTCGTCCCCATGCCACAGGCGGGCAAAACTTCAAATACCATTGTGGCCGCGTGAATTCCCTGCCCGGTCCCGGGAGCGGCCCGTCTGCTACATCCAAAGGTTGTTTGATGGTGTAGCCGCAACCCGAACGGGTCGGCCCCCGTTTCAGGCGCCTCTTCAGCTCCGGACGCGGCAGTCTTGACAGTGGGATCACCAGATCAAAGACCATGCACCGCACATCTGAACCCGCAGAGCGATTCGCCTGTGCAATGTCCGTCGAGATGATCCGCGCGGATCATCTCGGCCAAGCCCGCCGGAAGCGAGGGGATGGCGGGCGTGAGCGCCCGGGCCGCGTCGGCTTCCCGCAGGGCAGGGCCGGCCCGTTCCTCGGCAAGGACGTGGGCAAGGACAAGGCGACAGGGTGATCGTTCTCGCAAGCTTCCTGTGCCTCGCGGCGGGCGTCGCCCTCGCGGCGGCCTCGCTCCGGTATCCGGCCCGCGCGCCGGCCCTGGAGCGGTGGAGCGGGGTGTGCCTCGTCGCCGGGCTGGCGCTGCTCGGCGCCGGGCTTCAGCTTCAGCGCTGAGAGCCGAGGAACACGGCCAAGCCGGCCGCCGTTGTCCACCGGCCGCCGCACGCGGCCCACGATCCTCCGAGATCACGAGACATCCAGGGAGTCATGCCATGAGCCTCATCGGCAGCATCGTCAGCAAGATCCTGCACCCGTTCGGCGGAGGTTCGGCGGAGGCCGCGGGCGCCCCGAGCGCCCCGGCCGGCGGTTCGAGCGCGCCGGCCTCCGGGTCGAGCGCGCCCGCCTCGACGGCGACGACCGGCGGCGGCGGCGGCGCGGCGGCGCCGGCCGGCGGCCCGGTCGACGTCGAGGCCGTCCTCAACGATCTGGCCTCCAAGAACGCGCAGAAGCTGAACTGGCGCACCTCCATCGTCGACCTGATGAAGCTGCTCGACCTCGATTCGAGCCTTCACGCCCGCCAGCAGCTCGCCGACGAGCTGCACTATTCGGGCGACAAGAACGACTCGGCCTCGATGAACATCTGGCTGCACAAGCAGGTCATCAAGAAGCTGGAGGAGAACGGCGGCAAGGTCCCGGCCGACCTCAAGGACTGAGCGCGGCGCCCGCGTCTCGACCTCCGATCCCGGGCCCGCCCGGGATCGCCCCCGCGGTCGCAGGGGCCGCCGGGCCGGACCGGCTCAGCCTTCGGCTTCCGCCGCGCAGAGCCGCTCGACCGCGCGCAGATACGCCTTCGCGTCGATTTTCTTCAGCGAGTTCTCGCTCTGGTAGCGCACGGTGCCGAAGATCCGGCGCCGGGCCCAGGGCCGGTCGTGCAGGCCGTAGACCCAGGCCACGTTGGTGAAGGAATTCGGGTCGCGGCCGTCGAGGAAGTAGCGGTTGTTGAGCCGCAGCGTCCGCGCGAAGCCCTCCTCGGGGGAGGGGGACCATTCGAGGATCTTCTTGCCCCAGTACATGCGCAGGTGGTTGTGCATGTAGCCCGTCACCCGCATCTCGGCCTGCGCCGCGTTCCAGTAGACGTCGTGCGTGCGCCCCTCCGCGAGCTCCTCCTCGGTGTAGGTCCGGGGGCGCGGGTCGCCGGCCTGCTCGGCCAGCGTCCTGCGCGCCCATTCGGGGACCGCGTGCGCGTAGGAATCGTAGCGCTCGGTGTAGAAGACGTGGTTCATCGCGAGTTCCCGGCGGACGATCAGCTCCTCCAGGTAGGAACGCTTGTCCTCCGCGGTGCCCGCCTTCGCCGCGCGCACCGCGAGCGCGATCTCGACGGGCGAGATCTGCCCGAAATGCAGGTAGGGGCTCATATGCGAGGCTGCCCCCGCTTCCGGCCGGTTCCGGTCGGTGCCGTAGGCGGCGAAGGGCCCGGAGAGATAGGCCTTGAGGCGGGCCCGGGCCGCGTTCTCGCCGCCTCGGAAGCGGCGCACCGGCGCGACCGTGCGGTCGAGGCTCATCCCGGCGAGGACCCGGTCCGGGTCGGACATGTCGATCGCGCTCGCCCCATCGATCGCGCTCGCCACCTCGAGACCGTCCGCGCGGACGGCGACCGTCCGGGCGCGCAGGGGCTCGAGATAGGTCTCCCAGACCTTGTGAAGCTTCGGCCGCAGGGTGCGGGCGCCGTATTCGTGCTTGCCCGAGGCCACCTCGACGGGCACCACCACGTCGCCCTCGACCTGCAGGATCCGGGTGTCGACGGCGCCCACGATCTCCCCGTACCAGCGCTTCTGGATCGCGAGATAGCCCCGGTCGAGGACGAGGAGGGCGGCCTTGGCGGCCAGTTCGATCGCGATCTCGGCGGGCGAGGCCTTGCGCATCACGAAGGCGATGCCGCGCGCCTCCAGCCCCGCCTTCAGGTCGGCGAGGCCCTGCAGGAGGAAGGCGTAGTGGCGGGCATTGGCCTCCGGGAAGCCGCTCGCCCCGTCGAGGAGGCCGAAACAGGCGACGACCGGCAGGCCCAGCCGATTCGCCTCCTCGACCGCGAGTTCGAGCGCCGGGTTGAAGCGGGCGCGATTGGCCTGCTGCACGAGGTAGAGCACGTAGGCCCCGCCCGCCCTCGGCTCCGCATCCTTGAGAACCCGTACCCGCCCCGCCTGGATCGCCATGCCCGCCCCCGTCGCTTCCCGGACAAACTAGGGCGTGATGCCCGCCCGTCCCTAGGGCGCGCCGCATGGTCTCGGGGGTGGCCTCCCGAGTGCCCGCGAGCAGTCGGACCCCGCGGAATCTTCGCGGATGCGCAGCCTGATCGCGCCGGGACTTGCCGACGGGATCTCGAGACCCGGCGAAACCCTGCCTCCTCTCGATGCGACATTTTGAACACAGAGCCAGGGCAATGTGCGCGGGCGCACGACAAACGACAGTCTTGCTGCCCCAATCCCCTTGCAATCCGGCGCGCAAGGTTCAGATTGTGCATTGCGAGATCGCGATGGCGTCGCGGTCCCGCTGCCCTCCTTGGGCGTTTCCTCCCTAGACTTCGGGCCGCTCCTTCGGGAGTGGCCTTTTTTCTTTCAACCTGCGGTTTGCTGGTGCCGCCGCCGCTTCGGCGTACCCTGTCGGCATGGCCGACGAAGCACCGACCCCGGCAACACCCTCATCCTGCGCCTGATGCAGGGCGTGCGTCGCGACGTCCACGGGATGTCCGAGCGCGAGGCGCGGGTGATCGAACGCCTCGGGCGCATGAACCGGCGCCTCGACGACGTGCATATGCGGCTCGACGCGGCGGAGGCGGCGCGCCCGCCGGGGCCGTGAGGCTCAGCCCCGCGCCCGCGCCCGGATCATGAAGTTGTCGTAGGTGTACTCGGCCACCTGGAACCAGAGATACTCCTCGTTCCGGAAAGTCTTCATCGCCTCGTAGACCCGCTTGAAATCCGCGTTCCTGCCCGCGATCTCGCCGTAGACGTCGTTGGCGTGCTTGAGGGCCGCCTCCATCACGTCCTGCGGGAAGGGGCGCAGCTGCGCGCCGCCCGCCACGAGCCGGCGCAGCGCCCCCGGGTTGCGGGCGTCGTATTTCGCCTGGACCTCCGCGCCGACCTGGGCGGCCGCGCTCTGCAGCACCGCCCGGTAGGTCTTGGGCAGCCCCTTCCACTTCTCGGCATTGATCCAGAAATGCAGCATCGCGCCGCCCTCCCAGAAGCCGGGATAGTGGTAGATCGGCGCCACCTTCTGCAGGCCGAGCTTCTCGTCGTCGTAGGGGCCGATCCATTCGGCCGCGTCGAGCGCCTTCGATTCGAGGGCCGCGTAGATGTCGGGGCCGGCCGTCGCCTGCGGCTGCGCGCCGAACTTGGCGAGGACCTGCGCGCCGAGGCCGGCGATGCGGATCTTGAGGCCCTGGAGGTCGGCGGCCGTCTTGATCTCGCGTCGGAACCAGCCGCCCATCTGCGCCCCGGTATTGCCGCCGGGCAGGCTCATCAGCCCCTGCTTGGCGAAGACCTCGGAGAAGAGGTCGGCGGCGCCGCCCGCGTGCCACCACGCGTTCTGGCCGCGGGCGTTGAGACCGAAGGGCAGGGCGGTGGCGAGCGCGAAGGTCGGGTCCTTGGCCGCCGCGAGGGTCGCGGGGGCGTGCCCCATCTCGAGGCTGCCGGAGGCGACGGCGTCGATCAGGCCCTCGGCCGGCACCGCCTCGCCGACGGCGAGCGGCTTGATCTGGAAGCGCCCGTCCGTCGCCTCGCCGACCAGGCGGCCGAGCGTCTCGGAGGCGCCGAACAGGATGTCGAGGGTCTTCGGGTAGGCGGAGGCGACCCGCCAGCGCAGCTCCGGCGCGGCCTGCGCCAGGGCGGGCGCGGCGAGCGGGGCCGCCGCGGCTCCGCCGAGGCCGGCGAGCAGGGCGCGTCTCGGCAGGGAGGGCCGGGGCAGGTCTGAGGCCATGACGTCTCGCTCGAACTCGTCTCTCGGGTCGCAGGCCGGTCGGCCCGGCCGCCGTTCACGAACGGGGACGGCGCCGAAACGATCCCCGGCTCCGCCGCTGAAGCGATCCCCGGCTCCGCCGCCGAACCGATCCCCGGCTCCGCCGCTTCGGCCGCGCGGCCGAAGCCGCCCCTATCACGCCGGAGGCCCGCTCGAAACCGCGCCCGTCCCGTGCTACGGCGCGGGCGTGACGCCCGATCTCATCACCCTCCACACCGTCTGCGGCCTCGAAGAGCTCTCGGGCCACGCCGAGCGCGGCGTCAGCCACGTCCTGTCGCTCCTCGATCCCGGCACGGAGGAGCCCGAGATCTTCGGCCGCTTCCCCGCCCACCGGCGCACCACGCTGCGCTTCCACGATTGCCTCGGCCCGGGCGAGGGGCTGACCCCGCCCGAGCGCGACGACGTCGCCGCGATCCTCGCCTTCGGCGCGCAGACCGGCGGGGCGGCCCACCTCCTCGTCCACTGCCATTACGGCCTGTCGCGCTCGACCGCCGCACTCCTCGCCCTCTTCGCCCAGGCCGATCCGGGGGCCGGCGCCGGGGCGCTGGTGGCGCGGCTCCACGCCCTGCGCGAGCCCGCCTGGCCGAACGCCCGGATGATCGGCTTCGCGGACGACCTGCTCGGCCGCTCCGGCACCCTGAGCGAGGCGGTGCGGCGCCTGCACGCCCACCAGCTCACGGTGCGTCCCCACCTCGCCGACCTCCTGCGCGGCCTCGGCCGCGGGGCGGAGGTCGACGCCGCGCAGCGGGCGGGCTGAGGGCGCCCGCGCCCCCGCCCGGCCCGCGCCGGCCTGCTTGCCCGCGGGCCTCTACTTGCCCAGAGGCCTATTTGCCCGCGGGCGTGAAGGCGCCGTCCTTCCAGACGTAGAGCACGTAGCCCTGGGCGGTGACGTCGCCCTTGGCGTCGAAGCCGACCGAGCCGAGCACGAGGTCGAAGCGCTCCCGGTGGAGCGTCGCCGCGATGGTCCGCGCGTCGCTCGCATGGGCGAAGTTGCCGGCCGCCACCAGTGCCTGGAGGGCGGCGTAGCCGTAGATCGTGGAGCCTGTCGGGTCGACGCCGTCGGCCTTGAAGGCCTGGACCACGGTGGCCGCGGCGGGCTGGCGGCTCGGGTCGAGGTAGAAGGTCATCAGGACGCCGTTGCTCGCCGGCCCCGCGATCTTCGAGAATTCCTGCGTGGCGATGGCGGAGGTCCCGAACCATTGCGGGCGGAAGGCCCGCTCGGCCGAGATCCGGACGAGGCGGCCCATCTCGGCGGCGTCGCCCCCGTAATAGACGACGTCGATGCCCGCGCCCTTGAGCCGGTCGGCGAGCGCCGCATCGTCGGCGTCGCTCGGCGAGAAGGCCACCGACAGGGCCTCGTTGATGCCGATCCGGTTGAGGTTGTCCTTGGTGGCGGCGGCGAGCCCCCGGGAGGCCGGGGTGAGATCCTGGATGAGGGCGATCTTGCGGTCCCGGAAGCGCTCGGCGAGCACGGTGGCCGAGAGCCGGGCCTGGTCGTCGTCGCGCCCGCAGACCCGGAAGATCGTCGGAAGGCCGCGGTCGGTGAGCTTGGCGGCGACCGAGGCCGCGGTGATCATCACGATGCCGTTGGCCGCGTAGACCTCCGAGGCCGCGATCGAGGCGTTCGAGCAGACGTGGCCGACCACGAGGCCCACCTTCGACTGCACGAAGTGGTTGGCCACCGCCGTCGCCTTGTTGGAATCGCAGGCATCGTCCTGCACGTCGAGGACGATGGTCTCGCCGTCCAGCCCGCCCGCAGCGTTGGCGTCGCGGGCGGCCGCCTCGATGCCGCGCAGGACCTGCTCGCCGATCGCGACGTAGGCGCCGGAGCGCGGCACCGCGACCCCGACCACGATCTCCGCCGCGGCCGGGCACGCCCCGTGCGCGCAGAAGCCGGCCGCCGCGGCGAGCGAGAGGACAACGCGTCTGATGCTCATCGGGCCTCTTCTAGCACCCGGCGCCGCCCGCGAGCAGCCTCGGACGCTCCCCTTCGCGCGGGCCGGCGCAGCCCGGCTCACCTCACGCAGCGCCCCGCCTCCGGGGGAGGCCCCGGCGCCCGAGCGTCGCGTGAGAGGATCCGACACCCGACCGTCGTGGATCGACCCCGCCCGCGCAGCAAACGCCGCCCGCCCCCCGGAAGGCAAGGGGGGATTTGGTCGAAGGACCCGCGACGCCTGGGCTGCACGCCTGGGCTGCGAGGCCTGGGCTGCCACGCCCGGCCCGCGGCCGCCCTGGCTTTACCGTGTGTAGGCGTATGTGGCGGCGGCGGCGCTGATGGGGCCGGAGGCGGCGGAGAAGGCGGAGAGGACCTTCTGGACCTCGGTGAAGGGGGCG